>JBIKOG010000070.1:0-31828 GCA_044358225.1 Bryobacteraceae bacterium | reverse complement strand
CGCGACATCATGCGCCTCAAGAAATTCGCCGCCATGCAAGGACCATCCCAAGAGTCATTGAAAACAAACGAAGAGCCCGAAACGCCCGAGCCGCAGCAACAGCAGGCACCGGAAATCCCGGCCCCAGCGCTGCCCCAAATGCCCGCCACCACCCCGCCGGAAACCGAAATCCGGCCGGTAATGTAACCCCAAAATGCTCGGACTACACCCGAAGTGTGTCCAAAATTACGCCAAAACTTCCCGCACCACCCGGCCCCCAACGTCCGTCAACCGGAAGTCCCGCCCCGAATACCGATACGTCAACCGCGTATGGTCAATCCCCAACAAGTGCAAAACGGTAGCCTGCAAATCATGCGGATGCACCCGGTTCTCCACCGCCCGCAACCCGAACTCATCGGTCGCCCCATACGTCATCCCGCCCCGAATCCCGCCCCCCGCCAGCAACGTCGAATACCCCAAAACGTTATGGTCCCGCCCCTGATTCACCCGCAACTGCCCCGCGCTCTGAATCATCGGCGTCCGCCCAAACTCACTCCCCACAATCAGCACCGTCTCCTCAAACAGCCCCCGCGCCTTCAAATCCTCCACCAACGACGCAATCGCCGGATCCGCCTGCCCCGCCAAACCCTTATGCGACCGGATATCTTCGTGACTATCCCAAGGCTGCGAATTCCCAAAGTAAACCTGCACCATCCGAACCCCGCGCTCCACCAGCCGCCGCGCCAGCAAACACCCGCGCCCGAACTCCGAATCCCCATACCGCGCCCTGGTCCCGGCGTCTTCCTTGTCCAAATCAAACGCCTCCGGCGCCTCCGCCTGCATCCGGAACGCAACCTCCATCGCCTGCACGCCCTCGGCCAACTTCGGCTGCCCCGCCCCATCCCCCAGATACAACTTGTTCAGCCGGTCCAACAGCCCCAACTGCTTCTCCTGCTCCCGAACACTCAACGAAGCATTCCGGATATTCTGCACTAACTTATCCGGCGTCGACTCGTTATTCGGAATATAAGTCCCCTGGTGAATATTCGGCAAAAACCCCGAACTCCACAGCCGCGGCCCCATCACCGGATACCCCGGACACAGCGCCATAAAACCGGGCAGATTCTTATTCTCCGTGCCCAGCCCGTAAGTAATCCACGACCCCATCGACGGCCGCCCCGCCAGCTGGTGCCCCGTATTCATCAACATCAACGACGGCCCGTGATTCCCGTTATCCGCATAACATCCCCGGACCACACAGAAATCATCAATCAATCCGCCCACCCGCGGAAAGATCTCACTCACCTCAATCCCGCTCTTCCCATGGCGCTGGAACTTATACGGCGACGCCATCAGGTTCCCAGTCGCCGAATCCGTCTTCACCTTCGGCCCCGGCAGCGGCTTGCCATCCATCCGCGTCAACTCCGGCTTCGGGTCAAACGTATCCACCTGCGACAACCCGCCGTTCAGAAACAGGAAAATGACATGCTTCGCCTTCGCCTTGTGATGCGTCACCGCCCCGGTCGCCGTCCCGGCCAGCCCGACAGCCCCAAACCCCGCACCCAGCATGAAATCGCGTCTCTGCATACCCATCCTCATTTCACCGCACTGAACTCGGCCGCCGCCAGCAGCACCTGCGCATACTGCGCCCACTTGCCCGCGTCCCCGCCCACAAACTCCTCGCCCAGCCGGATCTCCTCGGCCGTCGCCGGCCGCCCGTAAATCAACTCATACCCCGCCGCGATGCCAATCCGCGCCAGCCGCTCCCCCAGCACCTTCGCCTGCGCCGCCACAAACGGGCTGTTCATAAAGAACAACCGCTGCATCGGCCCAACGGTCACAATCCGCTGCTCCGACGACGCATTCGGATCCGGAAAATCAAACAGCGCCATCGTCCGGTCCGGCTTCGACCGGCTCACCGTCGCATACAGCGCCCGCCGCGTGAACGTGTCCGCCATCGGCTTCGACGCCCCGCCAACCGTCGTGTCCAACGTCCCGGCCACCGCCAGAATCGAATCCCGCAGCGCCTCGGCGTCCAGCCGCTCCCGCACGTTCGCGCGCCAGTACAGCCGGTTGTCCCGGTCCATCGTCGCGTCAGACGCCAACTGGTACGTCTTCGACAACATCATCTCCCGGTGCAGCGCCTTCAACGACCAGCCCGATTCCACCAGCCGCGCCGCCAAATAGTCCAGCAATTCCGGATGCGTCGGCCGCTCGCCCAGCTGCCCGAAGTTGCTCGGCGTCCGCACCAGTCCATCGCCAAAATGCCCGGCCCACACGCGATTCACCATCACCCGCGCCGTCAGCGGATTCTTCTCCGAAGCAATCGCCTCGGCCAACTCCAACCGCCCGCTGCCCTGCTTGAACGCCTCCGGCTCCCCGTCGCACAGCGCGCTCAGGAACCGCCGCGGCGCCTCCTCGCCCAGGTTCTCCGCGTTCCCGCGAATGGCGATCTTCGTGTTCGCCGGCTTCTCCGCGTCACGCATCACGTGATAGTACGGATACAGCGCCGGCACGGCCTTCTCCAGCTCTTTCACCTCGGCCCGCAGCCCGTCCAGATACGCCTTCGTCCGCGGATCCAGGAACCGCGCCACATCCTTCGGCCCGTAGTAGAACACCCCGCCGCCGAAGTTCAAATCCTCCACCTTGTACGGCCGCGACGCCATGTCGCGCCAGAAGTAGAAGCGTTCAATCGGCAGCGCATCGACCAAGGTATCAACGACCTTGCCCGTGTCCTTCATCCCCTCAATCCCGCCCAGCTTCACGTAGTTCCGGTCATCGACGGCCTTCTTCTCCGCGATCACCGCGCGCACCGCCCGCTGCATTTCGAGCGCGGCCTCCCGCCCCTCGTGCCCGAACCACGGCGCGAAATACGGATGATCCTTCTTCGAACTGGCCAGATACTTCTTCATCCGCGCCAAGGTCTCCGCGTCCAACCCCTCGCCCGTCCCCAGCAGATAATCCGCGGTCCGCGACGCCAGCACATCGACAACCAGCTTCGTCTGCGCCTCCAGGAACTGGTCCAACTCCGCCTTCTTCTCGGCCAGCGCTTTCTTGGCGTCCTTGTACTTCTTCACGACGGCCGCATCAACAAGCGGATGCTCGTCCACCTTGCTGCTCTTGAACACGCCCAGCAGCGAGTAGTAGTCCTTCGTCGGAATCGGATCGAACTTGTGATCGTGGCACTGCGCGCAGCCCACCGTGAAGCCCAGGAACGCCCGCGTCGTCACGTCCACCCGATCGTTGTCGCTCTCGCCGATCGTCAGGAATCCCAACGCCGCCAGGTGCTTCTGCCCCGGCAACTGATCGGCCGCCAGCTGCGCCCGCACAAACTCGTTATACGGCAGGTCATCGTTCAGCGCCTGCACCACCCAGTCCCGGTAACGCCAGGCGTTCGGGAACGGATCGTCGTCGCGCGCGCCTTGCGCGCCATCGGAGTACCGCGCCACGTCCAGCCAATAGCGCGCCCACCGCTCGCCGTAGCGCGGCGAGGCCAACAGCCGGTCCACCACCTTCGCAAACGCGTTCGGCGATTCGTCAGCCAGGAACGCTCGCATCTCTTCCGGCGTCGGCGGCAGCCCGGTCAAATCAAAGGTCGCCCGGCGCAACAGCGTCCGGCGGTCCGCCATTCGCCCCTGCTGCAATCCCTCGGCCCGCAACCGCGCGCCAATCAATTCATCGATCCCGCCCGTCGCCGGTTTCTTTACCGGCCGCAAGCTCCACAACTCTTTCCCGCCCGCTCCCCGCTCCTCGGGCCAGATGGCACCGTCGCGAACCCATTCGCGCAGATCCGTAATTTCCTTCTCGTCCAGCTTCCGGCCCGGCGGCATCTTCGCGCTCGCCACCGCCGTCAGCAGCCGGCTCTCTTCCACTTTCCCCGGAACAATTGCCGGGCCCGACTTTCCTCCGCGAAGCATGCGCTCGCGAGAGTCCAGCCGCAGCCCGGCAATTTCCGTTTGGCCGTGGCAGCTGTAGCAGTTCTTGGCCAGCACCGGGCGGATCCGCGTTTCGAAAAACGCGGAATCCTTCCCGGCCGCCGCCAGACTTAACAACGCCAAAACTGCCAGACCGTTGCGCATTAAAACACTAGCTTAAGCCCAAACTGCACCGCGCGAGCCGACACGGTCACACCCGTGATGCGGCCCACCGACGCCGGCACCGAGATGTTGCCACCCGGGTTACCGAAGCTCGGCGTGTTCGGCATGTTGAACGCCTCCGCCCGGAACTGGACGAAGTGGTTCTCGCCGAAACGGAAGTCCTTCAACACGCTGACGTCGATGATCTTCTGCCCCGGCCCGAACAGCATGTTACGAGCCATGTTGCCGAAGGTGAACGGCGCCGGAACCGCGAAGGCCGAAGTGTTGAACCAGTTGGTGATGCTCTGGTTGGACGGATAGACGTCGGAGCTGACCACGTTCGGACGCCCGCCGAGCCAACCGGCCTGATTCGGATTGTAGGTCAGGCTGAAAGGCGTGCCCGAACGGAACTGGCCGATGCCGGCGATCTGCCAGCCGCCCAGAATCTTGTTCTTCTGGAGGAAGGGCAGTTCGTAGCTGGCCGAGATGTAGGCCACGCGCGGACGGATGGAGTCGCCGTTGCCACGGTCGAGCGCGGCGTTGTACGGGTTCTGCGGACCGCCGACGATCGGCACGTTGTCGAGCGTCTTGTTCCAGGTGTAGTTGGCCTGGATGAAGAAGCCCTTGGAGAACCGCCGGATGACTTCCACCTGCATCTGATGCGTGATGGAGTTGCCGTTCGTATCGAGCGTGGTGATCGAAGCCCACGGCTGGAATGGCCGGTTGGACTGCACCGTGCCCAGCCGCTGGGTGATGGGCAGGTTGCGGTCGTAGTTGTACCACGGCACGCGCGAACCCTTGTTGCCGACGTAGGAGACGCGCAGGCCGGTGTTGGCGAAGATCTCGCGTTCCACCGTGAAGTTGAACTGCATGGAGGAGGTGTTGCGGATCTCGCGGTTCACCGCGACGATGCTCGGGTTGGGCGAGATGGTACCGCCGCCGGGGAACGGATTGGCGAGCGAGAGGGTCGGCGTGGTGCCGGCTTCGAAGGTTTCCGTCAGCACGAACGGCGCGTTGGACCATGAGATCTGGCGGATGCCGATGTAGACGGGGATGATGTTGTAGAAGACGCCGAAGCCGCCGCGAACGACGGTCTTGCTGTCGTTGAACGGGCGATAGGCGAAGCCGAAGCGGGGTCCGAAGTTGTTGTGGTCCGCGGTGATGACGTTGCTGCCCCAGCCGTTCTTTTCCGATTCCACGTAGGGGTAGGCGGAGAGGAGGCGCGGGATGGCCAGGCGCGGGAGCTTGCCGTCTTCGGTGCGGATGACGTAGGCGCCTTTGCCGAAGTCGAAGTTGGCGAAGGAGCCGTCGCGTTCCTGGGCCTGGGTCTGCAGCGTGTAGCGCATGCCGACGTTCAGGGTGAGTTTGGAGTTCACCTTCCAGTCGTCCTGGATGTAGAGGCCGTAGCGCGTGTTCGAGAGCAGGTTGCTCAGGTTCGGCGTGGCGCGGGCGGAGGTGACGGGGTAGCCGAGCAGAAAGTCGCTGTAGGGGTTGCCGGAGAAGCGGTTCTGGAAGTTGAAGGAGCCGAAGGCGGTACCGCCGGCGGCGGGGTTGGACGACACGCGGCTGAAGCCAATGTCGGCGCCCATCTTGATGGTGTGCGCGCCCTTGACCATGGACAGGTTGTCGGTGAACTGCTGGGTCATCTGCGGAGCGCGGTCGCTACCGCCGGAGTCACCGATGCCCTGGAACCCGGCGATCGTGACGTTCGGCAAGCCGCCGATGGGCAGGGGCTTGTAGAGCGTGGGGAAGATCGAGGTGGGATCGAAGGTGGTGTTCTGGCCGATGCGGATGGAGGCATGGCTGAAGTAGGAGTAGCGGAACTCGTTCAGGATTGTCGGCGTGAACGTGCGGTTGTAGCCGAGCGAGGCGCTCTTGGTGATGTAGCCGCCGTCGCCGAAGTTGCCATAGTTGGCCGGCGTGCCGAGGGCGACGAAGTACGGCGAGCCCTTGGAGTAGCTGAGGGTGGCCGAGATGGAGTTCTTCGGGTTGAAGATGTGGTCGCCTTTGGCGGTGTAGCGGTTGACGTCGATGACGTTGCCGACGTTGACGGCGAGGTTGTTAGCCGGGCCGCTGGCGCCGATGGTGCCGGCCTGATTGGGCAGGGGCACAAAATTGACCAGCGTCTGGGCCTGCGGGCTCAAGCGGTTGGTGGGGATCACGTTATTCGGGAATGGCGTGCCGCCGGCGAGCGGGTCGGTGATGGTGCCGATGCCGGCGAAGTTCCCGGCGCGCATGGCGGCGTTGCCCACGCTCAACACGTTGGTACGCGCGGTGCGCTGGCGGAGGCCTTCGTAGGAGCTGAAGAAGAACGTCTTGTTTTTGACAACCGGGCCGCCGGCGGTGGCGCCGAATTCGTTGCGGTTGAAGGGCGGCTTGGGCAGGCCGGTGGCGAAGAATTCCTTCGCGGCGGCGACGCGGTTGCGATTGAATTCAAACAGCGTGAAGTGGAGCTGGTTGGTGCCGCTCTTGGTGATGAGCGAGATGGCCGCCGAGCCTTCGTGTTCGGCCTTGGCGTTATTGGTTTCGATCTTGAATTCCTGAATGGTGTCCACCGATGGCGTAGTGGAAAGCGCCGTCTGGAAGGAGTATGCCGCGCCGCCGTTGCCGGTGTCGTTGAAGGCAACGCCATCAATAGTGAAGAAGTTGCCGCCCCAGTGGAGCGAGCCGCCGAGCTTGGGGTTCGACGCGCTGTCGGAGGTGTTGCCGGCGGTGATCTGGATCAGGCGATCCAGCGTACGGCCGTTCAAGGGCAGCGTGACGACGGTATGCGCGTCGACGTTGCTGGCGACAGAGGAGCTTTCCGAGCTCACGACGGGCGCGGCGGCCTCGACCGAGATGGACTGTTGCAAGTCGCCCGGCTCCATGCGGATGTCGTTACGGACCGTTTGGTTGGTGAGCAGTGTGATCTGCTTGATGTCGACCGAGCGGAAGCCGGGATGCTCGACGCGGAGCTGATAGCTGGCCGGCGAGAGGTTGGGGGCGACGTAGTCGCCGTTGGCGTTGGATAGGGATTCGATAACCGCTCCCGTACCCGTGTTAGTGACGCGGACTTTTGCGCCGGCGACTTCGGCGCCGGAAGAATCGCGGACCGTTCCGACCAGCGTTCCGCTGGTGCTTTGCGCGAACAAACTACTGATCGACAGGGCGACCAAAATAGCGATGCGAACCATCATGAAGGACCCCTCCTGAAAGTGTTGAGTTAAGCCAAAAGCTCCGAACGCGGAGCATACTCCGTACAACTAGGCGTGGGATACAGGCACGCCAGCGAGATTAAAAAAGCATAGCAGAACTAAGGGACTAAGAGAGCCGCAATTCTCGACCAATCCAGTTCGGACCAGAAGCGGAGGTGGATTTGGCAGCCCTGGGGCGGGTGGCTGGTGCGCGGTTTGTAGGGCAGGACGAGCTTGCCGTTTGCAAGCCTGGCGCAGCGGCCGAAGGCGTTGACCCAGAGGAGTTGGGGGACGGAGCGGGGTTTGTCGAAGTAGTTCAGGTTGTCCGTAACGAGCGGCAAGCATTGGGGATTGCCGGTGTCGGGGAGGAACTCGCCCTGGGCGACGTAGCGGCCGTCTTTATCGGCGGCGGGGAGGTAGCAGGCTGGGCTGGCGGCTTCGGCGGGGCTTAGCGCCGCGAGGCGGGCGGCGGCTTTGGCGTGGGCGTCGATGGGGTTCCAATACCAGTTGCCGTCTTTGTCGCGCTGGGGGTTGGCGCGCTTGGCGGCGAGGTCGCGGTTGTAGCTGAGTTCGCGTTCGAGGGAGTCGAGACGGGTTTGGAAGCGGCTGGGGTTGGAGGCGCGGAGGTTGCCGTAGTTCTTTTCGAAGTTGTCGCGGAGTTTCTGTTCGTTGGCGGGGGATTGGGTTTCGTCGTTTTGGCGCTTCTGGTTGGCGAGGCGGGATTCGGCGGAGGCGCGGTCCTTTTCGTAGTCGGGCATGGCGGCCTTCAGAGCGCGTCCGAGCGGGACGGGGGCCCAGGGGTCGCGGTTGGCACGGGTGATGAGCAGGGCGTCGTTGTCGTAGACGTTGAAGCCGTTGAACTGGCCGGTGACTTTGGGGCGGGGGTAGAACTCGGCGTTGGCTTCGCGGGCGAGGACGGGTTGGGCGAGGCGGCCGGGGAGGCGGTTGAAGTCGAAGTAAACCGATTCGGTTTCGCCGGCGAATTGCGGGGTCCATTTACCGTTGACGAGGATTTCCTCCAGATAGAAGGGGAAGAAGCCGATGGAGAAGGCGGTGGGGGAGACGTTGCGGCTTTCCTTGACCCAGAAGCCGTTGAGGGCCGTGCCGGTGGGGGTGGCCTGGAAGAGGGCGGATAGGGCGTTGAGCGTGGGGTGGGAGGGGCCGGTGCGCCAGATGCCTTTGCGATTCCAGACGTGGCGGATTTTGCCGTTGGGGGCGAGGACGATGCCTTCGGGGTTGGCGGCGTCGATGACGGGCTGGGCGAGGAGCGGGACGGCGGCCAGCAGGAGGAGGGCGGGGCGCATCCCCGTAGTGTAATGGAAGAATGCGGGCTTTATTGGTGGCGGTGTTGGCTGGAATGGCGTTGGCGGGCCAGGTGACGAAGGTGGCGGGGAGTTCGGCCAAAGTGGCGTTGCGGGCCGATGGGAGCGTGGTGTATTGGGGGAAGCAGCCGGTGGCGGCGGCGCTGCCGGGGAAGGCCGTGGATGTGGCGGTGTTGGGGGAGACGCTGTTTGCGGTGTTGGCGGATGGGGCTGTTGTGAGTTGGAAGAATGAGGCGCCTTCGGTGGTGGCGGGGGTTTGCGCGGCCAAGCGAATTGCGGCGGGGGGCGGGGCGGTGGTGGTGATTTGCCGGGACGGATCGGTGATGGCGTGGGGCGCGCGGGGGGCGGGGTTGATTGGGGACGGGCTGCATCCGAAGCGGTATGGGGAGAGCGGACAGCCGGCGTTGACGCCGGTGGTGGTGCCGGGGTTGGCGGGGATTGTGGAGGTATCGGTTGGGTCGGACCATGCGCTGGGGCTGACGGGGGACGGGCGGGTGTTTGCGTGGGGATCGAACGCGTGCGGGGCGCTGGGGCGGGCGCCGCGGCGGGAGATTCCGATGGACGCGGCGGAGGCGGTGCCGGGATTGACGGATGTGACGGCGGTGGCGGCGGGGCTGGGTGTCTCGACCGTTCTGAAGCGGGACGGGACCGTTTGGGCGTGGGGCTGCAACTGGCACGGGCAGTTTGGGAACGGGACGCGGGCGGATCCGCCGGGGGTGACTAATGGCTGGGAGTTGGTTCCGCAGAAGGTGGCAGGGGTGGCGGGGGTGACGGCGATTGCGGTGGGAGCGGGCCGGCAGACGCTGGCGCTGTTGAAAGACGGGACGTTGCGCGGGTGGGGGAACACCGACTGGGGGCAGATTGGGGCGGGGGTGAGCGCGACTTTTCAGGCGCGGCCGGTGACGGTGCGGCTGGCGGGGGTGCGGGCGGTGTTCGCGGCGGGGAACAATTCGTTCGCGGTGAAGACGGACGGGACGTTTTGGGCGTGGGGATCGGGCGGGCGCGGGGAGTGGCCGTTCCAGGTGAACACGAAGATTCCGGTGATGGTGCCTGGTTTATGAAAAAGGGATTGCGGTTGGTGGTGTTTATGGGGGCGGCGCTGGGGACGGGGTTGCTGCTGGGGAAGTTGATTGGCGCGAACGCGAAGCGGACGCCGTTGCCAGTGCCGGTGCCGGTGTTGTTTTTGGTTCTGGGATTGGTGATGTTTGTGGTGTTGCTGGTGCATGAGACGGGCCACGTTGTGGGCGGGGTGAGCGCGGGGTTCCGGTTTCAGCTGCTGACGGTGGGGCCATTTACGTTGGTGCGAGAGGATGGCCGGGTGCGGTTGCGGGCGAACCGGGATTGGGGGCGGGCTGGGGGGATCGCGTCGACGCTGCCGGTGCCGGGGGTGGACAGGCGGCGGGGCGCGATGCGGATGATCGTGGGCGGGCCGTTGGCGTCGGTGTTATTGGGGATCGCGGGATGGATTGTGTTTTTTACGACGAGCGGGCTGGTGTCGTTGATGGGCGCGATGGCGGGCGGGATGTCGCTGGCGATTGGGCTGATGACTTCGATTCCGGGAGCGATCGGGGGCTATGTGAGCGACGGGGGGCGGTTTCTGATGCTGCGGCGGGGCGGGATGGAGGCGGAGCGATGGATGGCGTTGGGGCGACTTCGGGCGGAGGTGCGACCTCGGGATTGGGATTTGGGCGGGGCGCGGGCGGAGTGGGTGGATGGGAGTGTGGACGGGGTGATCATGGCGTCGGCGTTGTATTGCTATGAGCTGGATGCGGGGAGGGAGGAGGCGGCGGGGCAGATGCTGGACCGGATGATTTCTTACTTGGATGTGACGCCGCCGTATATGCGGCCGGGGGTGTTGGTGGAAGCGGCGTGGTTTTTGGCGGCGCGGCGGGGGCAGGCGGCGGAGGGAAGGGCGTGGTTGGAACAGGTGAAGCCGGGGCCGTACGCGCAGGTGTGGAGTGTGCGGCGGGCGGAGTGGGCGGTGTTGCGGGCGGAGGGGAGATTGGAGGAGGCGGAGGAGAAACGGCGGGAGGCGTTGGGGTTGATGGAGGGGGCGGGGATGGCGGCGGCGTTTGAGCGGGATTTGCTGGGGTAGTTCGCCGCAGTGGCATTGCCGCCGCGAAGGGTGCTACCGATAGTTATCTGTCCTTATGCCGGTACATGCCGTCAAAACCATCGTTCATCGCATCGGGCGGCTGATCCTTGTCGCGATTGGTTGCGGGCTGTTGATGGTGCTCTCCGTCCAGGGTTTCCAGAACGCGATGCGCAATACGGCGGACCTTCAGACGACCGCTCAATACGGGATGACGATCTCGCAGTTTTTGTACTCAGCTCTCGGACCGTGCGTTGTCCTGTTGCGGTTTGTCAGTCTTCGGTGGCTTGACGCAGCTTGGCGGGCCTGGGCCTTTTGCTTCATCACAGCCGTCGCGCTGATCCCGTGGGCGTGGATCGAGCCATCGCTACTGCAGACGCTTGGCTTCGCCCTCGCAGGGAGCGTCGCGGCAGGGTTGATGAGCCTGCTTGTATTTTGTGGCGCACAGCCAAAGGCGCGACAAAGTGCGGCACGGGAGTAGCACCCCCTCGTTCAGGTCGAGCAGGGCACTCCGCTAGTAGATTCCGTGCCAAGCCAAGTACCCGAGGGCCCTAACCGATTGACAGGCCTGCGATGAGTTTCTGGAATCGGTCGAGGCCACTATGGAGTTCGAATGGTGATCCGTTGGAGTTGACCATCCCCGACCCACACCACTCCGAGGGCGAGGCTCGTTTTCTCAGTCTTGGACGCAGCGCGCAGGGCCGATTGCTGGTCGTGTCGTAAACTGAGCGAGAAGGGCGCATCCGGCTTATCAGCGCCAGAGAAGCGGAGCCGAGGGAGCGGAAATCCTATGAGTGGAAGCGATCACTTTAGCAACGACGAACTCCGATCCGAGTACGATTTTTCCGACGGCGTCCGGGGGAAGCACCACCAGCAGTACCAAGCCGGTACCAATGTCGTTTTTCTCGACGCTGATGTGGCGAAGGCGTTCAAGGATTCCGAATCGGTGAACCAGGCACTACGGCTGCTGCTGGAGTTGGCTAAGCGTCAACTGCCACCGGATCGGGCGGCAAAAGGGTCGCCTGGCGGGCTGCTGGAAATGTGTTTCGCAAACACCGGCATGCGGGCCGTGCCAGATCCAGGCTGATGGCGGGCACGCTGTCAGCGCTGAGCAAGCCGGGCCGCGATGATGCGTTCGAACACTGCAAACCGGTCGGCGCGAGGTACGGGGATCATCTTTATGTCCCTGCCTAGTTGCAGTGCGCGGTCCGCCTTCGGATCGTAGGACTCCCAGTTCGGGGAAGGGAGTTTATTGGGGTTGCCGGTTGCCGCGAATGCGGTCCAAAACCCGGTCATGATCGCCGCTAACTTCCAGTCGTCGACATCTGGCACGCCCCAGCGACTTTTCCGGAAGAAGCCTCCGCCCATGAAGGACAGATCCATTCCGTGAAACGTACCCAACCCCTCACGCGCATAGTCGCCTTTGGAGGGGTAGTTGAGATGGTACAAGTAGGCTCGCTGGCCTGCCCGGACCATATCGATCGCTAGCGAGCGGACGGTCTGCGCTCGTTGGTAGTCTGCCGTCAGAGCAAGGTAGGCGGCGCGCACCGCTGTGTTCCCGGCGGCGGGATAGGACCGGAAAACCTCATCGGCGTAGTCGTCAAATTGTGTCTTCAGCCAAGCCCGGTAATGGGGAACGGTCGCCTCGCCGAAGCTTCCAAGCGTCACCGTCCCTTCATCCGCGTTGCTTCCCAGAAGCACTGGGACCTTTGCTTGCCGTCCCGCTGAAAAAATGGTGGCGGGTTGTTCTGGAAGCACCCAGCCGTCAACAGTGCCGCCCGCGTAGAGGTAGGCGAGAATCGATGGGTCGTCTTCGGAAGCGCGCACGATCTCCGCGGCGGGGCGAGAACGGAAGTCTTCAAGCGTTCGTATCCCCATTTTCGCTGCCAGTTGAAGACCTGACTCTTCCGCCGTCCCTTTCCCGGCGAATGAATGAACCGGCCGGCGAAGCTCCGGCGATAGGTAGTCCCGGCATGTACAGCTTTGGAGAATTGCGCGGTGAAACAATCCTCGAGCCAGCGGGGATGCCATTAGATAACAGGCCATCACTCCGCCGGCGGACTCACCGAAGACAGTGACGTTGCGCGGATCGCCACCAAATTTGGCGATGTTCCGCTGGACCCACTGGAGTGCGGCAATTTGGTCCAGGATGCCGTAGTTCCCCGAACTGCGATGCGGCGACTCGCTGGTGAGTCCCGGGTGAGCCATGAATCCCAAGGCACCAAGGCGATAGTTGAAGCTGACGACTACGACGCCCTTTGCGGAAAGTGACGGGCCAAACGGAGGATACGCGCCGGTCCCGCCGATGTTGCTGCCGCCGTGAATCCATACCATCACCGGAGCAGAGGTCCCTCCGATGTTCCTTGTCCACACGTTCACGGATAAGCAGTCTTCGTCCATGCGGGGGTTGGTGTAATAGGGGAAGTCCGGCGCAATTTCCGCAAAGCGGGAACGAAGGCCGGGGAGATCCTCCGCGTTCTGCGGACAGACAGCACCGAATGCCTTTGCCGTTCTGACTCCACTCCATTTCGTTGGCGGAACCGGCGGCCGCCAACGCCGCTGTCCTACTGGCGGCGCCGCATATGGAATCCCAAGGAAAACGGCGGTTCGATCCCACTCCAGTCCTTCGATCGTTCCCGAGTCGAGTACCACACGCAGCGGCGCCGTTGCGAACAGCGGGGTCCAGGCGAAGAGCAGGAGTGCGACGCCCTGCAGTGTGCCAATGACGGGGCCCAAACAGTGGGCGAGCACCCGTGCCGCGCGAGCTGTGGGGGTAAATCGTGGCAACTGGCGGGGCGTTCGGAGGGCGTCGTGAGGCATCGAGTTCATCTCGGCCCAACATAGACCACGAACTGGTTGTGCGGTCACGTTGCTAGGCTACCGTATTGATGCGGGAGACGGCTACGACGTCGCGAGGCACGGCACAAGCATCCGCTGGTTTTACGTCGGCGTTGCGAAACACTCTTGGGGCCAGGAAGCGGACCGGCGCCTATTGACTGCGCTTCATTTGATAGGCGCCGAGGAGGCAGATTAGGCCGCCGGCTAGAGAGAGCGGGGCGACCGTTTCGTTGCGGAGGAGGACGCCGAGGGCGAGGGCGACTACGGGGATGAGGAACGTTGTGCTGGAGGCGCGGCTGGCGCCGAAGTGGCCGGCGGCTTTCGCCATGACCACGTTCGCGATGGCGGTGCCGAAGATGCCCAGGGCGAGCATGGAGAGTAACGGGATAGGGGTCCAGTTGGCGTTGGCCAGGTCGGGGATGCCGAAGGGGGCGGTGAGGAGAATTGCTACGGCTTGGGCGCGCCAGATGACGGGGACGGCGCCGTACTTCTGTTGCAGGCGGCGGGCGATGCTGAGGGCGATGCCGTAGGAGATGAGCGAGGTGACGATGAGCCCGATGCCGATGGCGCTGCTGGCGCCTTCGCTGGCGGCGGGGATGGCCATGATGACCGCGCCACTGATGCCGATGGCGAGGCCGATCGTCACGGCGCGGCTGGGGGCCGTGCCGGAGAGCCAACTGGCGACCAGCGTGGCGAAGAGGGGGTTGGCGCCGTTGAGCATGCCGGTGAGGGCGGAGCTGACGCGCTGTTCGGCGTAGGGGAGGAGCGTCAGCGGGAAAGCGAACCAGAGGACGCCGAGCCAGAAGACGGCGGGCCAATCGGCGCGGTCGACTGGCTTGCGGGCCGAGGGGAAGCAGGCGAGGGTGAGGAAGCCGATGGCGATGCGGAAGAAGGCGAGGCCGTTGGGGCTGATGGCGCGGAGGCCTTCGGCGATGAAGAGGAACGACGCGCCCCAGATCAGGCCGGGGAGGACGAGTAAAAGCCAGCCGGAGTTCACCGCCAGATAGTAACCTATTTCCAAATGCGAATCCGATTATTTGGCTTTTCCCTGCTTGTTGCCAGTGCCACGTTCGCGCAAACACCCAGCCTTGACCAACTGAAGAAAGACGCCATTGCCAATATCGACACGCGCACCAAGCAGGTGCAGGAGATCGTCGATACCGTGTTCAGCTTTGGCGAACTGGGCTTTCAGGAAGTGGAGACTTCCCGGTACCTGACGGCTTTGTTGGAGAAGAACGGATTTACTGTGGAGCGCGGGGTGGCCGGGATTCCGACCGCTTGGGTGGCCACTTGGGCGAATGGCGGTAAGCCGGTGATTGGGTTTATCACCGATCTGGACGGGATTCCGCGCGCCAATCAGAAGCCGGGCGTGGCGTTTCACGATCCGATGATTGACGGCGCGCCGGGGCATGGCGAGGGGCACAACTCCGGGAACGCCGTGAACATTGTGGCGGCGCTGGCGTTGAAGGACCTCATGATTAAGCACAAGGTCAAGGGGACGTTGAAGGTGTATCCGGGGGTGGCGGAGGAGCTGGTGGCGACGAAGGCGTTTTATGTGCGGGCGGGGTTGTTTAAAGACGTGGATATCATGCTGGGGTCGCATGTGGGGGCGGAGCTCGCGACGTCGTGGGGGCAGCCGGCGAATAACAGCGGGCTGGTCTCCATTCAGTTCACGTTTAAGGGCGAGGCGGCGCATGCGGCGGGGGCTCCTTGGAAGGGGCGGTCGGCGCTGGATGCCGTTGAGCTGATGAACACGATGTGGAACATGAAGCGGGAGCATTTGCGGCCGGAACAGCGGTCGCATTATGTGATTACCAATGGCGGGGATCAGCCGAATGTGGTGCCGGAGGAGGCGACGGTTTGGTACTACTTCCGGGAGCAGGATTTTCCGCGGATCAAGGAGTTGCAGGAGTTTGGCGCGACGATGGCGAAGGCGGCGGCGATGGCGACGAGCACGACGACGAGCCAGCGGATTGTGGGGTCGGCGTGGCCGTACCATTTGAACAAAGTGGTGGCGGAGGTGCAGCAGAAGAACATCGACATGGTGGGGATGCCGGTTTGGACGGAGGCGGACCAGACGCTGGCGAAGGAGATTCAGCGGGAGGTGCGGTCGCCGAAGGTGGAACCGTTGCCGGAGAAGGTGAAGCCGTTGGAGGCGCCGCAGCCGTGGAAGGGCGGGGGGACGGACGACATCGGGGATATTTCGTGGGTGGTGCCGATGGTGTATTTGCGGTATCCGGCGAACATTCCGAACCTGCCAGGGCATCACTGGGCGAACGCGGTTTCGATGGCGACGCCGATTGCGCATAAGGGGTCGACGGTGGGGGCGAAGGTGCAGGCGACGACGGCGTTGGACTTTTTGTTGAAGCCGGAGTTGATTGCGGATGCTTGGAAGTATTTCCGGGAGGTGCAGACGAAGGATATGAAATATCAGCCGATCATTGGGGAAAGCGACATGCCGGCGATTGAGTTGAACGCGGAGAAGATGGCGAAGTATCGGGAACGGATGCGCGCTTTTTATTACGATGCGTCGAAGTATTCGACGTATTTGGAGCAGTTGGGGATTACTTATCCGACTTTGCGGAAGAAGTGAGAGATCTGGCGTCTGCTGCCTGGGACGTTCTGGCACTATCCTGCGATTGCGTATCCGGCGCTGCGGAATGAATTGATCGGCGTTTGGGGACACTCGGCCTACGGTCGCTGCGCTCCCTCCGGCACGAATGTCCCCGGGGGGGGTGTTGCTGCGTAGGTGGACAGAGCCTATTCGTCGCGGGCTGGAATGGCGGCACGCCGGGATCAGAGGCCGAGTTTTTTGCGGCCTTCGGCGGTGAGGTTGTTGGAGGACCAGGGCGGGTCCCAGCGTTGTTCGAAGACTACTTTTCGGACGCCGGGGATTCGCAGGAGGCGTTGGCGGACCGGCATGGAGTTGCCGCCGGAACCGTAGGAGAAGAAGCCCAGGCGGGGGCGGCCGCGGTGGGGCATCGCCATGACGAGGTGGACTGTGTCGGCACGGACGCGGACGTCGTAGACGAGGCCGAGATCGACGACGCTGACATCGCTTTTATAGAGCTGTTCGTCCTTGCAGTCGCGGAGAGCGTCCCAGATGGCACGTTTGGGGATGGGGCTGTCGGCGGCTTCGCCGGGGCGGGCCAGGCGGGTTTGGGTTTCGGTGGTGGTTAGGGTTTTGGGGAGGTCGCCGGGGGAGATGGCGAGCGGGTTGAGCATGCGTTGGCGGACGCCTTCGACCAGGCGCGGGCCGTCGGCTTCGGTGTAGCGGAGGGCGAGGTAGGCGTTTTTCTGGTGCAGGGCCATGCCGGCTTTTAGGGATTTCGTTGGGAGGGGGTAGCGGCTCCAGACGGGGCCGTGCCACTTGTAGAACAGCTGCGGGCTGGCGTTGTGGCGAAGCTCGCCGATGTTCTCGCCGCGGTGTTCGAGGAAGAGGGCGATGAAGCCGTCTTCGGCGGTTTTGTGATAGAAGCCGACGGCGGAGAGTTTGTCGGAGAGGGCGGGGTCGACGGGGCCGGTGCGGAGTTTGCTGTCGGGACCCATCCAGACCATTTCGGTGAACGACTGGCCGGAGAAGACCCATTCGTCGTCGCGGAGGGCGTCGACTTCGACGTCTTGGACGATGTCGGTTTTTCCGGATTTGATGAACCAGGGGACGCCGGCGTAGAAGCGGTATTCGACATCGAAGTGCACGCGGGCGGGGGAGAAGACGGGGTGGATGGGGGAGTGGGGGAAGCCCCAGCGGCGGACGATGGTGCACAGCGGGCCGCGGATGACTTCGTAGTCGGGGCACGTGTCCCAGAGGGTGATGCGCATCTTCTGGATGTTGCCGTTGGTGACGTAGTCGTGGGCCCAATCGATGCCGGGCGGTTCGCCGTGGCCTTCGCCGCCGGCGAAGAGTTCGAGGCCATGTTCCCGTTTAAAAGTCAGGCGTTCGAGCTGGCCCATTTGGCGGGAGAGGGAGGCTTTGAAGAAATCGTTTTCGATGTCGAGGGCGAAGCCTTCGCCGGTGGTTTTGAGGTCGGAGGGGTAGTCGGGAAGTTCGGCGTCGGGGTTGCCGTAGAAGAGGAGAAATGTCTGGCGTTGGTGGGGGCCGCCGGAGGCGAAGAAGAGGAGTTTGCAGAGGCGGGCGGGGCCGCGCTGGATTTCGGAGAAGACCTGGGAGGGGACTTCGCGGAGGTTGGGGCCGTCGACCTGGGCGACGCGGAGTTCGCGGGTGAGGGAGGCGGTTTCGGCTTTTAGAACGAGCTCGACGGGTTCGGGCGGGCGGCCGACGCCGGCGGTTTCGTCGAGGTGGACGACAACGTATTTGGTCCAGCCTTTGGCCCATTGTTGCCAGGGGGAGGGGAGGGTGGCGATGTCGCGGGCGGGGCCTGGGAAGGGGGTTCCTGGGGAGTCCTCTTCCTGTTGGGTTTGCTGGATGGTGGAGCGGGCGGAGGCGAGGAGGGCGCGGGCGAGGCGGAGGTCCTTTTTCGCGAAGGCCTGTTCGGCGAGCTGCATTTTCTTGGCGAAGGTGTCGGTGCGGTCCCAGTAGCTGTTTTCCATTTGGCCTTTGGAAAAGTTATCAGATTGGGTGAAACGCTGGTTGGATTGGCGGCACTACTCGAATAGACAATGGGCCCCGTGCAGGCGCCGCGAACACTAGAGTTTGCCGCGCTGGGGCCTTCTATCAACTTGATTGTTTCCTGAAGGAGGAACTGTGGCTAATTTGGGTCATATCCGTTCGAAGGCCGATTTGATTGGCAAATTGAACCCGAAGGCGTGGGATGCGGTGAACCCGCATACGCCGTTTGTTTTTTCGAATGCGCACGTGGAGTTGCTGGTGGCCGACGTGGTGCGGTCGGTGGCTGGGGGCATTGCGAACAAGGCGATGGCGAAGGAGGTGATGGAGCTTTCGCGAGGGATGGCGAAGCAGGCGGGGGCGTCGCTGGTGGCTTCGTGGGAACCGGGGGATGAGCTGTGTCCGCCGTGGCCCTGGCCGTGGCCGGGTCCTTGGCCGTGGGTGACGGTGGTGGAGCCGGAGCCGGTGCCGTGGAAAGTGATTTCGGCGGCGGAGCAGTTGGAGCTGGCGTATACGTTGACGAAGCTGGCGGGGTTGACCGTTAGCAAGGAAGTTAACGTTGCGTTGAAGGGGGCCGGGGTGAAGCTGGCCGGGTTGGCGATGGGGACGATGATGGAGGAGTTTGAGAAGTGCGGGACGGTGCCGCGGAAGCCGTTTCCGAAGAAGTAGTTTGCTCTGGGGGCGGCGTGGGCTTGAGGAGGCGCGCCGCTCTTCTTTCCGGGTGGGCGGGCTTGTATTGCGTCTGGGATGGCCGGGCTTGTATTGCGTCTGGGGACACCCGCCCTGCGGGACGCGGGTGTCCCCGTGAGAGGTTCGCTGCGTGGGGGGAAGGAGCGGAGTGGTTCGCTGCGTGGGGAAAGGGGCGGGGTGGTTCGCTGCGTGGGTGGAAGGGGGCGGGGTGGTTCGCTGCGTGGGTGGAAGGAGCGGGAGGGGGTGCTGCGTGGGTGGAAGAACACGCGGGCTTGCTTGGGTGTATTAAGTTAGTTGCGGATGAGACTCCTCTTTTTGTTGTTGGCGGCCGTGACTGTATTGCCTGGGCAGGCGCTGTATCCGTGGCTTGAGACGATTGCCAAAGACCAGTTGGCGGCGCGGCGGACCGTGGTTTCTTCGCTGCGGACTCCGGCGGAGATTCGCGCTTATGGGGACGGCGTTCGGGCGAAGTTATTGCGGTGGATCGGGGGATTGCCCGCTGAGCGCACGCCGCTGAATGTGCGGAAGACCGGCGAGATTGTGCGCGATGGGTATCGCGTGGAAAAGATCGTCTTTGAGTCGCAGCCGCGGTTTTTTGTGACTGCGAATTTGTATGTGCCGACGACGGGGAAGGGGCCGTTTCCGGCCGTCGTGCAGCCCACTGGGCATTCGCTGACGGCGAAGGCGCGGGAGCTTTATCAGAGCCTGGGGATTGGGTTGGCGAAGTATGGGTTTGTGGTTCTGACTTACGACCCGCTGGGGCAGGGGGAGCGGCGGATTTTCTTTGATTCGGAGCTGGGGGATTCGAAGGTTGGCGGCACGACGGTTGAACATCAGATGGTGGGCGTGCAGGCGCTGTTGGGCGGGGAGAGTTTGGCTCGGCAGATGATCTGGGATGGGATGCGCGCGTTGGATGTTTTGGCTGCGCGGGCGGATGTGGACGCTTCGCGGATGGGAGTGGCGGGGTGTTCGGGGGGCGGGACGTTGACGGCTTATTTGGCAGCGCTGGATGAACGGGTTAAGGCTGCGGCGCCGGCTTGTTATATTACATCGTGGGAAGAGCAGCTGGGCGGGGCGGGGCCGCAGGATGCTGAGCAACAGTTTCCCGATCAGTTGCGGGATGGGTTTGACCACGGCGACTTTTTGATTGCCGCGGCGCCGCGGCCGTATTTGATTGCTTCGACGACCGAGGACTTTTTCCCGTTGGCGGGGGCGCGGCGGACCTATGAAGAAGCGAAGTACATCTACAACCGGTTTGGGGCGGAGGACAAGATTGCGTGGTTCACGGCGCCGGGGGATCACGGCATGCGGGCCGACACGCGGGGGGCGATTTATGGGTGGATGCGGAAGTGGTTGCAAGGGGTGGCGGGGCCGGCGCCGGAGCCTCGGTTTCAGGTGGAGTTGGAAGAGGATTTGAATGCGACGGCGACGGGGCAGGTTTCTACTTCGTTGGGAGGCGAGACGGCTAGCACGATGAACATGCGGCGGTTTGCGGGGATCAAGAAAGAGCCTTCGGATTTGCGGGCGGCGGTGATGGCGGTGACGCGGTATGAGGCGCGGACGGGGGAGTTGGTGGTGGATAAGTTGGGGGCGGAGTTGGCGGGCGGGGTGCGGGTGGAATCGTTGGCTTATGTGGTGGCCGGGGGGCGGAAGGTGCCGGCTCGACTGTATTTGCCGGAGGTTTCGAAGGGGACGGTGTTGGTGGTGGATTCGTTGGGGAAGAATGCGAAATCGGCACGAGAGATTGCAGCGGCGGGGTATGCGGTGATGGCGTTGGACACGGCGCTGATTGGCGACACGGCGGACCGCCGCAGCACTTATTCGGCGGAGTGGTTTCCGCAGGACCGGTCGACTTGGCTGGCGCTGATGGTGGGGAAAACTGTGACGGGTTTGCGGATGGGGGACATTGTGGGCGGGATGGATTATTTGGCGGCGCGGGGGTTGTTGGGCGGGCGGTTCATTGCTTTCGGGCGGGGGAACCCGGGGGTGGCGCTGCTGCATGCGGCGGTGGTGGATTCGCGTTTGCGGAATTTGATTGTAGAGGACTTGCCTCCTTCGTACCGGACGCTGGCGACTACGCCGATTCAGCGGGCGATCTTTGATGTCGTTTTGCCGGGGGTTTTGCGGCGGTATGACTTGGACGACCTGGCGGGGCCGGAGGTGATTGTGGGGCAGACGGTGGCGCGGGCTGTGGGGTTTGGGCGGGTTGTCAGGCGGCGGGAATCGGCGACGATTCCGGAGGCGTATTTCGGTCAGGTACGCTGAGGTATGGAACAAGCTCGGATTCTGGCGTTTGCGGGGAGTTTGCGGCGCGAGTCGTTTAACAAGAAGCTGATTGCGATTGCGGCCTCCGGGGCCGAGCGGGCTGGGGCTGTTGTCACGCTGATTGACCTGCGCGATTTTGCGTTGCCGATTTATGACGGGGATTTGGAGGAGGCTTCGGGGGTGCCGGCGAATGGGGTGGCGCTGGCGGAGTTGTTCCGGTCGCACGAGGGGTTGTTGCTGGCTTGTCCGGAGTACAACAGCTCGATGACGGCGGTGTTTAAGAACACGATTGATTGGGTGTCGCGGGTGTCGGTGGCGGATACGATTGGGAATAAGGTTGTGGGGTTGTTGAGCGCGAGTCCGGGGGCGTTGGGCGGGATGCGGGGGCTGGTGCATGTGCGGTCGGTGTTGGGGAATTTGAATGCGCTGGTGCTGCCGGAGCAGGTTTGTATTGGGAAGGCACATGAGGCGTTTGGGGAGGACGGGTTGTTGAAGGACGCGAAGCAACAGGCGAACGCGGAGAAGATGGGGGCGGCGGTGGCGACGGCGGCTGTGAAGTGGGCGCGGTGAGGTATTCGATTTTGGACTTGGCTCCGGTGCGGAGCGGTGGGTCCGTTGGGGAGACGTTTCGGAACACGGTGGATTTGGCGCAGCATGCGGAGCGGTGGGGGTTTACGCGGTTCTGGCTGGCGGAGCACCACAACATGCCGGGGATTGCGAGCGCGGCGACTCCTTTACTGATTGGGCATGTGGCGGGGCAGACGTCGCGGATTCGGGTGGGGTCGGGCGGGGTTATGCTGCCGAACCATGCGCCGCTGGTGATTGCGGAGCAGTTTGGGACGTTGGAGACTTTGTATCCGGGGCGGATTGATTTGGGGATTGGGCGGGCGCCGGGCGGAGATGGGTATACGGCGCGGGCGTTGCGGCGGACGTTGCGGCAGACGGGGGATGATTTGCCGGAGCTGTTGGAAGAGTTGATGGGGTATTTGGGGCCGGTTTCCCCGGGGCAGTTGGTGGGGGCGTATCCGGGGGCGGGGACGGATGTCCCGGTTTATTTGCTGGGGTCGAGCACGTTCAGTGCGCAGTTGGCGGCGAAGCTGGGGTTGCCGTTTGCGTTTGCCAGCCATTTTGCGCCGGACTTGCTGATGAATGCGATTGGGTTGTATCGGGCGCAGTTCCGGGCTTCGCGGTTTTTGGCGGCGCCGTATGTGATGGCAGGGGTGCCGGTGATTGCGGCGGATACGGACGCGGCGGCGGAGCGGTTGGCGACGTCGCCGAAGCAGCGATTTTTGAAGTTGATCCGGGGGGAGGCGTTGTTTATGGAGCCGCCGGTGGAATCGATGGAGGGGTTGTGGAACGAGGCGGAGCGGCAGGTGGTGGAGGGTAAGTTGGCGGTTGCGGTGATTGGGGGGCCTTCGAAGGTGAGGGCGGGGTTTGCGGCGTTCTTGGCGGCTACGGGAGTGGATGAGGTGGTGCTGACTTGTGATGCGTATTCGCATGCGGACCGGTTGCGGTCGTTCGAGCTGGCGGCGGAGGCGATTGGGGGGATTTAGGGCGGTTTCGTTTCTTCGGTGGGTTGTGTCGCGTCTTGGGGAACACGGCCGTTTTTTCGGACTGGGGTGGTTTTGTTGGGGGTTTTGCCCGCCATGTCCCCGAGAGGTTGTTGGCGGGGAGGCGATTCGGGGAGTTATTTGAATTTGGGGAGGACGGTGGCGGCGACCTGGCGGGCGGCGGCTTCGGGATCGTAGTTGGGCTTGGCGAGGACGTGGGCGGAGACTTCGACGACGATGGGGCCGCGGTAGTTGAGGCGGTTGAGGAGTTTCGCGTAGGCGGTGTAATCGATTGAGCCTTCGCCGGGGAGGAGGAAGCGGTGGGCGGGGGGCGCGCCGGTGGAATCCTTGATGTGGATCATGGCGATGTGGGGGAGGGCGGCGCGGAGGGTGGTTTCGAGGTCCAGCTTTTGGAGCTGGAAGTGGGAGTAGTCGTAGTTGATTTTGAGATAGGGCGAGGCGAGTTGGCGGCAGAGGAGGGCGGCGTCTTCGGGCAGGTGGAGGGCGGAGCCGATGTGGGCTTTGATGGCGATGGGGACCTTGTACTTTTCGGCGAGGCGAGCCCAGGGGGCGAGGCGTTCGGCGAATTGGGGTTTGAGTTTTTCCCATTCGGGGGGGAGGCCGCCGACCACGGTTTCGACGACGGGGTGGCCGATTTTGGCGGCGAGTTTCAGGGTGGTTTCGAGGCGGGCGAGGTGTTGGGCGGGGTCGCCGGTGAGGCGGAGATCCTCCATGATGGCGACGACGGGGAGGTGGTGTTTTTTGGCGAGGGCGCGGATTTCGGCGGGGCCGGATTTGATGGGGGCGAGGAGTTCGATGCCGGTGTAGCCGAGTTGGGCGGAGAATTCAAACGCTTTGGGGAGGGGCCAGTTGGGGTAGCCTTTGGCGCTGAAGGCGAAGGGGCGGGCGGGGTTGGAGGCGGCGAGGGCGGCGAGGAGGGTGCGGCGGGTCATGGGGCGGCGTTATTATATTGTTCCTTGTTATCCGATGTAAACTGGAGAAATTGTGAAACCGAACCTCTCCGCGCCGAGTTTGTCTGAGATGGTTTACAAGAACCTGCGGATGCGTATTCTCTCCGGGGAGATTGCGCTGGGTTCGCCGCTGTCGCGGCGGCAGGTGGCGGCGGAGTATGGCGTGAGTATTGTGCCGGTGGGCGAGGCGTTGCAGCGGTTGCAGACGGAGGAGTTGGTGGAGAGCCGGCCGCGGGTGGGGACGCGGGTGCGGATACCGACGACGGCGGATGTGCGGGGGCATTACACGGTGCGCGAGGCGTTGGAGACGCATTCGGCGCGGCTGTTTGCGGAGAAGGCGAGCCCGGCGGAGCGGACGGAGATTTTGGGGCTGGCGGCGTGGCTGGACAAGGGGTATGGGCGGGCGGCGAAGGGTAAGTTGAACGCGGAAGAGATTTTTGAGTTGCACCAACGGCACATGCGGTTTCACATGCGGATTGCGGAGTGCACGGGGTGTCCGGCGCTAGGGCAGGCGATGGAGCGGAACCATGTGTTGACGCTGAACTGGCTGTATGACGCGGCGACGGAGTGGCTGGATTCGCCGGCGCGGTTTCATACTTCGTTGGCGGAGGCGTTGACGGGGACGGACGCGGCGGCGGCGAGTGAGGCGATGAGGCGGCACTTGACGTTTGGGAGGGAGGAGTTGTTGGAGAAGTTGGCGCTGCGGTTGCAGCGGATGGAGAGTTTGACGGCTTAGGTTTTTTTGGGGGGGAGATCGGGGATTTCTTTAATTGCGGACTTTCCTGGTGTCACGGTACCCAGGGAAATCCGGGGGCGGGAGGGGACACCCGGCCTGCGGCCCGCGGGTGTCCCCGTGTGGGGTTACTTGGCGGCGAATTCGACGAGTTCGGAGACCGTCTCGGACTTCATGGCGCCGGTGGTCTTCGTCACCACTTTGACCGCGCCGCCGGGGACCGCTTCGCTGGAACAGGCCTTCGACAGGGTCTTCATGCCGTTGGTGTTCGTTTCGACTTCGACGCACTTGCAGGCCAGGGCTTTGCCGGCGACGGTGATGGTCTCGTTCGTCGTGGCGACGGGCTTGGCCTGGGCGGCGGCGGTGGCGTTGGCGGCCGGGGCCTTCAGGGGCATGGGAACGCGGGATTTGTTGGTCTGGCCCATGGCTTTCGTTTCGATTTCGACAACGGCGTTGTTGGCGTCGAGGCTGACGAGGGTCTGCGTCATTTCGCTGACCATCTTGGTGGGGCCGGTCTGCATGGTGCTCTTCATCTTGGCGTAGCTGCCCGGCTTGAAGCTGGCCCAGGGATGCTTTTCGGCGGCCTGGGTGAGGGACATAGTCAGGAATAAAATGGCGGCAAAGGTACGCATGATTGTTTTGTTTATCTCCACCTGTCCATGGCGGATTTGGCGGGGGAAACATATCATGGCGGGACGCTATTTTTTCAAGACGAGGTCGGCCAGGATGAAGTTGTGGCGGCTGTCGTTCATGGCGATGAAGAGGCCGTTGGCGGAGATTTCAATGCCGTCGGTGGTGTCGGCGCCGAGGCGGAAGACGCTGAGTTCTTTGAGGGTGTCGCGGTGGAAGACGTGGAACTCGGAATCGGGGTGCTGCTGGTCGGTGGCGACGATGAAGTCCTTGTAGATGGCGATGCCTTCGCGGTCGCCTTTCCAGCCGGTGGTGGCGAAGAGGGCTAGCTCCTTTGATGCCTCCGGGTGGGCTGGATTGGCGTGGTACTTGCGAATGCCGGCGCCTTCGTCGGAGTAGTAGATGTGTTCGCGTTCGTGGTCGATGGCGACGGCTTCAATTTCCTTGGTACCGCTGAAGGCTCCGAAGGCGCGGACTTTGGTGGCGGTGATGGCGCCATTGGCACTGGTGATTTGATACTGGAAGAGGTAGCTGCCGCTGGGGCCGGTTTTGCGGCTGAGGACGGCGAAGAGGGCTTTATCGGACTTGCGGGTGTAGAGGCCGATGCCCATGGGCTGATCGAAAACAGGGAGGGCGGCGAGGTCCTTCAGGCCGACGCCGGGGACGATTTCGAAGACGCGGAGGCGGTTTTTGTTGCGCTCGGTGGCGACGGCGATATCGATGGTGCGGTTGCCGAGGCGGAAGCCGTAGGCGACGTCGATGTTGTTGGGACGATCGACGTTGGGGATGCGTTGGAGGCGGGCTCCTTGCAGGTTATAGACGGCGATGGCGCCATCGGGCGCCGCCATTTTCACGGTGCCAAAGATGAGGCTTTTGGAGGGATCCTTCTTGTTGATCCAGATGGCTGGGTCGTCGGTTTGGTGGGGCTCCGGCGTGGTTTCCCGGAGCCCGGTTACCTGGAACTGCGCGGCCAGGCCGAGCGTGAGGATGAGCGGCAGCATGGCTAGAAGTTCAGGCGGAGCATGAACTGGAGCTGGCGAGAGGTGCCGGTGCCGGTGGCGCCATCGTTGGCGGTGGCGAGGATGGTGCCGAACGTCGAGTTGTTGCGGGCGCTGACGGGGTTGCCGTATTGGGCGCGGTTGAAGAGATTGAACATCTCGGTGCGGAAGTCGAGGTTGGCGCCTTCGGTAAGGCGGAACTTTTTGGAGATGCCGATGTCGGCCTGCCAGAGGCCGGGGCCACGGAAGCGGTTGCGGCCGGAGTTGCCGTAGAGGCCGTTGGCGGGGAGGGCGAAGGCGGCGGGGTTGAGCCAGAGGCCGGGGCCTTTATTGGTGGCGTAGACGTCGCCGCCGACGTAATCGGCACGCTGGTTCTGGGTTTGGCCGCTGGGCACGGTGGCGGCGGTGCGGGCGATGGTGACGGAGAAGGGGGTGCCGGTGCGGGCGGTGTAGATGCCGCTCAGATCCCAGCCGCCGAACCACTTGGCGCGGGCGAAGGGGAGCTGGTAGACGCTGTTGAGGGTGAGCGTCTGGCGGATGTCGTAATCGGCATCGCCACGGTCGCAGGCGCGGCAGGCGATGTTCTGGATCTGGCCGCCTTCGCCGGAGCCGGCGTTATCGCTGATGGCGTGGCCCCACATGTATTGGGCCTGGAAGAGGAAGCCCTTCGAGAAAGCCCGGTTGAGCGAGGACTGGAGGCCGTTGAAGTTGGTATTGCCGTCGAAGCGTTTTTCATCGATCTGGCCGAAGGCGGCGAGGGGGCGGCGGCGGGTGACGGGATCGAGTGTGTTGACGTAGGAGCGGGTGAGCTGATTGCGGCCGACGTTGCCGACGTAGGCGACCTGGGCGACGAGGGCGCCGGGGAGTTCGCGCTGGACGGAGAGGGTCCACATGTGGGACTCGGGTTCCTTGCGATCGCGCTGGACGCTGCGGGGCGTTTGGCCTTGCGAGCGGAGCTGGGTTAGGAACGGGGCGGGCGGGTAGGCGAGGGTGGGCGCGTCGGCAATGGAGAGGGAGAAGTTTTCGGGGAGGCTATCGATGGCGGCGGTGACGTCGTCATTCTGGCCGGGGCCGAAGTAGCGGCCGTAGCCGGTGCGGATGACGGTTTTGCCGCCGAGGGATTTCGGGGTCCAGGCGAGGGAGAGGCGGGGGGCGATGTTGTCGTTATCGCCAAAGAACCAGGGGGTGCCGGGGGCGCAGAAGCCCTGGCAGCGAACGGCGTCGAAGACGCGGCCGCGGCCGACGACGTCTTTGGAGACGGTGTACTGTTCGTAGCGGAGGCCGACGTTGAGGGTGAGGGCGGAGGAGAAGCGGATTTCGTCCTGGAGGTAGAGGGCGTGGAAGTTGCGGCGGACGCCGACGGTATCGAGGCGGCTGCCGATGGAGACGCTATTGAGGGAGTTGCGGAGGAAGGCGTCGAGGTTGGCGAAGGCGACGGAGGTGGCCGGGCCGTTGCCGACGTTCAGGTGGATGCGGCGGATTTCGCCACCGGCCTTGATGGTGTGGCGGCCGCGGATCCAGGAGAGGTTATCGACGATGGAGTAGGCGCTGGGTTTTTCGATGATGTACGTCGTCGGCTGGGTGGAGGTGAAGCCGGGGATGGCGACGCCTTCGGGGATGCGGCCGACATCGTTGCGGGTGAGGGCGGAGCGGTTGAAGCCGAGCTTGATTTCATTGACGGCGGCGGGGCTCCAGAGCTGCTGCCACTGGGTGGTGATGTTGGTGGGGCGGATGTTGGAATCGCGGGTTTCGAGGAGGCCGTTGCGGATCTGGCTGATGAGGCCGTCGGTCATGGCGAAGCGGAAGAAGAGGGAGTGTTTGTCGTTGATGCGGTGATCGACGCGCATCATGCCGGAGTGTTCGTTGCGCTTTTCGGGGGTTTGGGCGATGAGGCGATCGACGTTGGCGTTGGCGCCGGGGGCGTTGCCTAGGGGAAAGAGATTGATGAGGCTTTGGAGGGCGGCGGGGGTGCGTTGGCGGAAGGAGGCGGAGGGGACGAGGCCGTCGGCACGGGAGATTGTCAGGCGCTGGAAGAGGCTTTCCCAGTTGGTGAAGAAGAACGTTTTGTCCTTGACGATGCGGCCGCCGAGGTTGGCGCCGAACTGGTTGAGGCGGAAGGGGGGAGGGTTCGGGCCATCGAAGGGACGGCGGGCGTCGAGGGCGGAGTTGCGGAAGAACTCGTAGGCGGAGCCGTGGAAGGAGTTGGTGCCGGTTTTGGAGACGAGATTGATTTGGGCGCCGCCGCCGATGCCGCCTTCGGCGGTGAAGGGGAGGGAGTTGACGCGGAATTCGGCGATGGAATCGGTGGAGATGACGAGGCGGAGGTTGCCTTCCTGGCGGGGGTCCTTGATGCCGGTGGCGTCGACGCCGTCGAAGGTCCAATTGTTGTCATCGCGGGGGCGGCCGAAGAAGCGGATGGAGTTTTGGTTGCCTTCACCGACGTTGACGGCTCCGGGGGCGAGGGCCATGAGCGAGGCCCAGTGGCGGCCATTGAGGGGGATATTTTTCATCTGCTGTTCGCCGATGACGGTGCCGATTTCGGCGGATTTCTGATCGAGCGGGGTGGTTTCGGCGGAGACTTCGACTGCGGTGGCGACGGCGCCGAGGGAGAGCTGGGCGTCGAGGGTGCGGGACTGGCCGACGGTGAGGGTGACGCGGTCGAACCTGGCGGTGTTGAAACCGGTTTTGGAGATGGAGATGGTGTAGGTGCCGGGGGGGAGGGCGGGCAGTTGGTAGGCGCCGGTGGCGGAGGTGAGGGTATCGCGGCGGAGGCCGGTGGCGGCGGATTCGACGGCTACTTTGGCGTTGTCGATTTGGGCGCCGGAGGGGTCAGTTATGGTGCCGCTGAGGGTGGCACGGTCGACTTGGGCGAAGGAGAGAGAAGCAAGAACAAGGGCAAGCGTCAGGGCTTTACGAACAGATTGAAGCATGGATGCTTCCAGGGTAGGAAGCGAACGAATACAGCTTCCTGACAGTTTTATGACAGCTTTGTTACATACGCGGACGGCGGGTGGTTGGGCGGTCGATTCCGGCAGAAATGCGATTGAAACGGGCGGCGCCGGTGAATTCGATGCCGACGATGAATTTATCGCCGTTGCGGGCGCAGGTGCGGACGTTGCCGGTGCAGGTGAGGCCGAGGTTGTGGGCGCGCATTTGGACGGGGACGGCGTCAGCGGGGGCTTCGGGGAGGGCGAAGCGGATGCCGGAATCGGAGATATCGATGGCGATGGCCTGGAAGCAGTGGGGGTTGCCGCGGGGGTCGAGCCAGGAGACCTGGATGGGGGAGGAGAGAGAAACGCGATTGTTGCGGCGACGCCCGAGAGTCGGCATACCTTCGTATCGGCAGGGGATGGGGGAATTTTTAGGGGAACTAAAAATCCGGCACAGCGACCTAAACGGCGCTGTGTTCCCGAACCTAGTCACGGTACTCAACGAACTATATGTCGGAGTTTTTATGGTGCGCCCGGAGTGATTCGAACACCCGGCCTTCTGGTTCGTAGGCGCTAAGCAACTAACTATCAAACACTTATAACGGATCGCATCCATTGCGGCCCCTTTTCTTTTGTTGCCTGTTTGCTAGGGGTTGGGCGGATTCGCAAGCGCGGACAAGGGTCCTATGTGGGGACCCCGCACAATCTCCGGCACGCTTCGCATCTTCCGCGTCGAACTGGCGAGGCTGGAACCGGCAATCGCTGGATTGCCCAGATATCATCTCATATATGGCATGCTTCTCAGACCTGGACGCCTATCGGATATTCGAGTCACGCTTAAAACTTAAAGCACGCGACAATCATTGGGCCTACGACATTCCAGATGACTGGACCCGGCAGTTCCTGGCAACCGTCGAAGCAACCAGCGCCAAGCGGCAACTACACCTTCGAGCAGGCCGGTCCTTCTGGCGGGCTCAACTTGGTGGAGTGGAAAAGACCGACCGCATCTGGAGCCCCGACGGACAAACTGCCATTCCCTTCGTCAAGATTGCGCCTCACCCACCAGAGCGCATGAAACCGACTCCTGCGTTCGCGACCGGTGGTCGAGCGAACCGATGTAACGTTCCGGTCTTATATTTAGCGAAAGATGCGAAGACCGCCAAAGCGGAAATGCGGCCTTGCATCGGGGGGCACCTTTCTCTGGGAAAATTCAAACTTGTCCGAAATTGTCGAATTATTAATCTGTCAGCCGACGAGGGCCCTAGCCGTCCACGACTGGGGATATTGTCAGCGGATGAAGCAGAAAAGAGAGTGTGGAGGGATATTTCGTGCGCGTTTTCAAAACCGCTTGGACTTGGAGATAAAGATATTGAGTATCTGCCGACCCAGATCTTAGCAGAAACTTTTCGCGAAGCTGGCTTTGACGGCGTTCAATATCGAAGTCTGCTAAAGTCCGGAGGGGAAAACGTGGTCCTTTTTGACCTGGATAGTGCACAACAGATCGCTATCAGACTTTGCCTCACCACCCAAATCAACTATAAATACGAATTTATCGAATGACTCGCAGACTTGGCACGCAAGTTCTTTTTCGCAAATGCGGAGTCGACCACCGATCAAAAATCTCGGCTCAGGCCGCGCAAGCTCGTCATCTTGTAGAGGCTGACACAATCCGCCAGAGAGTTGGACCCAAGAGCCAAGACACAGGAGGCTCGACACCCCGGGTTTCGGGTCCTTCCGGAGGTCTTTTGGACGGGGGAGACCGTCCGCCGGCGCATGGGTCGGCTGGTTAGTGATGGCAAAAGGGTGTTCAACGCTGGCTCCGGGCCTTGAAAGAGGGGCGCTCGCCTTTCAGTCCGGCAACCGGTTAGGATCGCTCGTGCGGCTTTGTCGCTTCTGCGAAAACTTATCGTTTTCACTGCGTTCCTCTAGTCCCTGGCCGTATCGTAGTGCTTGGGCCAGTTCCTTCAGGTGAAAATCTATCGATTCCTCGATTCTGATCTGGTTCGTACGGATGGAGTGCAACTCGTCGCTGACCTTTCCCAGTTGCGAAGAGAGTTGAACCAGTATGAAAACCAGATAGAGCAAAATGATCACAATTGCGGCGGGGAACCCCCAAATCCAAATGGCCCCGGGTACGCCGACAATCAGTAGAGCCACTCCGAAGATTGGGACGATGCATCCAGAGACAATCTCGCCTACCCTGTCTTTATCCATGTGTGGGACGGCCCTCCAAGTTTCTACGATATCGAACAGGCGAGCCGGTGAAGTGATGAATGTCGAAGTGATCGCGTTTTCAGCTCGACTGCATTGCACGACTTGCGAATTCGACGCATCGACCGAAAGCAGGGGGGGGCGGATTGATTCCTTGGTGAGACTTCTCTCGCACCACCCGTTGCCGCAGCGCGAAACGCTGCCACCTTTTCGATTTTTGTCAGACGGGGAGGGCGGGTCCAAAGTGTAGCTGGACATCCCGGAACCGCAGGGCGGGATCCACTCCGCAAAGAATTACGAGTTTCGAGTTTTTGCTGACTAACGCGACGTCAGATCGCCGTCAGCGTAGATGAAAAGCGCGACCCGTGAACCAACGAAACAGGCTGTGGAAAAAAGGAGAGTAGAGCTAAAACCATCCCACGTTGCAAGGTTCTCTATCAGGCCGAACAGGAAGTCAAGAAGTCCAAATGATCGGCGATAGCGGGGATTTTTGTATTGGGAATTTCTGATAACGGCGAACGCCAACAAAAAGTACACGATGAGAAGGCTCCGAGGGTGGCTATCTAAGAATGCAGCCCTAACGAAGAATCCGGCGACCAGCCCGGTACCAGCGACAAATCTCCATTCCTCGGGCACCCATACTTTTAACTTCCGCAAACCACTTAGGACCGGAGCCACAAGAGTTTTATCGATCATTGGCAAAAGTGGCGATTCCGACCAAGCCGAACAGCAATCCGAAGGCAAGGCGAACAGGATTCCGGCGTGAAGCCGAACAGCAATCGGAGCGAAGCGACGCTGGTGTT
>JBIKOG010000267.1:0-9584 GCA_044358225.1 Bryobacteraceae bacterium | reverse complement strand
GGAGTGTAGAAGGTCCAACCCGTATCCACGCCGCCAGTTACCATCGCGGTGACAGCGATCAGTGCGCCGACTACATACACCCAGAAGCTGGCCAGATTCAGCCGCGGGAAAGCGACGTCTTTGGCGCCCAGCATGATGGGAAGCACGAAGTTACCGAGCGCCGCCGGGATCGACGGAATGATGAACAGGAATACCATGATGGCGCCATGGAGGGTAAAGACCTTATTGTAGGTCTCGGCGTCCATAAACTGTTTGCCCGGCGCAAACAACTCCAACCGGACAAGCAGCGCGAAGACGCCGCCGAGAAAGAACATGAACAAAACAGACCACAGATACATCACGCCTAACTTTTTGTGATCGACCGTGGTCAACCACGACAGTAAAGATCCGTCGTGGAGATAGTCGACGTCGTGATGCTCGACGTGGCCGTGCGCTTTGGGTGTTGCAACGGTATCAGCCATGTATCCTCCTGGCCCTACTTCAATTCCTTGATAAAGGCAATGATGCCTTTGATCTCGATCTCACGCAGCAGGCCTTGGAAGGTCGGCATAACGGGTTCGTACCCGGCGACCACTTTCGCCTGCGGATTGAGGATTGATTCCCGGATGTAATTCTCATCGACGACCGCCGTGCTGCCATCGCGGAACTTCTCCGTCTTTCCAAACAGTGCCTTAAAGCTCGGGCCTTCGCCCTTCGTCCCGTCCAGGGTGTGGCAGGAATTACAGCCCTTCATCTCCCAAACCATCTTGCCCAAATCGGACGGCTTCATTTTATACAGTTCTTCGTCGCCCTTTTCCAGCCATTCGGCGTACTTGGCGGGGGAATCGACAAACAGATCGCCCAGCATGCCCGAGTGGTCGCGACCGCAGTACTCGGCGCAGAAGACCTGGTGCTTACCGGGAATCGTCGCGGTGAAGTTCAAATCCACGTAGCGGCCCGGAACTACGTCCTGCTTGATGCGCAGCGACGGAATAAAGAAAGCGTGCAGCACGTCTTCGCTCGTCATGATGAGGCGAACTGGCTTGTTGACCGGCACGTGCAGCGAGCGAATCGACCGCGTGCCGTCCGGATATTCAAACGTCCAATTCCATTTTTTGCCGGTGACGTGGATCTCCAAAGCATCGTTCGGCGCCACGCTCGCGGCGGCGTAGTCATGGAAGCCCCAGAAGAAAATCCCGATCACGAGGATCAGAGGAACAATACTCCAGACCAGTTCCAGTGCCAGATTGTGCTGGAAGTTGATGGTCAACACGCCTTCCTTTTTCCGCTTGTACTTCCAGGCGAAGAGCACCGTGAGATAGCAAATCAGAACGAAAAAGGCCGACGTCAGCAAAAAGATGAAAAGGTACAAATTGTCGACTTTGGCCGCGTGCTCGCTGGCCTGAATCGGCATCATCCATTCCCGTAAGAAATTCATAGTGCCTTCCTTAAGAAACCTGCTCCCGATCCTTGCGCCACAGCTTCATGAGCGTGGCCCCCAGGATCAAAACTGTCATCGCTCCACCGGCGCGCATGATGTTCCGAGCCGTCATCACATAGCTGCGCGCGTTGGGATCGTACTGGAAGCAGTACAACATTAACTGCTCCATCTTCGTTCCCTGCAATCGACCCTGCGCCGCTTCCGTCAAGCCCAGCCGTAAGTCGAATGCTTTGTACTTAATTCCGTAAAGATACCGGGCCACTTTGCCATCAGGCGTCAACATGATCAACGCCGCGGTGTGCGCGTACTGGCTCCGGCTCTTGTCCCAGTGATAGTTGTATCCCACCTGCGAGGCGAGCTTCTTGGCGCTGTCATTGTTGTCCGCCAGGAAGTGCCACCCCGGAGCTGGACGGTCAAAACTGGCAAGAATCGCCTGCTTCTTGGCGGCCGCCAGTTCGTGCGTCTCGCGTGGGTCAAAACTGATCGTCACAATCTCGTACTCTTTGCCCGGCGTCCAGGTGATGTCCCGGAGACTTTGAGTAACACCGTTCAACACCATCGAGCAGAGCATCGGGCAGGAGTAATACACGAAGTTCAGAATTACGGGGCGGCCCTGGTTCAAGTAAGAACGGATCGCCACCGGACGGCCATTTTCACCGATGAACTCGAGAGATCCATCGATCACCGTACCCAACTTCTCCTCGACCCCGACGCCGTCGAGTTCACGCGGCGTCTTGTTGATCTGCGCCGAAACGATCGTTCCGGCGGCCAACAGGAGACTGAGGAAAGTGTATTTCATGGGGTTCTACTGACTTGCGTTGCGGACTACTTCGCGGGCGCTCCAGCAGCTGGGGCCGCAGCGGCGGCAGCATCTTCCACCTTCTTCACCGCGTAGGGAGCCACTGGATACTTCGGCTTCCCTTCCTTGGCTTCGGCCAGTACCAGTTCCATTGCGCGGGCGACCGGGAGCCGCACTGTGCCGGCCGCCTTATCGGCGATTCCGTAACTGTGCAGAGCCTGATCTTCTTTCGCGTGAAGATCCAACAGATCCTGCGATACAGGAGTCAACTGCGTCTCTTCAAAAATCCGGTCCCGGTAGGTGTTGAAGTAGAAGGTCACACCGGCAATCACCACCACCAATATCAATATGATGCTGACGATATTGATGATGATAGGAAGAATGTGCGGTTCAGACCGGTCGTAGCCCAGTTCGGCATTGACCGCCGGTTTCGTCGACACGGGATTAGACATTCTGGAACTCCAATCCTTTCTTGAAGCGGGGGTCGCCTACCGGAGCGATCACGGTCTTGCGCAGTCGTAGCCAGAAGGCCAGACCGAGCGTGCCGATGACAGCGGCGAGTGCGGCCAGATCCACCCAGCTGACTTGAATGCCAGCCTTGTGGAAGTTCGGCATTACCATCCAGTAGATGTCCACATAGTGCATGCAGAGGATCCAAACCGTGGCGAAACGCAGAACGTTCAAGTTGCGCTTGCTGTTGCGGGCCAACAGCACCAGGAACGTCAGGATGAAGTGTCCGAAGAGCAACACGCCGCTGACAGCTTCCCAAGTCCCGGTCCGGCGCATCTTAAAGAAGATCGTTTCTTCCGGCAAGTTGGCGTACCAGATCAGCATGTACTGGGAGAACGCGATGTAGGCCCAGAAGATCGTGAGCGCGAACATCCACTTACCGAGATCGTGATAGTGTTCGGTGGTCACCGAGTTGGCCATGATCCCATTCGCCCGGAAGCGAAGGAAAACGAAGGTGAGGAGGGCGAAGAAGGCCCATGCGCCACCGGCCAGGCAGTAGACGCCGAACATGGTGGAGTACCAGTGCGGATTCAGCGACATCACCCAATCCACACTCGCCAGCGAGGCGGTGAGGAAGAAAATGAGCATGCCGGGAGCGCTCCAGCGTTCATTGCTGAACGTCGGGGCCAAGGCGTTGGTCTTGTCTTGCGACTTCGAGTTCGAGTAGAGCCGCCACGCCCAGAAACTCCAGATGGAGAAGAAGACCGCGCCACGAATGTAGAAGAATTCCGCGTTCAGGTACAACTTGTATACCGGGACCTTCAGTTTCAACAGTTCTTTGGCGACAAACTCTGGATGCGACCATTCGTAGAGGGAGTGAACGCCCAGCGCCACTGGGATGAAGAGCAGGGCCAAAACCGGGAACGACATCATGATCGTTTCCATGATGCGACGAACCGGCACGCTCCAGGCCGAACCGGTCAGGTGCTGAATCATGGTAAAGAGAGCCGCACCGACAGTGATGGAGAAGCCGAAGTAGAACGCTACCAGATAGGACTGGAAGAATTGATCATGATTGGAGGCATAACCCGCCAGGGCCGCCCCCCATCCGAGCAGGAAAAGCGCGCCGAGAATATTCCGGCCGCGATCCCAAAGAGCATCAGGAATGACGTAGCTGTCCTGTTGCGCGTTGTTGTGATGGGAATGGCTCATGTTGTTTATCGCACCTCCGCCCGCAGGTTCTCCGGCACGTCTTCGATCTTGCCGCCGCCGGCACGCTGCAGCACCCGGAGGTAGGCGACTACAGTCCAACGGTCATAATCGGAAATCTGATTGCGATAGCCCATCATAGTGCGGCGGCCATCGCTGGCGATCGAGTACAACTCGCCATCATTCTTGTCGCGCGTCTCCTGTTTGTGCAGGTTGGCGGGCTGGAACACCGCGCCGGCGCGCTTGCCGACGATACCGCCACCGGAAGCAGTCCGATCGTGGCACGGGGCGCAATAGGTATTGAATTTTTTCTGGCCGTGGGCGAGAACCTTTTCGTTCAGCTCAACCGGGTTCTTGCCAACGTACTGACCGCCCACAATGCCAAGGTGATAGCCCTCGTCTTCGTGGAAGTTCTCGCGGGAGACCGTGCCGGTAACCGGCTTGCGGCTGGCCGAGTGATCGGCGAACAGCGGGCTCTCCTGCTGCGGCTTGTATTTTTCCTGCGCCTTCATGTCCGGGATGACCCAGAGCGGCGGAGTATCCTTGCCGGCGCCCGGGCCGCATCCGGCCAGGCCGGCCGCAGCGGCAACGATGAGTAATGTGGGTACCAGTCGCATTCGTTACGCCTCGATCAATTCCAGTTTTTCGGCGCCCTGCGATGCGAGGAAATCCCGCGTCGCCGTCGCGTCAAACTCCCGGTCGCTGGCTTCGATGACCAAAACGAACCGGTCGTCGGTGATAGCCTTATGCCCCGAGTAATTAAAGATGGGATGGTACAACTTCGGCAAACCGTTCAAACCAAACATGCCGAACACAGCCACGAAGGCCGACAGCAGCACCGTCAGTTCGAACATGATCGGGATCGAGGGTTCGAGCGCGAAGTATGGCTTTCCAGCGATGACCAGCGGGTAATCCACCGCACCCGTCCACCACTGCAAGAGGACTGCGATGGTAAGGCCGGTCGCCGAACCGCACAGGACAAGGTAGCCGAGAATGGAGGGCTTAGCGCCCATCGCATCATCGATGCCGTGAATTGGAAACGGAGTGTAGGCTTCCATCTTCGAGTAGCCGGCCTTGCGAGCCGCCTTGATGGCGTCCATCAGCTTGTCCGGCGAATCAAAGTCCGCCACTAATCCGTGAATGGAAGGTTTCTCAGCCATTAGTGCGCCGCTCCCACAGGTTGGTTGCCTTCAGAGGCGGCAACCGCCTCATCCAGGAAGTGCTCTTCGTGATGCGTCTGGGCCATCATGCCCTTCACTTCGCTGATCGCGATGATCGGCAGGAAGCGCGTGAAGAAGACGAACAGCGTCAAGAACAGACCGAACGTACCGAAGAAGGTTAGGATGTCGACGAACGTGGGCCGGAAGTAGCCCCACGATGCCGGCAGGTAGTCGCGGTGCAAGCTGGTCGCGATGATCACGAACCGCTCGAACCACATACCGATGTTGACGATGATCGAGATCACGAACATGAACGGCAGGCTCGTGCGGAGTTTCTTGAACCAGAAGAACTGCGGCGAGATGACGTTGCAGGAGATCATCGACCAGTACGCCCAGGCATAAGGACCGGTGGCGCGACTGACGAAGAAGACGTAGCTTTCGTAAGGGTTGCCGCTGTACCAGGCCGTGAAGAACTCGGTGGCGTAGGCGTAACCGACGATCGTGCCGGTCGCCAGAATGACCTTGTTCATGTTTTCCAAGTGGGTCATCGTGACGAGGTGTTCCACCTTGTAGATCCAGCGAACGATGACCATCAAGGTCACCACCATCGCGAATCCCGAGAAGATGGCGCCCGCGACGAAGTACGGCGGGAAGATCGTTGTGTGCCAACCGGGGAGAATCGAAACCGCGAAGTCGAACGAAACGATGGTGTGCACAGAGAGCACTAGCGGCGTCGAAAGTCCCGCCAGGATCATGTACGCCTTTTCGTAGTTTTTCCAGTGGGTGGCCGAACCGCGCCAGCCGAGGCTGGCGATACCGTAGGCAAGTTGTTTGCCCTTGGTGGTGGCACGATCACGGAAGGTGGCCAAATCGGGGATCAGGCCGACGTACCAGAACAGAGCCGAAACGGTGGCGTAGGTCGAGACCGCGAATACGTCCCACAGCAGCGGGCTGCGGAAGTTCTGCCACATGCTCAGGAACTCATTCGGAATCGGGAAGAGCCAGTAGGCGCGCCAGGGACGGCCGATGTGGACGGCCGGGTAGATACCGGCGCAAGCCACGGCGAACAGCGTCATCGCTTCGGCGAAGCGGTTAATCGACGTGCGCCACTTCTGACGGAACAGGAACAAAATGGCCGAGATCAGGGTGCCGGCGTGGCCGATACCGATCCAGAACACGAAGTTGGTAATATCCCAGCCCCAGCCGACCGGGCCATTGTTGCCCCAGACGCCGACGCCGGTCGCCACCAGGTACGCCAGCATCAGGCCCATTATGCCCGTGATGCTGGTGGTGATCGCGAGTGCGATGTACCAGTTGCGGTGAGTTTTGACTTCCGAAATGATGCTGACGGCCTCGGTCACGTCGTGATACGACGGGTGACCGGATGTCAGCGACGGCGTGAGCCGTTCTTTCATTTCCTGTGCGTGAGAAAGTTCAGCCATTACGCCAACTCCGGATTGGGATTGCGCAGCTTCGCCAGATACGTCGTGCGCGGCTTCACGTTGAGCTCATGGAGCAGCGAGTAGTTCCGTTCGTCCTTCTTGAGCTGCGCCACTTTCGATTCGGGATCGTTAATGTTGCCAAAAGTGATCGCATCCGCCGGGCAGGTCTGCTGGCAGGCGGTCATGATGTCGCCCACCTTATAAGGACCAGCCGCACCGGAAGCGCGACCTTCCGCCTTCGACTTGATCTTGGCTTCCTGAATCCGTTGCACGCAGTAGTTGCACTTTTCCATCACGCCTCGCATGCGGACCGAGACATCGGGATTGTGCACCATCTTCGTCAACTCATCGATATCCTTGTGGAAGTTCAAGTAGTTGAAACGACGAACTTTATACGGGCAGTTGTTGGCGCAGTACCGGGTGCCGACGCAGCGGTTGTACGCCATGTCGTTCAAGCCTTCGGGACTGTGAACCGTCGCCGCCACCGGGCAGACCGATTCGCACGGCGCGCTTTCGCACTGCTGGCAAGCCATCGGCTGGTACACAGCCTGCGGATCCTCTTCGCTGCCGGTGAAGTACCGGTCCAGACGAATCCAGTGCATTTCGCGGCCTTTGCCGACCTGTTCCTTGCCAACCACGGGGATGTTGTTTTCGCTCTGGCAGGCAATCAGACAGGCGTTGCAACCGATGCAGGCGTTGAGATCAACCGCCATGCCCCATTGATTGCCCTTCGAATAGTCGTGCTCTTCGAACAGGGAGAAGAGTTCTACGTGCTCTTCTTCTTCGCGCGCGAATCCCGGTTCCTTCTTGAACTTGTCGACCGTCGCTTCGAGAACGATCGGACGGCCTTCCTGGCTGTGATGTTCCTGCGTGGTCACCATGTAGTAGGTGCCCGCCGCCTTGGTCACATTCGCCGCCGCCGTAAAGCCCATGCCCGCCGAGGTGCGCACGGCAAAGGCGTTGTAGCCAATCCCGCGGCCGACCCGGCCAATATCCTTGCGCCCATACCCGGTCACCAACGTGACCGCGCCATCGGCGTGCCCCGGAAGGACATACACCGGCGCTTCCACCTTGTGACCACCGACTTCCACGGTAATCTTCTGGGCGTACATGCCGACGTTGTCGGGGATGATCTCCACCTGCAACTCTTTGGCCGTCTTCGGGCTCATGAGCGCGGCGTTGTCCCACACCAGTTTCGTCACCGGATCCGGCGCCTCGTGCAACCAGGCGTTATTGGCGAACCGGCCATCCCAGAAGCTCGCGCTCGGGATAAACGAAACTTCCACTTTGCCGCTGGCCTTCGGCGCGCTGTTCACAGCCGCTTCGACCTTGGTCTTATCGGCGCCGGTCTTGGCGAGCGCGGGGCCGGTGCCGGCGACGACACCATCATGCAACGCCTTGCGCCACGCGGCATCGTCGAGTTTCGACTGGGCCTTCACTAATTCAAAGGCTTTGCTCCACTTACCCGTCACCAGGAAGCTGGCCACCTCGATGGCCGACTTGGTGCCGAACAGCGGCTCAATCAGCGGTTGCACCAGCGAAACGGTGCCATCGAGATTGGCGACATCGCCCCAGGCTTCCAGGTAATGCGATTCCGGCAGGTGCCACTTGGAGGCGACCGCGGTTTCGTTGACTTCCGGACCGAGGTGAATCGAATTGGCGGCCTTTTTCAGGGCATCGCCGAACGCGAAGTCGACGGGAGCGTCGTACACCGGGTTGCCGCCGAGAACAACCAACGCCTTCACGGCGCCGCTGTTCAGTTCCGCAACCAATTCCTTGAGCGCCGAGAGCGGCCGACGCTCTTCCTTGGTATAAACAACCGTCTCACCGGCGTTACCAAGCGTTTGATTGATCAGCGCGACGACCGCGTGGACCACCGCAGGCTGCCGCGGACCGGCGAGAACAATGGCCTTGCCCTTGTTCTCCTGCAGATCCTTTGCCAGCGCCTTGATGAACTTGTCCTGCTGGCCCAACACCTTCAAGCCGGCAATGGCGCCAAGTTCGCGGGCGAGGTCGAAGACGAAATTCTGCACGTCGCTCGGCTTGATGCGCAAGCGGTTGTCGGCCATGATGCCGGTGAGCGAGAAGTTCGTTTCCACCGCATAGAGCCGGTTCATGCCCGGAGCGGCATGCTCTTCGGCAGCGGGGGGAGTTGCGGCGGCATGTTCCGTAGCCGGAGCGGCAGCGGCGGCTTCCGCGCCATGAGCAGCCGGAGTGCCATGCGCAGCCGGAGCACCGTGTGCGGCGGCGCCATGCTTGCCGGCGGAGACCGGGTGAGCGGCCGGCTTGCGCCGCGCCGAGAAATCTTTCACCCACGCCAGCGACCGGTTATCCAACTGCAGGAAGTCCGAATCGAGCGCCACGACAACATTGGCCTTTTTGAAGTCAAAGTGCGGCTGGAAAGAATCGCCCATAGCGATCTGCGAACCTTCAAGGACCGCATCATCGGACAGCGCTTCGTACTCAACCCACTTGGCTTTCGGCATCTTCGCTGCCAACTGGCTGCGCAGACCCGACAGCGTCGGCGAATTCACAAAGGTGCTGAGAACCCGAACCCCCTCCCCATCGGCCGGCAGAGTCGCCGCAGCTTTGGAGAATGCGTCCCACGTCGAAGCCTTGCCGCCTTCCAGAACTTCCTTGGAGCGGTCCGGATCGTACAGGTTCAAGACCGAAGCCTGCGCCAGCGAGGTCGCCGCGCCCCGGCTAGACGGGTGGCTCAGATTGCCTTCAATCTTGATCGGCCGGCCGTCGAACGATTCGACAACCAAGCCATACGCCCGTCCGTTAAACGGCATGGCCGTGGCGAAATGGAGCGAATTGCCCATCACCACGCCTTCCACCGATTTGGCGTACGGCAAAATCTTCTCGACCGGACGGCGGCAGGCGGTCAGCCCGGCCAGCCCCATCGAAGCCGCCATCAGCTGCAGAAAGTTACGCCGCGATTTGCCGTCCAGAATATCGGTCGCGCCTTCGGGGAACTCCCGCGCTACCCAATCCTGGAACCTGGAAGAGTTCGAGAGCTCTTCCAGACTCCGCCAGAACTTCTTCCCGGTCTGATTTCCAATTCCTTGTATCTGAATCATCGGTGGCACCCTGAGCAGTTA
>JBIKOG010000266.1:0-9600 GCA_044358225.1 Bryobacteraceae bacterium | reverse complement strand
CGCCCGCCGCATCACCATCCGCCCCACGCCGCCTCGCCCGACCCCGAGCCATCCGCCCAAGCCAACCGATCCCGACTTCGCCACCACCCGCCGCACCACCAGTCCGCTGCGAAGCTCTGCCATCGGCTACCTCTTCACGGCAAACTTAAACTCGCCCGCCAGCCCGCCATTCGCCCCAAACAGCCGCGCCGTATACTGCCCCGGTGGCACCTGCGTCGCCGGTAACGAACCCGTCAACGCTCCCTGCGCATTCGCTGTCAACCCGCCCAATGTCGCCACCGCCGCCCCGCCCGCGCCGGTAATCTCCAGCCGGAACGGCCCCCCGCCGCCCACCGGCGCGTCCAGCCACAACGCAAACTGCGCCACCCCAGCCGGCAGCGCAAACGCCGTCGCCGTATCGGCCCGCGAGGCTTCCAACATCAGCACCGGCAGATTGGCCTGCGCCATCACCACCGGCACTTCCACCTTCTCCGCCGGCGGCGGCACAACATGCAGCGCCCGCTCCACTTCCAGCTTCAACCGCGGAATCTCAAACAGCATCGCCCACGAAACGAACCCCATAAGTGCGCACGCCGCCGCCGCGAATGCCCACTGCCAGCGCGTCCCCGATCGCGCCACGGCTGGCGTCCACTCCCGCACCCCGGCCCGCAATTTCCTTTGGGTCTCGACGTCGTTCCAGCACTCCGCGCACCCAAAGAAATGCTCCTCGAACGCATCGCTCTCCGCCGCCGCCAGCCGCCCATTCACATAGGCTTCGGCCATCTCCCGGGCTTGTGCTTCCTCGTGCGTCAATCGGTCTCCACTACTAAGTGGTTTACCCGGCGAATTTGTATCCATTATTTTCGATGCGCCTCCGTCACTCGCCAGTAAAACTCCCGAAAACTCTTCAAAGCACGTGACTTAACCAATCGCACCCGGTCCGGCAAGATGCCCAGCCGCTCCGAGATCTCTTCCTTCGACAGTTCGTCGAAGTACGTAAGGCGCAGCACGTCCTGCTCCCGCGGCTTCAGCCGCTCCATGGTCGATGCAATGGCCCGCTTCACTACCGGGTCCACCGGGTCCTCCGGCATCTCCCCGGCGAAGTCCCGGTCGCCCAGTTCATCGGTCCGGTTCTGCTTCCGCATCTCCTCCAACACCACGTTCCGCGCGATGCCCAACACAAACGCCGGAAGCGCATCGGGGGTCCGAAGCGATCCGGCGCGTAAGGCTTGAATGACGCGGAGGAGCGTCTCATTTCGCACGTCCTCCGCGGCGGTTTTCGACCGGAGTTTCCGCAGCGCAATATAGTAAATCCGGCTGGAAAACTCCGCGGGCAATCGCGAGATAATCTGCTCGATGTCAGAGGGCTCGATGTCAGAGAATGATGACATCATCCGTACAAGAATAGCGCGCGGGACGCTTACTGCACGGTAATCATCGCCGCGTTACTCTTCTCCCCGTTCACGGTAATGACCAGGGGATAAGTGCCAGGCTGTAAATTGGGGACTTTCATATTGACCTGCATGAGTCCGACAAAGCCGGGCGTCAGGCCGCCGAAGGCCACATCGGCGGGCATGTCGGCGATCGTGGCCGTCACCGGGCCCCGCGGCCGGCTCAGCGGTTCCGCCCCCGCCGCGGCGCCGGAGCCAACGGCGTTGTCCGTCCGCCCCGCGCCTGTAAGATAGGCGATCACGTAGCTGTTGGCAGTCGCCGGGTTGTCCGCGTTGTTCACCGTATAGTCGGCATTCTGCACCACGGCCCGCTTCTGGCCGAACTGGAAGATCCCCGGCGAGGCCGCCATCACCGCCACGTTCACCGGCGCACTCGCCACGCCGTTCACCGTCACGACAACCGGAACCGTCTGCGCTTCCAGCGTTTCGTACGGCACCTGGGCGTTGATCTGCGACGGGCTCACGAACACGAGCGGGGCTTGTTTGCCGCCGATCGTGACGGAGGTGCCGGCCAGATTCGTGGTCAACGGCAGGGCCGCGGCGCTCTGGGTCGCGATGGCCAGACTGGAGCCGAACACGCTGAACAGCGCGCCTGGCGCCACTTTCGGCGTGAAGCTGGCGCCATTGACCACGCCACCGGGTGCAATCTCCGGCGGCGCTGTCACTTCCAGCGTGAACTCACCGACGTAGTCCAGAACACGGTCGGACCGCACCTCGTGCGAGGTCACCCGGTCCACGTTGTAGAGCTCCGGTTGCGAGAACTGGAAGCCGGTCAGTTTCACCTCCACGGCGCCGGACTTATAGACGAGAGTGCCATTCGCCTTCACCTGACGACCGGCCAGGTTCTCGGTGAACTCTTTGTTCGGTTCAAACGGCGGGAAAAACAGAGTGGAGGTGGTATTCAGTGGCGCCATCGCCGCGATCTGCGGATCGTTCGCCAGATCGAAGAAGAACTGGATGGAGTAGTTGGACCAGGTATAGCTGTTGATCCTCTCCACCAGGATCGTATAGGTATGTGTACCCGCGGTCATCGGGATGTCGATGCCGTTCTTGGCCGTATTCGGCCCGTTGATAATCGCGCCTGCCGGATCACTCCCCTTGATGAGGAAGATCGACGGGTGGCCGCCATGCTGGGCGGTCTTGAACCGGTGCGCGCCGACGCCTTGGATCTTGCCATTGGCGTCGGTGGAGTTGATCGTGAGGGCAGTCAGTTTGACCGCCCCCTGCAGGGTGGTAGCCGCGAATAGTGCGGCGAGGATAAAGGTTCGCATAAGGGTCTCAGCTGACTACGCGAATCCCGGCTCGCCGTTTGGGTCACGTTTTTTCGTCCCCGACTTTTCCGTAGTCAAGGACTTCCCTGGTTACCCGGTACCAGGGGAAATCCGAGGTCAGATTTTCTCGCGGCGGCGGAACTCGCTCGGAGTCAGGCCGGTCAGCTTCTTGAAGTCCTTACTGAAGAAGAACCGGTCGTGGTAGCCGACTGCTTGGGCGATCCACTGGACCGGGTCGGCCGTGTCGCCCAGGCGGCGCTTTGCCTGGCTGATGCGCTCGCGGCGGAGCCAGTCGATCGGGCTCGTGCCGAAGGCGTTCTTGAACACCCGCGAAAAATGGGAGGGGCTCATCCCGGCCAGGGCGGCGAGCTCGGGCACTGTCTGGGGTTCGAAGTAGAAGAGCTTCATCCGTTCCACCGCCCGCCGCAAAGGCGCCGGGACCGGGGCGTCGGTATCACTCCGCTGGCGGGAGCAGCAAATCTGAGCCAGCAACTGGGCCACGGCGGCGTGAACCCGGGGCGCGGCTTCCGGGGTGTCGCTCGCCAACAGGCGGAACAGCTCCTCAAAGACGGGTTCGGGCGCCGCAACGGGGAAGACCGGATTGGCGTCGGCGGAGAGCATAGTACACATCTGGACCAGCCGTGGTCCCTCGATCCGGACCCAGTACACCTCCCAGGGGTCCGAGCGAATGGCGCCATGCTCGTGCGGCTGGTGGCAGTTGATCCAGACCAGCTCGCCCGGTCCCACGCGGTGCGTCAGGCCGCCGACGCGGGCATAGCCAGCCCCGCGCAGACAGTAGATCAGCTCGTGTCCGGGGAAGTGTTCGCGACGGATCCGATGGTCCGCCCCGCCGATCATGTGGCCGGCGCGAGGGACGGTGTAGAAGACCTCCTGGTGGGCCGGGTTGGCCGTGTTGTAGAGCGAGATCGGGAACCGCGTCCGCATGATCGAATAGTACAACTGATTGGCGCCATCCGCCATTGCGAAGGGGGGCCCGTTTGGGGAAAGATGGGCACTATGGCGTTCTGGCGAAATTTGATCCTATGCGCGGCCCTGCCGCTGGCGGCCCAGGAGCCGGTCCGGTTCAGTCGCGATGTCATGCCGGTGCTGTCCGATAAGTGCCTCAGTTGCCACGGAGGCGATCCTTCGGGGCGGATGGCGAACCTGCGGCTGGACACGCGCGAAGGCGCCACAGCCAAGGTCGTCGTGCCGGGCAAGCCGGACGAGAGCCTGCTGCTCAAGCGGGTCACGGCGACGAATCCGATGCAGTTGATGCCGCCTGCCCGGTCGCACAAGGCCCGGCTGACCGAGGCCGAAGTGGCGACCCTTCGGAACTGGATCGCCCAGGGCGCACCGTGGGGCAAGCACTGGTCCTTCGAGAAACCGGTCCGGGCGAAGGGCGGGACCATCGATGGGTTCATCGACGCGAAGCTCACCGCCAAGAATGGGGAGGCGGCACGCCAGACGCTGATCCGCCGCCTGTCGTTCGACCTGACCGGCCTGCCGCCAACCGCCGATATGCTGGCCGAGCCCTCCTATGACAAGCTGGTCGACCGGCTCCTGGCGAGCAACCACTTCGGGGAGCGGATGGCCATGTGGTGGCTCGATGGCGCCCGGTATGCCGATACCGATGGCTTCCAGGCCGACGCCTCGCGGACCAATTGGCCGTGGCGGGACTGGGTTTTGAACGCGTTCAATAAGAACATGTCGTTCCGGCAGTTCACCATCGAGCAGTTCGCCGGGGACCTGCTGCCGAACGCGACGCCGGACCAGAAGATCGCCACGGCGTTCCACCGGAACCATATGACGAACGGCGAGGGTGGGCGTGACCCGGAGGAGTCCCGCGTGGACTATGTTCTGGACCGCGCGAACACGACGGGCACCGTTTGGCTGGGTCTGACCTTGGGGTGTACCCAGTGCCATTCGCACAAGTTCGACCCGATTACGCACCACGATTATTACGCCTTTACCGGGTTCTTCAACAGCATCGATGAGGACGGGAAGGCGGGGAAGGGCGCCAAGCCCTACGCCAAGTACGAGTCGCCGTATGCGGCGCGGGCGGTAGCGGAGATGGAGCGGCTGGTGGAGCAGCGCCGGCCAGCGGAGCTGGCCGAGCGGCGGAAGGCCGAGGGGCCATTCGCGCAGTGGCTGGCCGCGCAGAAGGGCATGGCGGCGGCGTGGCAGCCGTTGCGGATGACCGAGTTGAAATCGGCCGAGGGGACGGTGTTGACGCAAGGCGCGGATGGCGTCGTGACGGCTGGCGGACCGCAGCCGAAGCAGGACGACTACCGGCTGGTGGCGGGCGTGAAGCTGGGGCGGATCACCGGGTTGAAGCTGGAGGTGTTTCCGCCGCTGACCCGGGGCGCGTCGGGCGAGTTCCTGTTGACCGATGTCAAGATCCAGGTGCGGCAGGCGGGCTCGTCGCAGATTCGGGACATTGCGGTGAAGGGCGCCGTGGCCGATTTTGAGGCCGATAAGCCGAAGAACAATAACTACGGGCTGATCAAGGACACGCTCGACGATGACCCGCGGAACGGGTGGACGACGAAGGGTGCGCCGCAGACGGTGCCGCATACGGCGGTGTTCGCGCTGGAGGAGCCTCTCGTCCTGGCGGCGAATGAGGAGCTGATGTTCGAGATGCGGCACCGGTCGACGGCGGGCGATGCCAATATCGCGAAGTTCCGGGTGTCGGTGACGGACCAGCGGGGGCCGGCGGTGGAGTCGTTGGCGGTGGCGCCGTTGGAGGAGTTGGCGCGGACGGGGATGACGCCGGCTTTGCGGGAGCGGCTGTTTGCGCAGTTCCTGACGGACTATCCGCCGTACCAGGCGGCGCGGGAAGCGCTGGACCGGGCGGTGCGTCAGTATGACGAGGTGAAGTCGGCCGGGAAGGTGGATGTGATGGTGCTGGCCGAGCGGGCCGAGCCACGGGAGACCCACGTGCTGCTGCGCGGGGTGTGGGATAAGCCGGGTGACAAGGTTGTGCCGGCGGTGTTGCCGGCGATTGGCGGGAAGGCGCGGAACCGGCTGGAGCTGGCCGAGTGGCTGGTGTCGAACGAGAATCCGCTGACCGCGCGGGTGATTGTGAATCAGCTGTGGCAGCTGCTGTTCGGCTACGGGCTGGTGCGGACGCCGGAGGACTTCGGGTTGCAGGGCGAGCAGCCGACGCATCCGGAGTTGCTGGATTGGCTGGCCGTGGAGTTTATGGAGAGCGGCTGGGACGTGAAGCACGTGATGCGGCTGATGGTGCGGAGCGCGGCGTATAAGCGGGACTCGCGGGCGACGCCGGAGATGTTGGCGAAGGATCCGGAGAACCGGACGCTGGCGCGGGGGGCGCGGTTCCGGCTGCCGAGTTGGATGTTGCGGGATGCGGCGCTGGGGTATGCGGGGTTGTTGAACCCGGCGTTGGGCGGGCCGCCGGTGCGGCCGTATCAGCCGGAGGGGGTTTGGGAGGAGCTTTTCATGGGCCGGTTCAAGTACGAGCCGAGCGAGGGGGCGGCGCAGTACCGGCGGACGGTGTATGCGTTTTGGCGGCGGACGATTGCTCCGACGTTCCTGTTTGATTCGGCGCAGAGGCGGTCGTGCGAGGTGCGGACTTCGCGGACGAATACGCCGTTGCAGGCGTTGACTTTGCTGAATGATCAGACGTATTTGGAGGCGTCGCGGGTGTTGGGTGGTTTGTCGCCTGCTGGGGTTTTTGAGCGGGTGTTGTCGCGGAAGCCGGATGCTTTGGAGGCGGCGGTTTTGGAGCGGGAGTATGGGAAGGCTTTGTCCTATTACTCGTCGAAGCCGGAGGATGCGCGGAAGTTGGCCGGGGGCTCGGCGGAGCTGGCGGCTCGGATGGTGGTGGCCTCGTTGATTTTGAATTTGGATGAGGCGATTACGCATGAGTAGTGGTTCTTTGGCGGGCGGGATCGGCGTCTGGGGGGCCAGCCTTCGCCCGGTGGGCTTCGGCTGGCAAGCCGGTATCATGGCTGCGCCGGAGTTGTGGGCTTTGCTCCTTTCTCTTCGGGGTTGGCGGGCGGGTTTGGCGTCTGGGGACACCCGGCCTTCGGCCCGCGGGTGTCCCCGGTGGGTTGCGTTGCTGCGTGGGGATTTCTGCTCCTCGCTCTTTGGGGTTGGCGGCGGGGTTGGCGTCTGGGGACACCCGGCCTTCGGCCCGCGGGTGTCCCCGGTGGGTTGCGTTGCTGCGTGGGGATTTCTGCTCCTCGCTCTTTGGGGTGGCGGCGGGGTTGGCGTCCCGGTGGGTGGCGTTGCTGCGTGGGGGATTTCCTTCCCTCCTTCCTTCTTTCCTTCTTTCCTTCGAAACAGGTGAACTATGAATAGGCGGACCTTTTTTATGGGACTTAGTGCGATGGCGGCGGAGCCGCCGGTCGTTGTTGGGCATGGCTCGTTTCGGTATCGGGTCGATACGGCTTGGAGCAAGGCCGATCCGGCGAAGTATCCGGTCAATGACTGCCATGAGATGGTCCAGGCGGCTGATGGGCGGTTGTTTCTCCTTACGAATCACAAGCAGAATAATGTCCTTGTTTATCGTCCCGATGGCGTCCTCGATGGGGCTTGGACGCTCGGGTTTGGCGGGGCGCATGGGTTGTCGTTGGCCGGGTCGTCGTTGTGGATTACTGATACCGGGACGGGGCGGGTGGTGCGGACTTCGCTCGAGGGGAAGATTGAGTTGGAACTGCCCTCGGCGACGGCTTGTGGGGCTTACAAGGCTTCCGATGCCTACTCGCCGACGGAGACCGCGGTGGGACCGAATGGCGATGTCTATGTCGCCGATGGGTATGGGTCGCAGTACATCCTGCGGTTCGACGCTGGGGGAAAGTATATCGGCAAGTTCGGCGGGAAGAGTTCACAGCCGATCAACAAGGGCAAGTTTTTGCAGGCGCATGGCGTCGCGATTGACTCGCGGAGCGGGACGCCGCTGGTGGTTTGCACGGCGCGGATCCGGAATGAGTTTGTCTGGTTCACGCTCGATGGGCAGCATGTGAAGACCGTCTATTTGCCGGGGGCGTATATGAGCCGGCCGGTGATCGCGGGGCGGTACCTCTATTCCGGTGTCTGTTTTGGCATGTTCGCCGATGACTATCGCATGTGGCAGGGGCGCGGGTTTGTCACGATTCTCGATGACCAGGACCGTGTGGTGTCCAACCCCGGTGGCATGCCGCCGGTGTATCGGGAGGGCCGGTTGCAGGTGATGCTGCAGGATAAGCCGGTGTTCAAGAACTGTCACGATGTGTGCGTGGACACGCGGGGTGACTTGTATGTTTGCCAGTGGAACAGCGGGCGGGTGTATCCGTACAAGCTGCATCGGGAGGCGTGATGTTCAGACGTGATTTTATGGGCGCGCTGGCGGCGTCGACGCTGATGGGCGAGACGGGCAAGTTGCCGCATTTTCCGGCGAAGGCGAAGCGGGTTATTTTCCTGACGCAGTCGGGCGGGCCGTCGCAGATTGAGCTGTTTGACTACAAGCCGGGGTTGCGGAAGCTGGCCGGGTTGGAGTTGCCGGATTCGGTGCGGCAGGGGCAGCGGGTGACGACGATGACGTCGGGGCAGAAGCAGCTCGTCATGCCGGCGGTGACGCAGTTTGTGCGGCATGGGAAGAGCGGGACGATGCTGGGCGAGTGGCTGCCTCATCTGGGAAAGGTGGTGGATGACGTGTGCTTTGTGAAGTCGATGCACACGGACCAGATAAACCATGCGCCGGCGATGACGCAGTTCCTGACGGGGCACCAGATTCCGGGGCGGCCGAGCATGGGGGCGTGGGCAAGTTATGGCCTGGGCAGTGAGAACAAGAATCTGCCGGACTATCTGGTGTTGTTGTCGAAGATGCTGCGGCCGAGCGATCAGCCGCTGTATGACCACTACTGGGGGAGCGGGTTTTTGCCGTCGCGGTACCAGGGGGTGAAGCTGCGGAATGCCAAGGATCCGGTGCTGTATTTGCGGGATCCGGAGGGGATGCCGCGGACGGTACGGCGGGGGATGTTGGATGGGATGGCGGAGTTGAACCAGCACCGGTTGGAGGCGACGGGGGACCCGGAGATTGCGACGCGGATCCGGCAGTATGAGATGGCGTATCGGATGCAGACGAGCGTGCCGGAGTTGACCGATTTGCGGGACGAGCCGGAGGAGGTGTTTGAGTTGTACGGGCCGGATTCGCGGCGGCCGGGGTCGTATGCGGCGAACTGCATTCTGGCTCGGCGGCTGGCGGAGCGGGGCGTGCGGTTTATCCAGTTGTTCCATCCGGATTGGGATCATCACAGCCGGCTGCCGTCGTGGTGCACGGCGCGGTGCCGGGATACGGATCAGCCGAGCGCGGCGTTGATCACCGATTTGAAGCGGCGGGGGATGCTGGACGACACGCTGGTGTTATGGGGCGGGGAGTTCGGACGGAGCGTGGCGGGGCAGGGCGATTGGCAGTCGATTGAGGCGGGGCGGGATCATCATCCGCGGTGCTTCACGATGTGGATGGCCGGGGGCGGGATTCAGCCGGGCGTTTCGTATGGGGCGACGGATGAGTTCAGCTATAACGTCGCGGAGAATCCGGTGCACGTGCGGGATTTGCATGCGACGGTTTTGCAGTTGCTGGGGATCGACCATGCGCGGTTTACGTATCGATTCCAGGGGCTGGATTTCCGGCTGACGGGGGTGGAGCGGAGCCGGGTGGTGAAGGAGATTTTGGTTTAGGGTTTTTTGGGGGCTCCGGCCTTCGTCCTACGGGCTTCCACCTTCGCCCTGCGGGCTTCGGCGGACAAGTCGGCGGACAAGTCGGTGGGCAAGCCCGGTCATTGGACGAGCGGGGGTGGGCTTTTGACCGGGTGTGTCCCGGGCCGGCGACGGGACACACTTTGGGTGTTGCGTGATGGGATATTCGGGATGTCAAAGATCCGGTGGCGGCTGGC
>JBIKOG010000265.1:0-9708 GCA_044358225.1 Bryobacteraceae bacterium | reverse complement strand
CCCGTCTCCCACAACATATATTTCTCCGTCTCCCGCGGCAAAACGCCCGTCATCCTGAAGCTCGATGTCGCCGGCAAACTCACCGAAGTCGCCCTCGATAACATCGCCCACGCCCGCGTCTCCCTCCCCGACGCTCCCGCCGACGTCAAGGACTCCCGCGGCAACAGCAAGCGCATGGAAACCATCACCGACTTGGGCTTCGCCGATGGCCGCGTCTTCATCGCCGGCCTCTCCAACGAAGAGTTCTCCTCCAGCCTCCGCTCCATTCCCTATCCCTTCCAGGCCGCCGCCAAAGGCGCCAGTATCGAAATCTTCCACGGCGCGCACGGCCGCTTTGAAACCAACGCCCCCGTCCGCACCTTCACCACCTACACCGTCGCCAACAAGCCCCATCTCCTCGCCGCCTACACCTGCACCCCGCTCGTCACCATCCCCCTCAGCGAACTTCAGCCGGGCAATAAGGTGAAGGGCAAGACCATCGCCGAGCTCGGCAATCGCAACCGCCCGCTCGACATGATCGTCTATAAAAAGGACGGCAAGGATTACATCCTCATGGCCAACTCCAGCCGCGGCGTCATGAAGCTCGCCGCCAACAACCTGGAAAAGTACGACGCCATCACCGCCCCGGTCGCCGACAAACAGGGCGTCCCCTATGAAACCCTCGCCGACCTCAAGGGCGTCCAACAGCTCGACGCTTACGACAGCAAAAGCGCCGTCATGCTCATGAGCGACGCCGGCTCCATGGATCTCCGCACCGTCACGCTGCCCTAGTCCGTGCGCAGCATCATTGCATTGCTAACGGCCCTTTGCGCGCTCGCTGCCCCACCGGCAGTGCGCCGCGAAGGGCCGTTTTTCCGTATCTCCGGCGTCTCGAACGAATCAGAAGTTAGCGTCTATGTAGGCGAAGGCGACGTCCCGCCCGTCCTCGGCACGTTCACAATGAACGGCGCCGACCTCCTCTTCCGCCCCCGCTACGAACTCGAAAAAACGGTAGCCAGCCGCGTCGTCGTCCAGGGCAGGGAATTCCGCTTCCCCGCCGAAATGCAGGCCCTCCCGCGAACCACCGTCGTCGAAAAGGTCTACCCCTCCGGCCCCGAAATCCCCGCCAATCAACTCAAGTTCTACATCCACTTTTCCGCCCCCATGCACCCCGGCGAAGCCTGGGAAAACCTGAAGCTCCTGGACCACAAAGGCAAAGTCGTCGAACTCGCCTTCATCGAAATCGATCAGGAGTTATGGGACCGCGAAGCCCGCCGCCTAACGGTCCTCTTCGACCCCGGCCGCATCAAACGCGGCGTGCTCCCCCGCGAAGAAATCGGCGCCGCGCTCGAACCCGGCGCAACCTACACCCTCGTCGCCAGCCCCGTCTGGCGCGACGCCCGTCGCGTACCCATCCGCGCCGAGTTCCGCCATACGTTCAAAGTCGTGCCCGAGGACCGCACCCCCATCGACCCTGCCAAATGGCGGATCACGAGCCCCGCCGCGGGCACCCGCGAACCTCTCGTCATCGATTTCGGCGAACCCCTCGACGCCGCCCTGGCCCTGCGTCTGATCACCGTCCCCACAACCCCCGGCAGCGCCGAACTCGCCAATGCCGAACGCCAATGGCGCTACACCCCCGAAAGCCCCTGGCCCGCCACCCGCCAGACCATCCAGATCGATACAGCCCTAGAGGACTTAGCCGGCAACAAAGTCGGCCGCCCGTTCGACATCGACACCTTCGATCGCGTCACCGTCCGCACCAACCGCGGCCAGGTGACGCTCTCTTTCCAACCCCGCTAAACCCGCCCCTACTTCTTGGCCGGGGGCGTGAAGTCAGCCCGCGTAGCGGTCTTGGTAGCCGTCGGGAAATCGGCAGGCACCTTCTGCGTCACCTTGCCCGTCGCCGCCCACTCCGTCCCGCGCTGGTACGTCGCAATGAAGCCCACACAGTTCAGCCCCGCCTGATCGTGGCCAAGCGTCGTATGAAAAATCCGCCCCTTGCCGAACTTCAAAACCATCAGCACCGGCTCATCGCGCCCCGTGCCTTTGTTCGATTCGTCAGAGAACGCCGTCGCCAGCACCGTCATGTTTTCACCCGGGCCACGCATGCGGGCGTACAACTCGTCCGGCACGTGCATCCACTCCGCCGGCAGGCCTTTCGTAATCGGGTGATTCGTCACGCGGTTTACGATCTTGAACGGAATCCGCGCGCCGTGGCTTCCGGCTTTTCCCGCGCTCAAATCAGGCAGCACTTTGCCGTCCTTGTAGTACCAGAACGGGCCATCGGCCTCCGTGCGGCCGCGCCACCCGCCAATGCCGATCATCTGGTTATACGCCTTCCACTTCGGAAACGCATTGTCGGCCGCATGCACCACCACCATCCCTCCGCCGTTCTGCATGTACTTCTCAAAGCTCTGCTTCAACTCGTCCGGCCACCGTTCGTCCGGCACATCGTAGTTCGACACCACCACTTTGTACTTGCTGAAGTCCGGCTTGAAACTAGAGAAATCCGCGCCCTTGGGCGGCGCTGTGACGACTTCCACCTGGAACACGCCGGCCTGTTCCAGCATCCGCTGCAGGTAGGGCGTGGTGGCGCGCCAGTCGTGATACGCGCCTCCCGATTCCCCATCCAGCAACATCACTTTGATGGGTTGAGCGGCTGGCAGAGCGCCGGTCATCGTTAGCAGCAACAGGGCGGGCAGAAAGGTTCGCATACCGTTTTGCCTTCTATGTTATCCCTTCTTCGCCGCCATGACATACGGCAGTCCCCTGCGCCAGCCGATTCTGGTTTGCGCCAAATACCATGTCCGGCCCTTATCGTTGTTGCCCTGGTAGAAGAGAACCGTTTCCCCTTTGGCCGTCACGAAAACGCCGGGGTGCCCCGATTCCGATGAGTTCCATTCGCCGGGCTTCCCGGCGGGGAGCAGCGGCTCCTGGAACAGCCGCTGCCAAGTCACACCGTCGCGGCTCTTGGCGCAGCCGATCTGTTGCGGCGCGTTGTTGTAGCCGCCTGCGTAGAACATGTACAGGTCGCGCCCGCGCTGAATCACCGATGGCGCTTCAATGCAGTCGCGCTCCCACGGCAACTCCGGCTGCAGCAGCGGCCCGTTCGTCAGTTGGGTCCACGTCTCGCGGTTGAAGTTCGTATCGGCCGGAGCGTACGCGCCGGTGATCATCTGGATCTTCATCGCGGGGTCGCGCGTAGCGGCGTACAGCAGCCAGCGATTGCTATGCAAAATCACATCGGCATCAATCGCGCGCCCCGCGGTCCACGCGCCCGTCGGGTGAAAAATAGGGTTCGTCGGGTTGCGCGTAAAGTGGATGCCATCGGGCGAAGTGGCGTGGCAAATGGCGTCCTTCGCGCCGTTGCCATAGGTCTGGTAAAAAATGTGGACCTGCCCACGGATCACCTTCGCGCAGGGCGCGCACAGGCCCTTCGCCTCATAATCAGCCGCCGGCGGAACCTCCCCGATCTTCGTCCAGTTCTCCAGGTCGGTGCTGGTGGCAATGCCAATGGTCCATTGCGAAAGCTGCCGATTCGCTTCCACCGTGGGCGTCGAATAGTACAGCCAGTATTTGTTGGCGAATTCAATCACCGAGGGATCCTTGGCGTACGGTCGGCCAAGGCGGGTGGTGTCGGCCCATCTGGGCCCGAAGAGCGCAAGAAGCGTGCGGCGGGTCATGGCGGTTATTCAGTAGTATAGGGGGAACAATGCGGTGGTGGCTTTGGACGGTTGTGATCTTGGCGGGGTGCGCGAAAGCGCCGGCGCCGGTGGCGGAATATGTGGACGCGCGGACCTGCGCGGGCTGCCACGCGGAGATCGCGAAGACCTACGCCAAGACCGGCATGGCCCGCGCCTTCTACCCGGCCACGGCGGCGACCATGAAGGGCCTCACCGGTTCATTGACTCACGCAGCCTCGGGCCGCACGTACGGCGTCCTAGCCCGCGATGGCCGGTTCTTCCAAACCCGCAGCGGCGCCGGCGCCGATCCCATCGAGCGCGAAATTCACTACATCATGGGCTCCGGGCGAAAGGCGCGAACCTTCGTCCATCGCACGCCGCAGGGGCGTCTCGCGGAGTTGCCATTGGGCTGGTACGCCGAAAAGGGCGGGACACTGGCCATGAGTCCGGGCTACGACCGGCCCGACCCATTGGACTTCCGCCGCAAGATCTCCTATGACTGTATGTTCTGCCACAACGCCTACCCAGCCGTCCCCGCCGGCCAGGACGCCCCCGCGCAGGAGCCCGTCTTCCCGGCCGCGTTGCCGGAAGGGATCGATTGCCAGCGTTGCCACGGCCCCGGCAGCTTGCACGTAGCCGCCGCCGGCAAGGGCGGCATCGTGAACCCGGCCAAGCTGGGCCCCGAACGCGGCATGGAAGTCTGTATGCAATGCCATTTGGAGACGACCTCCACGCCTCTACCCAACTCGCTCGTGCGCTTCGGCCGCGGCGCCTTCTCCTACCGCCCCGGCGAGCCCCTCTCCGATTTCGTCCTCCACTTCGACCACGCCCCGGGCACCGGCCGCGAAGAGAAGTTTGAAATCGTCAACTCCGCCTACCGCCTCCGCCAATCGAAATGTTTCGTCGCCAGCGCCGGCAAGATGCAATGCACCACCTGCCACAACCCCCATGTCACCGGCCCGGCGAACGTGGCCAAGGCGTGCCAAGGATGCCATGCCGGCCTCACCGGCGGGCCCCATGTCCCGGGGGCCGATTGCGCCTCGTGCCACATGCCGGAACGCCGGACGGAAGACGTCATCCACGCCGTCATGACGGACCACAAAATCGTCCGCCGCCCGCCCGCAGGGAATCTTCTGGCCGCGCGCGCAGAGCAGCGCGGATCCTATACGGGCGAAGTAGCCTTGTACTATCCAACGGCTCTACCCAAAGGCGCGGAAGCGGAACTGGCCGTCGCGCAGGTGGTCCAAAAAAGTAATCTAAGCACGGGCATCGCGCGCCTGGCTGGTTTGAATTCCCGCGACCCGCGCGCGGCCTTCGCCTTGGCGGAGGCCTATGAAGCCACCGGGGATCTGAAGACGGCCGAAGCGAAGTACCGGGAGGCACTCTCCCTGCCAGCGGCCGGGCGAAAGCTGGGCGAGTTGCTAACCCGAAAAGGCCGCGCGCAAGAGGCAATTCCCGTGATCGAAGCCGCGTCGCCCCGGGACGCCGGCGCCTGGTTCGCTTTAGGCTTGGCCTACCGCGCGGCCGGCCGGACCGCGGACGCGGCGAAGGCGCTCGAAGCCGCAATCGCAGCCGACGCCGACTTCCCGGAAGCGCAAAACGCCCTGGGTGGTTTGTGGATCGAGCTCGGCGATGGCACCCGCGCGGAAGCCATGTTGCGCGAGGCGTTACGCCAACAGCCGGACATGGCCGAAGCGCGTGCCAACCTCGGCCAGGTGCTCGCCGCAAAAGGCGATTACCCCGGCGCGGAGCGCGAACTGCGGGAGGCGCTGCGGTGGAAGCCCGGCCTGCTAACAGCGTGGCAAGGCCTGGGCGAAGTGCTCTCGGTGCGTGGCGATTGGCCCCGCGCCCGCGCCGCGTACTTAGAGGTCTTGAAGGTGCAGCCTGGAGACGAAGGCGCGTTGCTCGGACTCGGTACCGCGCAAGCCGCCACTGGCGATCTCTCAGGCGCCCGCGCCACCTTGCAGCGCGCGGCGAAAGGCCGCAATCCGTCCGTCACCGCCGAAGCAAACGAACTCCTGGGCAAGCTGAAGTAATTACCCCATCGCCGCCCGCAACAATCGCACCTCTTCCACTAACTCCCACGCCGCCCGCGCCGCCGATATCACTGTCAACGGCGCCGCCGCCAACCGCGCCAACTCCAACGCCGCCCCACCCGCCGCCGCCAGCAAATACCCCACCCGCACCCTGACTGCAAAATCCCCCTGAAACCGCTCCAAATGGCGCGCCCGCTCCGCCTCCCCGGATTCCGCCCCCCAGACACAATACACGTCCCCCGTCCAATCGGTCACCACCACGCCCACCGCCCCATCCTCACACCGCACAAACGCCCGCAGCGCCTCCGCCGCCTCCCGCAATTCCTCCTCCAGCCGCGCCTGCGCCCGGTCCCAGCCGTCGTCCATAAAGCCAAAGGCCCGCGGCGCCGGCTCCGCCCCCTCCCGGACAATCGCTCCAATCCGCGCCAGCGCCGCGTCTGCCTCCGTCTCCGTCATTTCACTTTAATCGCCGACAATAAGCTCGAAGCCGCCGTCGCCGCCAGCTTAATCATCTCGCTCCGGTTCGCCACCGCCTTGTCCACCGACGCCATGTGCACGCCCCACAACGCCTCGTCCAGCTTCCCGTCCGTCTCCGGTACCAGGTTCACCATCTTCCCATCGCGCCCGAACTGCGTCCGCGCGCGCAGTTTCGCGCCCACAAACTTCCCATCCTTGAACTCCACATTGGCCACGTTGTCGCTCACATAAGTAGCCACCTCCACCGTGGTCAACCCGTTCACAACCGCCTCCATCGTCGCCCCAATTCGCGTCACCAGGTTCTCCAGTGTCCCGCCCGTGCTGCCGTTCACCACGGTGCCACGGCCGCTTATGTTTAATTGAATAGGCGTGTCAAACGACTTCGCCTCCTTCTCCTCCTCCTCCTCACTCTCCGTCGCCACCGCCCTCTTCAAAATCTCTTCGCTCACAGGATTCCTCTCAATCTCCACCGGCCCACTCTCCACATCCCCCGTCACCAACCGCACCGCCGGATCGCCAATCACGCAGAAATTCCGCGCATCGTGCATCTCCTCCCACGTGCCCCGCAATCCCACATGGTCCGCCGGCCGGTTGGAGTTTTCTCCATCGTTCTTGATCTGCTCCGCCAGTTTCGCCGCAAGCTCCGCCCACTTCAGGTTAAACGCCTCCATCGCAAATCCCACTGGCGAGCCCACCAGCAACTCCCGCAACGGACTGCGGAACGTCTGCAACTGGTTCCGGCCCGCCTTCGTCTCAAACGATGTCGTCCACGCCCGCTCCACATGCGCAATCACCGCCAACGCCCCGCCCGTCAACAACCGCTTCGGCAACGCCGCCAGAAATGCCTTCTCGGCCAGTTGCCTTCGCTCTTCCCCCGGCTTCGTGAAATCTTCAAACTTCGGCGTCCCGCCGCCAAAACACGCAAACATCAGGAAAATCGATCCATGCAGCCGCGCGTTCGCCGGCACGTCCCGTGCCGTCAAAAACGCTTCCAATAACATCGGCTTTTCTTCGCCGCGCGCCGGAAACGCATGGTCCTGGCTCAACAGCGCCCCGTTGAACCGTCTCTGGTCCGCCGCCTCCTCCACCGGAAAAGCCGCCCCGTGCGTCGCCACCATTACCAACGCCGGCGCGTCGCTCACCAGTCCCACCAGCCCCGCCTTCGTCACCGCCTCCGCCGGTGGGCACGCCACCTCCCACTTCGGCCCCTCCTCCAACGCCTCCTCGCCCACATACTTCGCCAGCGGTTCAATCAACCCCGTCCGGCTCGATTGCGTCGTCGAGTCGTTCTCATTCGCCGTCCCGTAAAACGCCGCCTTCCGCGCCAGCACCAGTTGCTTCTTCTCCGCCGCCACCACGTTCTCGGCGTACAACCGGTACTCGGCCGGCGTGTCAAAGTGAATCCGCCCCACCGCATACTGCACATCCACCAGATACTGGAAGTTGTACGGAATCTGCGCCGGAGTCCCAACAAACAACAGGTAATACGGGATTCCGTTCAGCTTCGGGTCCACCAGCCCCAACCCGCCCGCGTCACCCAAAAACGTTCGCTTCGAATCCTCCGTGTATCCGGCCTCCCCCGCATACTCCCGGTACAGCGGCCCCGCCTGCGCCTTGCGCCAAACCAACAGCGGCCGCAATGCCTCAATCACCGCCGGACTCTCATCGGCGGCAAACAACACCCCCCATCCCGAAGACTTCAGCTTCCGCGGATCCACGCCCGATGCCACACCCAGGTGCTCCTCGGTATGCGACGCCAAGACCTCCGGCACCTTCTCCACATCGAACTCAAACGACGCCACATCAAACCCGCGTATTAGTTCTGTGAGCTCTAATGCGGACGGAGTACCCGCCGATCCAACGCCAATTTCAATGGAAGCCATATAGTCCCCTTATCTAACTAAGGCGGCGCCAATACCGGCGCCGCCCGCATTGTCTACGGCAGTTCTTATGTCCGTGTGTTCGGCGGCGTCACGATCTCGATTTCGAACGGCTTCTTCTTGAACGTAATCACAACCCCATCGTCCAGGTTCTCGATGGTCACCACCCCATCGTTGCCCGGCTCCAGACTCACCATCACGATCTCGCCGCCGCGGACCTTCGCGTTTACCGTTTTCGGCACCGCCACTACTTGAGCCGGAATCTTGATCCGGATGATTTGATCAGCCATGTTCGTTTCCTCTTTTTCGATGATTTGTTACTGCTTCTACTGCTTCGTCCATGTAAAGCGCGGATCCTTCCGCAAAAGGGCCAGCTCCGGACTTCTTTCTACTCGTTCCCTCGCTAAACCAAGCTGTAACCCCATCTTCACCAGTCGCAGCGCCTCTTCCCGCTGCCCGATTGCTTCGTAGGATGATGCTAAATCCATCAATATCGTCGGCGATCCGCTATCCAGCGCCATCGCCTGCCGCAACATCGGCACGCTGTTCTTCCGGTCTCCGATGCTGGCGTAGTAACGTCCCAACGAAGCCAACACCTCCACGTCGCTCGGCGAGGCCTTCCGAACCTTCTGTGCGATCTCAATCGCCCTGGCGTATGCGGCCGCCCCCTTTTCCTTCATATCCGGGCTCCAGCGGTAAATCGACGCTAAGTGCCCCCAAATGCGGTAATCCCCAGGGTTCAAGTCAATCGCTTTCAGAATCGCCTTCTCCGCCTCTCGATACTCCCCGGAATCCCGCAGCACCAGTCCAAGATTGGAATACGCCGCCGCCGTCGGTGCCAGCTGGATCTCCTTTTCGTACGCCTTCCGCGCCTCCTCCAGCCGCCATTCCCGCGAGTTCAGGATCCCCAAATAGTTATACGCCGCCGGATTGTCCGGTGCCAGTTCCAGTAACTTCTCTATCTCCGTCCGGGCCTCTCGAAACCGGTTCTTCGCCAAATAGTGAACACCCAAAGTCGCGTGCGCGCTCCAATACTCCGGCGCCAGGTCCACGGCCTTCTGCAGGTTCGGCTCCACCTGGTCCAGTCGCCCCTGCTTCTCCGCCAACTCCGCCTGCGCCATATAGGCGTCCGCATTCCGCGCGTCCAATCGCAGCGCCTCCTCCAACTCCTGCGCCGCCAAATCCATCTTCCCCGTCTGCGCGTACAGCCGGCCCAGAATCGCATGCCCCGCCGCCAGCCTCCCGTCCATCTCCACCGATCGCGCCGCCGCCTGCTGCGCCTTCTCCAGCCACGTCGTCACCCGCGTCACCCGGTACTGCCGGAAATACGCCCGCGCCAGTCCAGCATGCACCAGCGCAGTCGCCTGCGGCCCCTGGCTCACCGGCTCCAATAATTGAATCGCCTTCTCCGTCGCCCCCGGCCGGTAGGCGTGCTCCAACAGCCCCGCCGCCTCCAGATACACCCCATTCACCCCACCCCCGCCCCCAACCACTTTCGCCGCCCCCGGCCAGTACGCCACCGCCCCCGCCATTGCCAATAGCGCCACCCCGCCTCCAATCAACCACCCCCGCCGCGTGTTCTTCTCCTCCCGCGCCACCGGCAACGTCGCCAGCCGCGTCTGCCCCGCCAGTATCGCCGCCGCCGTCGCC
>JBIKOG010000466.1:0-2789 GCA_044358225.1 Bryobacteraceae bacterium | reverse complement strand
GAGGGCACGGAAACTCCCGGCATCGGCGTTTTCTGGTAGCACGGCCCTGTGGAAAAGGGTTAGGGGGTGGGGTTCAGGGCGCGGAGGAGCCAGGCTTTGGCGGTGACCCAGTCGCGCTTGACGGTGGCGGTGGAGAGACCGAGGACTTCGGCCGTTTCTTCGATCGTCAGGCCGCCGAAGTAGCGGAGTTCGACCAGACGGGCCTTGCCGGGGTGCTTGCGGTCGAGCGCATTCAAGGCGTTGTCGAGGTGGAGGAGATCCACTGGTTCGGCCGCGGTGGTGGCGGTGGGGTCGCCCATGGCTTGCAGGGAGATGGTCAGGGCGACGTCGCGCTTTTCGGCATTGCGGGCGCGGACGTGATCGACCAGGATACGGCGGATCATCTGCGAGGCAATCGCCAGGAAATGGGCGCGACTTTCGAAGTTGGCCTGGCGCTGGTCCACGAGCTTCAGATAGGCCTCGTGAACCAGGGCAGTTGGCTGGAGAGTGTGGTGGCGCGCTTCGCGGGCCATCTGGCGGCGGGCGATGCGGCGCATCTCGTCGTAGACGAGCGGGAAGACACGGTCGAAGGCTTCGGCTTCGCCGTTACGCCACTGATCGAGGAGTCGCGTGATTTCTCCCTTTTCCGCCATCTCCTCCGATGTTACCGTGCGATGGGCAGGTACACGCGGGTGGGAGAGCTTTGGCCATTGACGACAAGGGTGGTTTCGTAGTCGCCGGTGGGGGCGTCTGGCGCCTGGAAGACGATCTGGTGGAGGCCGGGGAAGCCGCTGAGGCCGGAGTAGGCTGGGACGACCGTCCGGGTTTGGCCGTCGGGGCCGGTTAGGCGGACCTCTGACGGATTGGCGAGCGGGTGGCCGCCGGTGCGGGCGGGCGGGATCTGGCCGGCGGGGACGTTGGGCGTGGTGGGCCCGAGGCCGGTGGCGTAGAGTACGACGAATTCCCCGGGGCGGGCGGGGCGGATGGCGAGTCCGTTCAGGACGCCGTTGGTGCCGAAGAGGTTGGGCGGTGCGATGAAGGCGGAGCCATCGTTGGCGGTGGCGGCGAGGTAGCGGTTGTCCTGCGGGGAGTAGCGGAACATGGCGGGGTTGATGCGGCGGGACTGCGTGGGGACGGTGGTGGAGCGGATGTTGCCGTATTCGACGACGACGTTGACGGGGCCTTCGGGGATGTTATCGGGGGCGAGGGCGTTGACCTGGCCGGGGCTGGTGAAGACGACGAAGGCTTCGATGTCGTTGATGAGGACGCGGACGTTGTTGAGGCGTTTGGGGGCGGTGTTGTTGACGAACGACTGGCCCCAGTCGCCCATGTCTTCGCCGAGATTGGCGCCGAAGATGGAGAAGAAGCCGCCGGGACTGATGGCGTTCGAGGCAGAGTACGAGGCGCTGTTGACGATGCCGGAGCTGGTGAGGGCGGGCTTGGGAAGGCCGATGGTGGAGGTGAAGGGGGTCTTGAAGATGTCGGCGACTTCGGTGGCGGTGAGGTTGCCGGAGTAGGTGCGGAAGAGGGCGATGCGGGCGTTGGCGTATTCGTTGTTGTCGTCGAGGAAGAGGGCGACGATTTGGTCCGGGTTGAGAGCGGGGGTCATCAAGCCGAGGAGGGTGCCGGAGCCGCGGGAGCCGACGAGTTGGCCGTTCAGATAGAGATCGATTTCGCCGGGGCGTTTGACGATGACGATGTGGGAGTAGGTGCCGTTGCGGATGGGTTGGTGTTTGTTGAGGGAGTTGACGCCGGAGTAGTAGTCGAACCAGCCGGAGGGGTCGAGGTAGAGGCCGGTGGCGGCGGCGCGGTTATCGGGGGAGTAGATGCGGCGCCAGATGTTTTCGGCGCCGGTGAAGGTGAAGAGGATTTCGATGGAGTAGTTTTCTCGGGGCAGGAGGCCGGCGGCGCGGTAGGTGAGGCCGGCCTGGCTGGCGAGTGGGGTGGCGGTGCCGCCGGTTTCGTAGACGAAGCGTTCCTGGCCGAGGACGACGTCGCGACGGAAGTTGTTGCGGCCGAGGGGATCGACGGCGGTGAGGGCGGGGCTGCCGGGGCGTTGGGCGTCGAGCGTGTTTTGGAAGAGATAGCTGGAGACCTGGACGGCGGGGGTTTGGGGGAAGGCCGCGACGGCGGCGAGGAGGAGGAGGGCCGGGAATTTGGTTGGCACGGAGGGGATCGCGGGGCGGGCGGGAAAAGTAGCTCAGGTATTTTTCATTAAGATTGAGGGACCACTATGGCGATGACTGAGGAGCAGTTACGGGAGCGGTTGCGGAAGATCGCGGCGCTGTTTGAGGGGGCGAAGACGGAGGGCGAGCGGGCGGCGGCGGCGGCGGCGTTTTCCCGGGTGAAAGAGGCGTTGAAGACGGCGCAGCCGGCGCCGAAGCCGGTGTGGGAGGAGCCTCTCGTCGAGATGCAGTTTTCGATGCCGGACCAGTGGCACCGGCGGCTAATGTCGGCGTTGTGCCGGCGGCATGGGTTGACGCCGTTCCGGTATAAGCGGCAGCGGATGACGACGTTGATGTTGCGGGTGAAGCAGAGTTATCTGGACCGGGTGTTGTGGCCGGAGTATGTGGAGCTGCGGGCGGCGTTGGACGAGTATCTGCGCGCGGCGACAGACCGGATTATCCGGGAGGAGATTTTCAACGACGCGAGCGAGGCGCAGGAGCGGAAGGGGTAGGCAAAGATTAAATTGGGTCGCGGTAGGGACGAATCTCACGACCCGCCCCCCGCACAGATCCGTACGAGCGGCACTACCGCATACGGCTCCTACCGCAAATAAGTAGCGTCAAAACGATCGGCGGGATACGGGT
>JBIKOG010000264.1:0-9715 GCA_044358225.1 Bryobacteraceae bacterium | reverse complement strand
GGCGCGAAACGTGGGCCGATTATCCGGACTTCCACGTGGCAAACGCCGAGTTGGCGGGCGCGACGAAGGTGACCGCGGCGAACCCGCAGCAGAAGGAATTCGGCTGGACGTCAGGGGCGAAGCTGATCGACTACGTCAGCGACAAGGGCGACAAACTGCAGGGCGCGCTGTTCCTGCCGGCGAACTACGAGCCGGGCAAGCGATACCCGACCGTGGTCTACATCTACGAGAAGATGTCGCAGACATTGAACACCTACGCGCAGCCGACGCTGGCGGCGTTCAACCGCAGCGTTTACAACAACCAGGGCTATGCGGTGTTTCAACCGGATATCACGTATAAGCTCAATGATCCGGGCATGTCGGCGGTGTGGTGCGTGCTGCCGGGGCTGAAGGCCGCAGTGGCCGCGGGCGTCGTGGACGAAGGGAAAGTCGGGCTGCACGGACACTCCTGGGGTGGCTATCAGACGGCGTTTCTGGTGACGCAGACGAACGCGTTCAAGTCGGCCATCGCGGGCGCGCCGTTGACGGACATGATCAGCATGTATAGCTCCGTCTACTGGAACACCGGGTCGGCGAACCAGCCGATTTTCGAGAGCAGCCAGGGGCGTTTCACCAGCGGCTACACGGACAATCTGGACGCCTATGTGCGCAATTCGCCCGTGTTTCATGCGCAAAAGGTGAAGACGCCGCTGATGATTCTGCACAACGATAAGGACGGCGCGGTGGACTTCACACAAGGCGTGGAGTATTTCAACACGCTGCGGCGGCTGCAGAAGCCGGTGATCATGCTGCAGTACAAGGGCGAGAATCACGGGCTGCGCGTGCCGGTGAACCAGAAGGATTACCTGGTGCGGATGCGCGAGTATTTCGCGCATCACTTGAAGGGCGACGCGGCGCCGGCGTGGATGAACGAAGGCGTGCCGCTATTGAAGTTGAAGGACCACCTGGACGAGCGCGAACCGCTAACAGCGCCGCCTACAACGGGAGCGAAGCCGCCAGCCGAACCGTCTGCCGGCTCTTTGAATCCGTAATGACCAGTTCCCCGCCCTCCTGCTTCACGTCGTCGACCTGCGTGAAGCCGGCGGGGACGCGGGTGTAGAACATCAGGAAACGCGAGCCGATTTTCGATTTCGCGGGCAGCCAGCGGAAGGCGGGCGTGTCGAACATCTTGCCCATTTCCACGGTCTGGCGGCGGGAGACGTCGAAGGGTTGCGTGCCGAATTCCAGGCCGCGGGAGAGGGCGAGATTGGACGGATAGTTCATCCATTCCTGCAACCACGGATACTCTTCGCGGCGTACGAGATAGCCCAATAACAGGCGTTTTTCCAGGTTAATGGCGGTAACGAAGCCGAGCCGCTTGGATTTATCGAAGGTGCAACCGGTGTGGTCCATCGAGTCCGGCGGGTTGGGGATCTGGCGCAGGTCGGCCAGGCCGCCGGCCTTAAGCGGGGCTTGCGGGTAGATGAAAGGCTTGTCGGAAAGCAGGCGTCGGTTGGGCGGCGTGTCGTTGTGGGGGCGGGTCTGGCAGTGGCTGACGGAGGCGTCGACGACGGTCTTGCCGGGGGCGAGGAAGGGGTAGCCGATGGTGGCGTGCTCGGCCCAGTTGATGGGGCGGTCGAAGGCGAGTTCGTTTTCGAGGGTGGACTCGACGTAGACGACCTGTTCACCGTCGACGAGTTCAAGCTTGCGCGTGAGGCCTTCCTGCACGATGGGCAGGCGCGTTTGGAAGGTGAGCTGTTGCGTCTTGCCCTCGCGGCCTTTGGCGATCAGCGTCCAGGGTTGGCGATGGGCTTCGCCGTGGCCCTGGAGGCCGGCGGCTTGTTCTTCCTTGGAGGTTGGGCCGAAGCCATCTACGCAAAGGAAGTGGCCGAGGGAATCGCCGAAGCGCGACGGGCCGTTGGTCATGCGGGCCAGGGCGACGGGGTTCCACATGGGGTTCATTTTCTCGGCGTCATCTTTGAGGATGAGGCTGACAAACGCGCCGCCCTTGTTGAGCGTGAGCAGTTCGATCTTCTCGTTTTCGAGCGCGGTGGCGGGGCGTGTTTCAAACGTCGCGGCGCGCTGGGCGAAGCAGGCGAGCGAGAGGAGGAAGAGGGCGGAGAGTCGCATGGGCACCCGACAGCATATCAGTGCTTCGTGGGGAGTTGGCCGAGGGATTTGCGTTCGCCGTTGGAAAGTACGATTTCGACATCCGCTTCGGTGGCGGCGCCGAGGCCGAAGTGGGCGGGGACGAACGAGCCGGAGCCATAGCTGCCGCCGGCCGTCACCTCCTGCCACTGCGCGCCGGCGCGGACGCGGGCGCCGACGGGGGCCTTCACTTCCAGCCAGTTGCCCGAGTTTTTCGAGATATTGCGCCAGATTACAGCATTTTCGCCGAGAGCAGTAGTGACGATGTCGAGCTTGCCGTCGCCGTCGAGATCGGCCACGCCAAGCCCTCGATAGGCGGCCGGAGGCCCGAGTTCGGCGCCGGGCAGAAAGTGCCCGGCGGCATTGAGGAGCACGAGATTGGGCTCCTTGTATTTCTCGGAGCGGGTGAGTTCGATGGTGTCGGTGACGTGGGAGTTGGCGGTGACGATGTCCTTCCAGCCGTCGTTGTTCAGGTCGGCGAAGGCCACGCCCCAGCCGCTATGGCGCACGGTGAGCGCGCCTGCGCCACTGGGGTAGGTGAGGTCGCGGAAGCCCTTGCCGGTGTTCTTGAAGAGGGGAAATGTTTCGCCGGTGAGGGCGGTGAAGAGGAGATCGGGCAGGCCGTCGTTGTCGTAGTCGCGGAGGTCGGAGCCCATGCTGGAGATGGGTTGGCCCATGTCGTTGTAGGCGACGCCTTGGGCGAGGGCAGACTCGGTGAACTTCCCGCCGGTGTTCAGGAAAAGGAAATTCGCCATGGCGTCGTTGGCGACGAAGATGTCGGGGCGGCGGTCGCCATTGACGTCGGCGACGGAGGCCGACATGCCCTTGCCGAGGTGCGCGGCGATGCCGGTCTCCCGGCTCACATCGGCGAACTGGCCGTTGCCGAGATTGCGGTAGAGGCGATTGGCAGTGGGGGCGAATTCGCGGGGGTGGCAGTAGACACGGAGGTTTTTCGAAGGGTCGCCGCAGTATTTGGAAAACGCCGGAGTCCAATCGATGTAATTGACGACGAAGAGGTCCAGTTTGCCGTCGCCGTCATAGTCGACCCAGGCGGCGCCGGCGGCGAATCTCTCGTCCTTGATTCCGCGGGGGGAGAGCGTGAAGTGGCCGTGATCATTGCGGTAGAGCAGGTTCTTCCCTGCCCCGGCAACGAAGAGATCGACCCAGCCATCGCCATCGAAATCGGCGGCCGCGGTACCGATCGAGAAGCCTTCGCCGGTTAATCCGGCTTCGGCGGTGACGTCCTTAAATTGAAGGCCACCAAGATTTTTGTAGAGACGGTTAGGGTGCTTTGTCGCCAGCGTTGGCAGGCTGGCGCCATTGGTAAAAAACAGGTCGGGCAGGCCGTCGTTGTCGTAGTCGAAGATGGCGAGCCCCCCGGACATCGTGGAGACGATGTGTTTCTCCGGAGTCGGGTTGTGGTTCAAAACGAACGGGAGCGGATGGCGTTCGAAGGCAACCGGAGTCGCGGCGCGGCCAGCCGGCGCGCGGCCTTGCTTGAAGACTACGGAGGCACGGGCGGTCTTGATGTCATCGGCATTGGCGCCAGCGCGAAGAGCCGCGTCATAAGCCGCCAGAGCCGCGGCCCAATTAGCGCGTTCCTCTTCAATGGAGCCGATCAACCGGCGAGTCCGCGCACGCGGCTCACCCAGTTTCTCCGCCGCTTCAGCAGCGCGAATGGCGTCAGGAAACTTCCCTTCAACGAACAGAACGCGAGCCAGCGCATAGTAGCCCGGCGCCCACTTGGGTTCCTTTTCGATCAACGCCGCCAGCACCTTCTCCGCCTTGCCCAACTCGCCCATCTGCTGATAACAGAGCCCAAGCAGATACCGGCTCGGCCGCGCCGTTTCCTTTTCCAGCAACACAGCTGCCTCGGCGTAGCGGCGCTCAGCAAAGAGCGACTGCGGCGTGGGGGCCTGCGCGAAGAGCAGCATCAGCAGAAGAATCATGCGCGACTCCCATTTTACGGGCACAAACAGCAATCGGGCGGACCTTTCGGCCCGCCCGATCACCGTTGCTACAGATTGACTACTTCGTGCGGTTGGCTTCGGCGCCTTCGCCGCCAGCCATGGCGATCCGCGCCTGCGCCGCCGCCAGACGGGCGATCGGCACACGGTACGGGGAGCACGACACGTAGTTCATGCCCACCTTCACGCAGAACTCCACCGAGCTCGGCTCGCCGCCGTGCTCGCCGCAGATGCCGATTTCGAGGTCGGGACGGGTCTTCCGGCCCAGCTTCACGGCCATGTCGACCAGCTTGCCGACACCCTCTTGATCCAACACGCCGAACGGATCGGCCGAGAAGATCTTGAGGCTCTCGTAGTGAGCCGAGAATTTCGTATAGTCATCGCGGGACAAGCCCATCGTGGTCTGCGTCAGATCGTTGGTACCGAAGCTAAAGAACTCCGCCTGCTCTGCCACCTTATCGGCGGTGATCGCGGCGCGCGGAATTTCAATCATCGTTCCGATCAGGTAGTGCTGTTCGCTCAACCCGGCCTTGCCCAACACTTCGTCGGCAACGCGCTTGACGATCGCCTTCTGGTGCTCCAGTTCCTTCACGGAACCGATCAGCGGGATCATGACTTCCGGAATCACCTTCACGCCCTTCTTGGCCACCTGCACGACGGCTTCGAAAATGGCGCGAGCCTGCATTTCGGTGATCTCGGGATAGGTGATGCCCAGACGGCAACCACGGTGGCCCAACATCGGGTTGAACTCGTGGAGCTCTTCGACGCGGTGCAACAGCGCCGGCAGCTTCTCCTTGAGGTCTTCCACAGCGATGGCATACTTCTTGGCCATCTCTTCCTTCGCCTTCGCTTTCGCGTAGGGAAGGATCGCGCAGTCCACCATCAGGTCTTCACGCTTCGGCAGGAATTCGTGCAGCGGCGGATCCAGCGTGCGGATGACGACGGGGAAGCCGTTCATCGCCGTGAACAAGCCCGCGAAGTCCTTGCGCTGGTGCGGCAACAACTTCTTCAACGCGGCCTTGCGCGCCTTCTCTTCCTTGGCCAGAATCATTTCCTGCACGATCGGCAGGCGATCTTCGGCGAAGAACATGTGCTCCGTGCGGCACAGGCCGATGCCTTCGGCGCCGAAGCGGCGGGCAGCGGTGGCGTCACGCGGAATGTCGGCATTGGCGCGGACGCCAAAGTTGCCGCGGAACTCGTCGGCCCAGTCCATGAACTTGGCCAGCGCGCCGCTCTTGGTGTCCGGCTCGTTGGTCTTGGCCTGGCCCTGGTAAACCTTGGCCGTGGTGCCGTCCATGGAAAGCCAGTCGCCTTCCTTGATGACGATCTTCTTGCCGCCGACGGTGACGGTGGCGGTCTTCGTCTTTTCGTCGATGGCGAATTCGCCGGCGCCCACGATGCAGGGGCGGCCCATGCCACGCGCCACAACGGCGGCGTGCGAGCTCTTACCACCGATGGCGGTCAAGATGCCTTTCGCAGCGTCCATGCCGGCGATGTCGTTCGGCGTGGTTTCCTTGCGGAGCAACAGGACGGGAGACTTCTTCGCGCCTTCCACAGCGTCTTCGGCGGAGAACGTCACGCGGCCCACAGCGGCGCCGGGCGAAGCGGCGATACCGGTGGAGAGCAGCGTCAACGTCTTCAGCGAAGCGGCGTCGAACACCGGGTGCAACAGCTGATCGAGCTGCGAAGGAGCCACGCGCATCACGGCTTCCTTCTTCGTGATCAGGCCTTCTTCGTGCATGTCGACGGCGAGCTTCACAGCGGCAGGACCCGTGCGCTTACCGTTGCGGGTCTGCAGCATGTACAACGTGCCTTCTTCGACGGTGAACTCGAAGTCCTGCATGTCCTTGTAGTGCTTCTCAAGCATCTGCGTGGTTTCAAACAGCTGCTTGTAGGCCGCGGGCATGATCACTTCGAGATCGGTAATCGGCTCCGGCGTACGGATGCCGGCCACCACGTCTTCGCCCTGGGCGTTGACGAGGAATTCGCCGTAGAAAATCTTGTCGCCGTTGCCGGGGTCGCGCGTGAAGCCCACGCCGGTGGCCGACGTGTTGCCCATGTTGCCGAACACCATCGCCTGCACGGTGACGCCGGTACCGATCGAATCCGGAATCTTTTCCATCTTCCGGTAGTAGGCGGCCTTCTCGTTCCACCAGCTTCTGAACACGGCGTTACGCGCCAGTTTCAGCTGAATCTTGGTGTCCTGCGGGAACGGCGAACCCGTTTCCTTCACGTAGATCTTCTTGTACGCTTCGACGATCGCCTTCAGGTCTTCCACCGTCAGGTCGGTATCGAGCTTGGTCTTGCGCTTGGCCTTCTGCGCGTCGAACACATGGTTGAACTTCTCCATGTGAATGTCGACGGCCACTTCGCCGAACATCTGCAGGAAGCGGCGATAGCAATCGTAGGCGAACCATTCGTTGCCCGTCTTGGCCGCCAGACCAGCGACGGTTTCGTCGTTGATGCCCAGGTTCAAGATGGTGTTCATCATGCCCGGCATGGAGAACTTCGCGCCCGACCGCACGCTCAACAGCAGCGGGTTCTTGGCGTCGCCCAGCTTCTTGCCGAAGGTCTTTTCGAGCTTCGCCAAGGCCTTGTCCACCTGCTCTTCGATCTCAGCGGGAACGTGCTGATTGTTTTCGAAGTAGATGTTGCAGACTTCCGTGGAAACCGTGAATCCGGGGGGGACGGGCACGCCGGCGGTGGTCATATCCGCCAGGCCTGCGCCCTTGCCGCCCAGGATTTCCTTCATCGTTCCGTTACCGTCGGCCTTACCACCGCCGAAATTGTAAACGTATTTCTTCATCCAGATGCTCCTGTTTGAGGGGGGGTTAAATCAATTCGTTACGATCTCTGAAAAATCAGCGATCGAAGAGAACTTATTGATGAGATTGGTTAAGAGCCGCAGGCGGTTTTCACGCACCTTCGGATCCGGGTCGTTTACGAGAACCTTGTCGAAGAACGCATCGACGGCCGGGCGCAACAGCGCCACACGCGCCAGCCGTTCGGAGTACGTTCCCGTGGCCACATCGGTCGCCTCGGTGGCTGCCGCCAACGCCGCTTCCTGTTCGGTGTACAACGCCGCGTCCGGGGCGCCGGCGGCCACGTCGCCAGCTTGTTTCAGGATGTTCTTGATGCGTTTGAACGCCGCCGCCAGCGGCTCGAAATCCGCCGTCGGCCGCACGGCTTTCACCGCGTCCAACCGCGCCAGCGCGTCCGGCAGATTGCCATAGCCGGCCGCCATCACCGCGTTCACTTCGTCGTAGGCAAACCCACGCACTTCGCGGAAGTAGTAGTCCACACGCTCACGGAAAAACGCCGTTAGCTTTTCATCGTCGGCACAGAGCTCGTCCAGCGTCACCGTCAACACGCCATCGGCCAGAATCTTCACTACGCCCTGCGACGCGCGCCGCAACGCGAACGGATCCTTCGACCCGCTGGGAATCATCCCCACGGCGAAACACGACCGCAGCGTGTCCACTTTATCCGCCACGCTCAACGCCTGGCCCACCGACGTCGACGGGATCGAATCCTCCATCGACAGCGGCTTGTAGTGTTCGTACACAGCCTGCGCCACCGGCCGCGAAACGCCCTGCGCCCGCGCGTACAGCCCGCCCACGATACCCTGCAGATCGGTGAACTCCTTCACCATCTCCGTCGTCAAATCGGCCTTGCAAAGATGCGCCGCCGCTTCGGCATCCGGCCCGCCCAACTGCCCGGCGAGCGCGGCCACGCGCGCCGTCTTCTCCAGATAGTTGCCGACCTTGGCCTGGAACGTCACGTGCGACAGATCCGCTTCGCGCGCCGCCAGCGGCTTCTTCTGATCGACGTCGTAGAAGAACCGCGCGTCGTTGAAACGCGCCCGCAGCACACGCTCATTGCCGTTCACCACGTGCCCTTCCGGATCGGCCGGAATGTTCATGATGGCGATGAAGTGCGGCGCCAGTTCGCCCTCGGCCGTCTCCACCGAAAAGTACTTCTGGTGGTGACGCATCACCATCACCAGCACCTCGGAAGGCAGCGTCAGGTACGACGCATCGAACGAGCCCAGAATCGCCGTCGGGTATTCGGTGATGTAGGTCAACACCTCCAACAGCTTCGCGTCGGCCTTCGCCTGCAAACCGCGCGCACCAGCCACGGCGGCCACTTCGGCCTCGATCTTCGCGCGCCGCTCGGCCGCGCTCACGATCACAAAATTCTCGCGCAGCACCTGCTCGTAATCGGAAACGGTCACCGCCAACGGCCCACGCGCGCCCAGGCGGCGATGGCCCATCGTCGTGTTGCCCGACGTCACGCCGCAGCATTCAAACGGCACCACCGCATCGCCCAACAGCGCCACGATCCAGCGCACCGGACGAATGAACCGCGGCCCACCCATCGACGGCCAGTACATCGTCTTCGGCCACGGAATCGACGTGATCAACGCCGGGGTCTCCTCCCGCAGCGTCTCCACCGCATCGCGCCCGGCAATCTTCCGCGTGAACGACCAGTACTTGCCCTTGGCCGTTTCAATGACGCTCAACTCCGCCGCCGTCACGCCCTGCTTCGCGCAGAACCCGTCCAGCGCCTTGCCGGTCACCGAAGCCGGCGGCCCCGTCACGACCTCTTCCCGATCGGCCGACCGCGCCGCCACATCGGCCCGCAGCACCAACCGGCGCCCCGTGCCATCCACGCGCACATTCTCACCCGGGAACTTCGAGCGCAAAAACTCCAGCGCCGAAGGAATCATCCAATCCGGAATCTCTTCCGTCCCGATCTCCAACAGGAATGGCAACATTTACGCCACCTCCCGATACTGCTCTTGATCCTGAAACGCCTGCGCCACGCCCACCGCCAGTTTGCGAACCCGCCCAATCACACCCACGCGCTCCGTCACGCTGATCGCGCCCCGGGCATCCAGCAGGTTGAAAAGGTTCGAACACTTCAACACATTGTCGTAGGCCGACAGCAGCGGGAACCGCCGCTTATCGGCATCGGCCAACCCTTCGGCCCGATACGCATCCACCAACCGCTGCGCCTCGGCTTCGTACTCGTCCAGCAAACGCCACAGCCGCGCCACGTCGGCCATTTCAAAGTTATAAACGGACTGCTGCAATTCGTCGAAATACCGTACGTCCCGGTAGCTGAACCCCGGCGCCCACTCAATGTCGTAGACGCTTTCCTTGCCCTGCAGGAACGAAACGATGCGCTCCAACCCGTACGTAATTTCCGCCGGCACATGGTCCAGGTCCAGCCCGCCCACTTGCTGAAAATACGTAAACTGCGTGATCTCCATGCCGTCCAACATCACCTGCCAGCCGATGCCCCAGGCGCCCAACGTCGGCGATTCCCAGTTGTCCTCTTCCAGCTTCAGGTCGTGCTTGGACAGGTCGATCCCGATGGCTTCCAGCGACCCCATATACAGGTCCAGCACGTCGGCCGGCGTCGGCTTCAGAATCACCTGCATCTGCATGTGCTTGTACAGCCGGTTCGGGTTGTCCCCGTAACGCCCGTCGGCCGGACGGCGGCTGGGCTGCACGTAGGCCACGTTGTACTTCTTCTTCCCCAGCACCCGGAGAAACGTCTCCGGCGCCATCGTGCCCGCGCCCACTTCCGTGTCGTAGGGCTCCTGAATAATGCAG
>JBIKOG010000102.1:0-25886 GCA_044358225.1 Bryobacteraceae bacterium | reverse complement strand
ACTCCTTCGCGCTTTGGTCTCGCGTTCTCCCACGGAGCCCAAAGCGGACGCGATAACGCGGGTTGTTGGGTTGGGAACTCTTGGTGGCTGGTTGGTTGGTAGATTCGAGCGCGGCGTGAATGCGGCATCGCGGGACCCGAAGGTGGGCACGATGAGGCGGCTTGTGTGGTTGGAACTGAGCCCGGTGGCGGGTTGTTTGATGGACTCCTTCGCGCGGTGGTCTCGCGTTCTCCCACGGAGCCCAAAGCGGACGCGATGACGCGGGTTGTTGGGTTGGGCCCAGGCTATCCGGCCGAGGATTGTCCGCGTGGCGCGGTGGCGATGCCACCAGGCCCTGAAGGCGGTCCCGGTGGCTCGGCTTATGGCGTCGTGTAACCCCGAAATGTTGGTTGGTGGATGCGCTACGCCGCCAGTTTATCGGCCAGCGTGTCCATCCGGCTGGCGTTGTCCCGTACCAGCTTCTCTCCCAACAATCGCAGGCCTCGGACGTGGCTGGCGCTGGTTTCATCCATCTGCTCGCTGCCCCGTTGCAGCGAACTCTGGAAACGGTAGTAGCTCCCCGCCGGCAGCAATTGGTTCAACTGGTAATCCACCGTCTCCGATACGCTATCGAGCACGATGTTCAACACCGGTTTGGCCCACCGCGCTACGCCCCAGTGACGGGCATCTTCGTAGTCGATCCGCCGCGTCAGCGTGCCGGTGCCGAGCGAACAGACCACGTATTCATCGGCGTCCGGGAACTGCGTGCGCGCTTCCACCAGCGCGCAGGCGGCCGGGTTGTTGGCGAAGACGCCGCCATCGATCAACGCCCAGTAGTCGCCCTCGTGGGCGGCGTCGATGCGGGCCGGTTCAAAGTAGGTCGGCGCCGCCGAAGTGGCCCGGGCCACCTGCCACATCGGGAAGTCGTGCGTGGGCTGGGTGAGCGCGTTATGGCTCTTGAAAAAGAACGGAATACGCCGCTCGATTTCATAGCTCGGCACCAGCGTGCTGGTGAGCGCGCTGCTCAGTTTTGACTCGCCAAAATAGCGCTGCAGCACCTCTTCGATGCCCTTGGCCGGGTACTTCTGGTCGCCGATCGAACCCAGCGAGCGGAATTTATGCCAGAGGTTGCTGGAGAAGATTTTGTCGCCCTCGCGCTCGTAGAGATCGGCCATCTCTTCGGCGGTGTAGGCGGGCCGGCCGTCCTTTCCGGGACGGACCAGGCCGAGTGCGAGTATGCCGCCGGTGGATGTGCCGGCGACGAGATCGAATAGTTGTGACACGGGTTGACCGGTCTTGCGCTCGAGCCACGCGAGCAGCATGGCGGGCAGGATCCCCCGGATCCCGCCGCCGTCGATGGATAAGATGCGAACAGTTTTTTTAGCCACCAAAAACAAAGGCACCCGCGCTGTGGCGGGTGCCTTCTCCTCAACTTCTATTCTACCGGGGGGCTTGCAAGCATTCTGTCGTTCGATCGTTGCAAGTGCTTGATTCGAAGAGACAAACTTTATTCGCTTGGCCTGTGACTGACTTTTTCGGTGGGGCGTTTTCTTGACCCGCAGAGGCTAAAAACGCCGGGAGAGGCTGAACATGAGGGTGTAGTCGGCAAACGCCGCGTCGCCGTGACGGCCGTTCTGGTAATCGGCCACGCTCTTCTTGCGGTTGCGCTCCACGGCCACCGGGATGTTGCAGGAGAACATGTATGGCCCACGCACATAGAGGAACCCGGGATCGATGGAGATGGCGTAGCCGGGACGGCGGAAGCCAGCGCTGTCCCCGATGGCGTCCCGCACCGGCACCCCTTCCATTCGTCCGCCAAAGCTGACGGCGAGGCCACGAATCTTCGGTACCGGCCGGCCCAGGCCGCCGCGGTAGAGATACTGATCCGTGACCGACATCACCGTCTCCCCGCGGGCCGTGCGGAAGGTGGAGACGCCGTTGGTATTGCGCGGGTTGAACAGGTAGGTGCCCGTGAAATACACTTCGCTGCGCCAGGGAATGCGCTTGAACGCCTGCAATTCCAGTGACACTCCGGTGCCGCCGTCGCCGGCCTGGATGGATTGATCGGCCGTCGCGATGATAGGCTGGCCGGCGGCATTGGTAGCGCGGCCGGTGGCGTTGTACTTTCCGGTCGGCAGTTTCAGAAACGCCCCTAGGGAGATGTTGTCGCCGGATTCGGTGGGCGGTTTGAAGATCCAGGCGCGGCCGCCGATGGAGGCGTCGCCGATGCTATTGACGGTGAATTGGCCGCGCGGGTTGTAGAGCTGGTTGCGATGTGCGAACAGGAGGGGCAGGCTGGCGGCGACGCTCCAGCGCGGCGTTAACTGGCGCTCGATGCTGAAGTCGAGCAGGTGGTAGATGTTCCTGATTTGCGTGCCCAACACTTCGCGCTGCTTCTGTTCCACGGTGCCGACGTAATGGCGGAACGACGGCTGATAGCGGTAGCCGAGGCCAACTGTCCACAAGCGCGGTTTGCGGTGTTCATCGCGACCGCAGGTGTTCAATGCGAGCACGCCAAGCCCGGGCGTGCCTTGTCTGGCGGCCACTCAACCTTGGCCCGACGCCGGTTGGGCGAAGGGCAGAACCGCGGCTGCGACGAGTAGAAATGGAATCGACGTTTTCAAGCTTGACGAAGGTAGCAGGCGTTGGCGGGGGCTGCCAATGATTGGAATCTACTAGAGGCGGGCGCTTTTGAAGGCTAGTGGAATATACTTTGGATAACTCAACAAATCGAGGCCAAAATGTTTAGACTCCTCGTCCTCTGCCTGTTTGCGGCGATTAGCGGCGCGGCGCAATGCGTCCTGACGCTCACGCCAAACCTGCCTACCGGCGCGCTGGGCACCAGTTATCCGGGCACCGTCGCGCATGGCGGCACCGGGCCGTGGACTTATTCGGTGACGCCCGGGACGCTGCCTCCGGGGCTTTCGGTATCTCCCGCCGCGGGCACCGCCATTTTCGCGGGCACCGCTTCGGCGGCCGGCACCTTTGATTTCACGCTACGGGTGACCGATTCCACCGGGTGCACGGGCTCCGGGGCGATGCGGATTGTGGTGGGCGGGGACTTGGCCGTGCAGCCTTCGGTGATGCCGAACGGCACGGTGGGGCGCGTCTATTCGCAGGCCTTCGGCCTGAACGCCGGGACGGTTCCGGTTTCGGTGACGGGTGCGAACGTTGTGGCCGGCACGTTGCCGCCTGGCTTGACGGTGGCTGGTTCTTCGGGCCTGTGGACCTTGGCCGGCAGCCCGACGCAGGCCGGTTCGTTTGACTTTACGGTGCAGGTCACCGGGGGCGCGGGCTTTGCGGCTTCGCGCCGGTATGTGGTGGCGATTGCCCCCAATTCGACGGTTTCGGCCATTCCGTCGCGGCTCCAACTGGTGGCGCGACTGGGCGAGCCGGCGTTGCCGGTCCAGCGGTTGGACGTGGTGGCGAGTGACGGTGGGAACTATCGGTATCGTGTTTCGGGCAGCAATCCGGGGTTCAAACTGGAAGGCGCCTCCGGCGAATTCATCACGCCGTTCTCGCTGCAGCTGAACATTCAATCCTTCAACAACATTCCCGGGGGCTTTACGGGATTTGTGGAATTGGTGGCCGTCGATGGCGTGGCGCCTACCGTTCGTGTGCCGATCGACCTGACTGTGCAGCCACCGCCGACGCTGCTGGTAAGCACGAGCGTCATCACTGTGGCGATGCGGCAGAACGACCCGCCGGTGACGCGTGGTTTTCAGGTGACGGCGTCCGATCTGGCGCTGACCTATTCGATTGAAACGCTGACGCCCATTGGCGGCAACTGGCTGACGCTGACGCCGGTGCTGGGCGAGACGCCGGCTTCGGTGAACGTGGTGTTCAACCCAGTGGGGCTGGCGCAAGGAACGTATTCCGGCACCATTCGTATTACTGCACAGCGCAATGGGGTGCCGGCGATCGGGAATTTGAAAACGATCGCGGTGAGCCTGACGGTGGACCCGGCGAACCCGACTTCGGGCTTCACCGCTTCTCCCGGGGCGCTTTCGTTTACGGGGACGGTGAATGGCCCGCTGCCGGCGGCGCAATCGCTGCGGATCGACAACGCCGGCGGACCGATTTCCTGGAGTTCGGGCGGCAATGTGCCGTGGATTGGCCTGAGCCAGTTGACGGGCACCACGCCAACCGATGTTCTGGTGAACGTGTACCCGAACGGGTTGCCGGCCGGGACGCATACCGGCGCTTTTACCTTTTCGAGCGGTGGGACGAACGTGGTGGTTCCGGTGACGCTGACGTTGACCGCGGTGCCGCAAACCGGCGATCCGGTGATTCGCGTCAGCCCGGAGAACGTGGTTGGTACCGTGTCCGCCGTTAGCCCGCAGACCAGCTGGACGGTCAACGTAGACGGGTTCGGCAAGAACCTGGATGTGCAGTTTAATCCGACGGTGGATTGGTTGCGCGTTTCGCCGGAGACGGGAAAGACGCCGACCGGCTTCAATATTCTGGCCGACGCGACGAAGTTACTGCCGGGAACCTATCAGGGGTCGGTCATTGTTGTCACTACGAATCCGAATGGACTCAAAACGAGTAGTGTAGTGAACGTTCTTTTGTATGTTACCGGGACGGGCGGGCCGTCGGCACCGGGTGTTTTGTTGCCAAATAAGTCGACGATGTTTTTCGACTGGCGGCAGGGCTCCATTGTGCCGCCGCCGCAGACGCTGATGCTGGGGTCGTCCGGCGCGCCGGTCAATTGGGACGCGGTTTCCACGGTCACCTGGATCAACCTGTCGCAGCGTGCGGGCACGTCGCCGAACGAACTGGCGGTAAGTGTGAGTCCCCAATTTCTGGGGGCGGGGAATTACCGCGGGGAGATCCGCTTCAAGCGTGGCAGTGAGGATGTGGCTGTTGTTACGGTGCTGCTGTCGATCGGTGGGGCGGGTGCGCTGCGCGCCGATCCTTCCGCGCTGGTTTACTTAGTGGAGACGGGCCGCGACGTGGCTCCGCAGTTATTCGACTTAGGCCGATTTGACTCGACTGTGGCCGCTAACTACACGGTGCGTTCGGCGCCGGATTGGTTGTCGCTCACGCCCGCGACTGGCGTCACGCCGGCGCGGATTGAAGCCGTCATCCGTCGCGACCGTCTGCCGCAGGCGACGACGACGGTGGTGCGGCTGGAGGGGGAAGTGGCGATTGAAAGCGAGGCCGGTGGAGTTCGCATCCCGGTGCTGGTGACGATTGTTCCGCCGCAGGGCTCGCCCACCGGGCGCGAGGCGCCGTGGATTCTTTCGGTGACCAACGCCGCCAGCACGCAACCCGGGCCGGTGGCGCCGGGTGAACATGTAACGCTCTACGGCGGCTTCGAAGGCCGTGAGGCGCGGGTGTGGTTCGACGCCAATCGCGCGCCGCTGCTGGCGCAGGAGGCCAATCAATTGACCGTCGCGGTGCCGTTCGCTCTGGCGGGCCGGGCTTCGACGCGCGTTCGTGTCGAGGTGGATTCGCTGAGCAGCCGTGACCTGGAGATCCGCGTGGTGGATACGGTACCGGGTATCTATACGGTGAACGGGTCGGGCCGTGGCTTCGCCGTGGCGTTCAACGAGGACGGCGCGAAGAACAGCGAAGGCGGAGCGGCCCCGGGCAGCCTGGCTACCGTGATGCTGACCGGTTTTGGCCAGACGGACCCGCCGGGAACCGATGGCGCGAAGGCGGAAGCGGGGAGCGAGCGGCGGCCGGTGGCGCCGGTTTCGGTGCAGGTGGCCGGGTTGGTGGCGGAACTGATCGGTTGTGCGACGCCGGCGGGTGAAGTCCACGGGGCGATCCGATGCCAGTTCCGCGTGCCGCCAGGCATTGACGCCGGTGACTATCCGATGCTGGTCACCTCCGGCGGCGTGGCCAGCCAACCGGGCGTTGTTTTCCGCGTCAAGTGAAACTCTGGCTCCTGTATCTGCTGGCACTCCTGGCCGTTTGCGGCGCCTATCTGGCACCCCGCATCGGCCAGGACCCGGCGTATCACCTGTTCGCCGATCAGCGCACGTTGCTGGGGGTGCCGCACTTCTGGAATGTCGTCTCCAACGCGCCTTTTCTCTTTGTTGGCGCCTATGGCCTGTGGGCGTGGCGGCGGGCGCGCTGGGAGCATCACCACGACCGCTGGGCGTGGCTGGTGGTGGCGCTTTCCGGCTTCCTGATCGGCGCCGGCAGCGGCTACTACCACTACAGCCCGGACAACCAGACGCTGTTCTGGGACCGCCTGCCGATGACGCTCGGCTTCATGGGCGTCTTCGCCGCGGTGATCAGCGAACGCGTCAGCGCGCGCGCCGGTTGGTGGCTGCTGGGGCCGTTCCTGGTGTGGGGCGTGGCGAGCGTGGAAGTCTGGCGGCGCACGGAGTTGGCCGGGGCCGGGGACCTGCGGATGTACGCGCTGGTGCAGTTTTACCCGATGCTGGCGATTCCGCTGATCCTGTGGCTGTTTCCGCCGCGCTACACGGAATCCCACCGCGTCTGGCAGATGATCCTGTGGTACATGGCCGCCAAGATTCTGGAGGCGGCCGACGTGCCCATCCACCGGCTGTTTGGGCTACAGATGAGCGGGCACGCGCTGAAGCATCTGGCGGCGGCGCTGGCGCTGTGGATGCCGTTGCGGATGCTGGCTGAGCGTGCGCCTACTTCACGGGCTTCGGAATAAACGCCGGGTTGTACTGACCTTCTTCGGCGAACCCGCCCAGTTCCCGGCGCATGGGCGAATGGCGCGGGTAGCTTTCGAAGATGTCGCCGGTGCCGAGCACGCGGGGGTCGGCTTCGGCCTTCAGCACCGACTCCAGTTGGCGGCGATGTTTGACGAGTTCAGCGGCGTGTGCTTTGCTGGCGGAGAGGTTCTCCAGACAGCACGGGTCTTTGGCGATGTCGAAGAACTCTTCGGCCGGGCGCGGGGCCAGCGAGAGGGCGTGGAAACGGTCTTTGTTTTTCACGACGACGGTCTTGCTGGGGCCGTTGTCGATATCGGCGTAGAGAGGCGGATCGCCGGCCGGCCAGCGGTCCGGGGCGAAGTTGCGGATGTAGAGAAACTGCTTTGTGCGCAACGCGCGCGAGGGGTAGCCGAGGTTGTCGCGGCGGGAGTGGGAGTGGCGCTCGCGGCCGGCGGTGATGGCCGTGCGAGCCGGGTCGATTTGCCCTTGCTTCTCTGTGCGCAACGCCGCCAGTAAGCTGCGTCCGGACATCGCGGGCGGGGGCTTGAGTCCCGCGGCCTCCAGGAACGTCGGCGCGAAATCGCGGAAGCTGACCAGATCGTCCATGCGGCGGCCGCCGGGGATGGCGGCTGGCCAGGCGATGGCGGCTGGCAGATGGATGCCGTACTCGTACACATTGGCCTTGGCGCGCGGGAAGGACATTCCGTTGTCGGCGCAGACGAGAATCAGGGTGTTGGCTAGCTCGCCGGCCTTCTCAATGGAGGCGATCATGCGGCCTAATTGCCGGTCGAAATACTCGATCTCCTCGTAGTAATCCAACATGTCCGAGCGCACTTCCGGCGTGTCCGGCAGGAATGCCGGTACGGGCACCTTCGATGGGTCCTTGCCCGCGGCCGCGCCGGAGCCGGGCGTGTAGCCGCGGTGTGGTTCGTGGCTCCCGAACCAGAAGAAGAACGGCTGCTCTTTCGGCCGTTTGCTGAGGAAATCGTCGAAGTTCGCGGCGTAGTCGTCGGCGTGGACGGCGAGTTTTCCCTTGTCGACTTTGTGTTCGTCGAACGATGGACCGGCGGGGTTGTGGGCCCAACCGGCACCCTTGAAATTCGCCGGGCCTGCGCCCTTTCCGGTGAGTCCGGTGAAATAGCCGGCGGCGCGCAGCAAGTCCGGGAAGACGGTGAACTTCTTCGGGAAAAAGCTGGCGTGGGTGCCGGCTTCTTCCAGTTGCCAGATGCTGCGGCCCGTCAAGACGCTGGCGCGCGAGGGCGCGCAGCCGGGGCACGTCGAAAAGGCGTTGTTGCAATAGACGCCGGCGCGGGCGATGCGGTCGAAGTTCGGGGTCTTTACGACGGGGTCGCCGGCGAAGGAGGTGTGCAGCCAGGACTGATCGTCGGCGATGGCGAAGAGGATGTTCGGCCGTTTGGCGGTCTGGGCGGCAAGGGCGGCCGCAGCGGCCAGGAATTGACGTCGATTCATGGGGGATTTACCAGTTTTCCGAGCGCCGCGCGGCGCCGCACAGTGTTTCCAGAACAGCCTTGGCTTCCTTCATCTGCGGGAACAGCTTTTCGGCGTCGCGGAACTCTTTCGGGTGGATGCGACGGCGCACGCCCTTGGTTTCCACGGGATAGCGCAGGTGGAGCATCTCGTGATACATGACATATTCGACGGCCAGCCGCGGCGCGTTCGGTTTGTCGAGGAGACGCGAGATGATGATGGCGTTGTGGGACGGGTCGAAGTGGCCGAGGATGGTTTTCGACACCCGGCGGCTCCAGCCCAGGGACGGCTGCGCCATCAGGCCGTTGAAGAAACGCTCGTTCAGTTCGTTGAAAATCTCCTGCAGGTTGAAGCGCTCGCCTGCGGGGCCGGAGATGTGTTTGCGTCCGCGGGTTTGCCTCAGCAGGTGCAGGCTGCGGCGGACATCCTGGCGGTTCAGGTACAAATTGTAACGGTGGCGCTGCGCCGGGGGCACTGGTTTGCGAAAAAGTTTGCAGATCAGAATGTAGGCGAGGGCTTCCAGAATCGGCGCGGGCGCCGCCTCCAGCGCGTCGGTGATGCGGAGTTCCAGCCGGCCGTTTTCGGAGCGGATGAAGGAGTTGGCATTCGCAAAACGGCAGAATTCCACGCTAAATTCGGGAAAAGGGGTGCGTGGGCGGACGTCGCGGAAGACGCGGCGACAGATCTCCACCGGCGTTTCAAACAGGATGGCCGCCGCCGGATGGGTGGTTTCCGGCAACTCTTCTTCGTCAAATCCGGGGAGCCGGGGTTGGCCTCTCTCGACTTGCATGTCTCTCGAACGGTACCATAACAGTTTGGTACATCAATCTCGTTCCGTGTGAGACGGGGGTTTATTTGGACATCGCTGGAAAGACGTCGAATCCTTACAGGGCAAAAATTACGGCCATTGGCGGTTACGTGCCGCCGGGGGTTCTGACGAATCATGATCTCGAGAAAATTGTCGAGACGAACGATCAATGGATTCTGGAGCGGACTGGCATCCGCGAGCGGCACATTTTGGACAAGGGCCTGGCTACTTCCGACATGGCTGTGGAGGCGGCGCGGGCCGTGCTTGCCGCCCGCGGGATCGATCCTACGGAGATCAGCGCGATTATAGTCTGCACGGTTACGCCGGACATGCTGTTCCCGGCGACGGCGTGCCTGGTGCAGGACCGTCTGGGCGCGGCCGGCGCGTGGGGTTACGACCTTATCGCTGCGTGCTCCGGGTTCGTCTATGGCCTCACCACCGCGGCGCATCTGGTTTCGGCCGGTCCGCCCAAAAAGGTGCTTGTGATCGGGGCGGACACGATGTCGCGCATCCTGGACTATACCGATCGGGCCACCTGCATTCTCTTCGGCGACGGCGCCGGTGCGTTTCTGGTGGAAACGGCTGAGCCGGGCGAAGAGGGGTTCCTGGATTTCGTCAACGAAGTGGACGGGTCCGGTGGCCAGTTCCTGAAAATGCCCGCCGGGGGAAGTCGGATGCCGGCGTCCCACGAAACCATCGACGGGCGTCAGCACTTCGTCCATCAGGAGGGCCAGCAGGTCTTCAAGTACGCCGTCCGCAAGATGGCGGAGATGTCTTCGACGCTGCTCCAGCGCAACGGTTTGCGCGGGGAAGATGTGAAGTTGCTGATCCCGCACCAGGCGAATCGCCGCATCATTGAAGCCACGGCGAAGGCGCTGGATATGCCGCTTGACCGGGTGATTATCAATATCGACCGGTTCGGCAACACCACCGCCGCCACGATCCCGCTCGCCACGCGCGATGCGGTTGAGAGTGGGCGTTTGCAGAAGGGCGACCTTGTGTTGTTTGCCGCCGTCGGCGCCGGCTACACCGCCGGGGCTAACCTGTGGCGCTGGCAATGTTAAGCTTCGCTCACAGCGTCTAGGAATTACGGCCCGTTTTGGTGTAGCCTTCGAATATGGGCACTCAGACAAACGGGCCGTTGGAATCACTGGATCAGTGGGACGACGACGTCCGGGCGCGGTACCGCGCCGACCGTAAAAAAGAGGAATTTCGTGTCTACGACGACACGACGCCGCAGGTAGTTCGCGATTTTTATCAACAGAATCACGCGCTGCAGACGCTGGAGTTCGCACGGGCCAAGCGCGCCGAGTACGAGCCGTTGCAGAAGGCCGAGATGGGCATTTGGGAAGCGATGGATCGTCTCAACGAGCTTGTGGACGACTCCGATCCCGACACCGATCTCTCCCAGATTCAGCACAACCTTCAGACCGCCGAAGCCATTCGCGCCGATGGCCACCCGCGCTGGTTCGTCCTCACCGGTTTCATTCACGATCTTGGCAAAGTCCTCACCATGTGGGGTGAACCGCAGTGGGCCGTTGTCGGTGATACGTTCCCGGTGGGTTGCCGCTGGTCGGACAAGATCGTCTACCCGCAGTATTTCGAAGCCAACCCCGACTCCCAGAATCCTGAGCTGATGACCCGTTACGGCGTTTATGACGAGCAGTGCGGTCTCGACAAGGTGAACCTCAGCTGGGGGCACGACGAGTATCTCTATCACGTCACCAAAAACTATCTGCCCGAAGAGGCGCAGTATATGATCCGCTACCACTCCTGGTATTCTGCGCACCGGGAAATGGACTATCAGTTCCTGATGTCCGATCACGATATGCAGATGATGGACTGGGTCCGGAAATTCAATCCGTATGATCTGTATTCCAAATCCGCTGTCAAACCCGATTTCGATCAATTGAAGCCGTATTATGACGATCTGATCTCGGAATTTTTCCCTGCAAAGATCAAGTGGTAGGCACGCGGAATAGGTCTAAGGCGTTTCCGGGGTAGCTCTAGGGCTAAATCCAATTTGAGTCAATTTGTCCCTTAGCGCATGATGGTTGTAGCTTCAATCGCCTGAGAAAGAGACGATCATGACAAGGCCGACACGTAATCAAATCTGGAACCTGGTTCAATCCCGGGTGAACTTCCTTTCGGCATCCTGCCAGACTTCCCTCCTGCGGGATGAACGCGGGCAGGACCTGATCGAGTATGCCCTGATGGCGGCAACTATCGCCGTGGCCACGGCCGCCATCTTTCCTCAATCCATTGCGCCCAACATCTGTGCCATTTTTTCTAAAGTGAACTCTAGTTTGGGCTCGGCAAACCTCTAAAGAACGACGACTGTTAGACCAGACGGGCGGCTGAACGGGCTGCCCTCTTGGTCGTTCTGTCTACTCTGTCACGCGAGCGGGACTCACTCGCGACTGCAACGCTGCCTTCATGGCCGCCCCGTCCTTAGCCGCAAATTCCAGCCGGATTTGTCCCATGCGCATGGCGTTCTTTTTGTCCCACTTCGCTCTCATCACGCCGCTGGAATGTTCCTTGGACCGGGTGATCATATGGCCCAACTCGTGCGCGATGGAATAACCCAGCACCGACTCCATCGGGACGCTATTCGCTTCGGCGAAGTCCTCAATCCGGGGAAGGGAAACCGCGGCCCGGTTGCCTTTCCCCGTGGCCAGCATGGCGAAGCCCAGCGATGCCTGCACTGGCATCTCCAACTGCGGTCCGGCAATCCCCATGATGAAGGTCGGCAGGGTACCGGTCTCTATGCAGGACGGGTCACAGATGCTCCACCGCACCGCAATGCCCAGTGGCACGAAGACCCGCCCGGCGATCTTCATCGCTTTGTTCACCTGGGCGGGGGCCAACCCGGCGTTGTTGTTGATATGGACCGCAATTTCCACCTGGGCGGCAGCCGTGAGTGCGAAGGCGAGGGCGATGGTGAGTTTGAGCATGCCCTGAGTAGGGCAACCGTCTGACCACGCTGAAAATAGCTCTAAGTCATTGAAAAAGAAAGGACGGATCGCTGTTCCCGGCGAAACTCCTCACTCTTCGGATAGCTCAAAACAAAAGGGCCTATCCGATCGGATAGGCCCTTTGCCGCAATCGAAACCGCGATCTCTACTCCAGGTACTTTTTCAAATCCGGTTCCAACTGCGCCTTCACTTCCGGCGTGTCCAGATTGGCCTTGGTGATCAACCGCGGCGCCATCGGCCGGTTCTTTTCCACCGGTTTGCCGTCCAGCTTGTTCACGGCCGCCATCACGGATTCATAGCCCATGTTGAAGGGATCCTGCGCTACCAGTGAATCCACCAGCCCTTCGCGCAAGTGCTTCAGCAGCGTGGGGCTCCAATCGAACCCGACCATCTTCACGGCTTTCGCATTCCGGCCTTGCAGCGCCTGGGCCGCGCCCACCGCGCTCGACTCGTTGGACGCAAATAGCCCCGTGGCGTCCGGAAACGCCGTCAGCATATTCTCGGCCACCTGCAGCGACTTGGCGAAGTCCGCCATTCCATATCGCTTATCGACGATCTGGATGCCTTCGAACTTCTTGATCCCGTCTTCGAAGCCCTGTTCGCGGGCCATTGTCGAGGCGCCGCCGGGCTGCACGGCCACCACGACAACCTTACCCTTGCCGCCCAGGATCTCTCCCATCCGCGCCGCCGCCATCTGGCCGGCCGCGTAGTTGTCGGTGGCCACCATCGACGTGTAGCTTTCGGTATCGATCCCGGAGTCGAAGATGATGACCGGAATATTCTCCTTCACAGCGCGCTCCACCACCGACACCATGACCTTCTTGTCAATCGGCGCCAGCGCGATCGCGTCCACACGCTGGTTGATCATCGCGTCGACAATTTGGATCTGACCGTTATAGTCGGTCTCCGTCGCCGGCCCGTTCCAGACGATCTCGACATCGCGCTCCCGCGCGGCCTTCACCGCCCCGGCGTGAACCGATTGCCAGAACAGGTGCGCCCGGCCTTTAGGCACCACCGCGATCCGCCGTTTGGTGCTCTTGTTGCAGCCGGCAAGGGAGAGCGCGGCCGCCCCAATGGCGCCGCGCAAAAAGGTTTTTCGTTCCATTTACTGAGGGAAATCCTTCGGTTCCGTGAGTTGCTGCCAACCCGTCCCGCTGAGAGCTTTCATGAAGGCAACCAGATCCGCCTTGTCCTGCGCGGTGAGGTTCAACTTCTTCATTCGTTCGTCGAGGTTCTTGTTCGGAATACCGCCCTTATCGTAGTACTCCACCACCTCTTCCAGCGTCTTCAGGCTGCCATCGTGCATGTAGGGAAACGTGTTTTCGATATCCCGCAGCGTGGGCGTTTTGAACGCGCCGAAATCTTCCGCCTTCTTGGTGACGGCAAAACGGCCCGGCTCCGGATTGGGTTTGTCCTGCCCAACGCCAAGGTTGTGGAACGAATTCAGCGTAAAGCTTGCGCCCTCGTGGCACTGGTCGCATTTGGCCTTGTTGAAGAAGACGTCCATGCCGCGAACCTGGGAAGCGTTCATCGCGCTCTTATTGCCCGCCTTGTATTTGTCGTATGGCGCATTGCCGCTCAGAACTGTCCGTTCAAAGGTTGCGATGGCCATTGCGACGTGGTCCAAAGTGAAGTCTTCGGTGCCGAAAACAGCCTTAAAGCGGGTTCGATATCCCGGGATCTTTTTCAGCGTCTCCACGACCACGGGATGGGTGTTCCCCATCTCGATCGGATTCGCCATCGGCCCCACGGCTTGCGCTTCCAGAGACGCTGCCCGGCCATCCCAGAACTGGATGGCGCCATAGGCGCGATTAATCACCGTGGGCGCGCTCACGCCGCCCTTCTGGCCCTTGATGCCGGTCGAAACCGGAGCCTGGTCGGTAAAGCCCTTCGACGGATGGTGGCAGGTGGCGCAGGAAAGTGTTCCGTCCGCCGAAATGCGCTTCTCAAAATACAACAACCGTCCCAGTTCCGCCTTCGCTGGGGTGTAGGGGTTGTCCTTCGGCCAGATAATCGGCGGCAACCCGCGCGGAACCACAAAGGCAGCCGGTTTCGGCTGGGCATTCAGGAAGACGAAAGGAACAGCGGCCAGTGCCGCTGCTCCCATCCAAAAACTGCAACGCATAAACGGTATCCTCTTCTAACTACTTCTTCACGTAACCCTGCACGTAGATGGCGCGATAACCACCCAGGCTGGCAAGCGTGCCGGTCACTTCCATCACGTGGGCGGTGTGTTCGGCGGCCGCTTTGCGGAAGTCGCTGGTGGCGCCGTCGCGGCGGGGGTCATGCTCTTCTTCCATCAACATGTACAGGGAACCATCGGCCGTAACCAGCCCGATCGGCTGCCCGTTGTTGATGCACTTCTGTCCGCAGGCGCGGTGCTTTTCACCGTGCTTGCCCAACTGCAGATAGCACGAAAACTCAACGATCTCGCCCACCACCGTGGTTTCCTTGCCGGCGCGCGGCTTCTGGTCCACACCGGCGGCTACGCTGGTCTGGCTCCAAACGTCGCCCTTGGTGCCCATGGTGCCCATCGGCTTCTTGTAGGTCGGGTCGCCCACCGGCGTCATGGCCGGCATCAGCGGCCCGGCCGCGGCGGCCTTCTTCTTGGGCGCTTCCTGTGCGAAAGCAACCGCTAGAGTCGTGAGTGCAATCAATGCAATTTTCGTAAGTTTCATGTTTGGTTTTTTCCCTGGAAATACGTTACCCGCGGACGCTGGCCGCGGGGATTTTTCGGAGTAGATCTTCCATTTCGGCGCGGCTTTCGCTGCCGATCGTGAAGCAATCAAGTACATCCTGCGCGAGGGCGAATTGGAGGGCTTCGTCCACGTTTCGGCGCAACTTGCCCGCGCCGAGAATCTTCATGCCAATGACGCCTTTACCGGCCGCCTTCATCTGTTTCAACACGTTGATCACCGTGTTGGGGTCGGCGTCCATGGCCGCCTGAGCGGGGTTCAAACGTGCGAGGTCCACTTCCACCCACGGTTCGGCCGCAGCGGTTTTCAGCGCCTCCAGCGTATGGCAGGAAACACCTTTTGTCCGGATGATCCCTTTGGCCTGCGCGTCTTCCAATACATCCATCGCGCCGCGCTTTTTCACATTCCAATCTTTATCGATCATGCAGTGCAGCAGCAGGATGTCGATGTAGTCGGTCTTCAACTCGCGGCGGAACCGGTCGATGTCGGCCCGCATCTCCGCCGCCGTGTTCGCCCGCGACTTCGACAGCAGCACCACCTTGTCGCGCGGCACCGTGGTCAACGCCCGCGCCACGTGCGGGTGCGTTCCGTACTGGTCGGCTGAATCGAAGAAGTTAATGCCCTGGTCGTACCCCGCGCGAAACAGGTCGGCCAGACCCTCCACGCCCAGTTTCTTCGTCTGGTTCGAACTTCCGCCGGTCCCGTTGGTGCCGGAGCCTTGCGCCAGACGGCTCAATACGATCTTCTTCGGCCCGAGCGTTACCCGGTCAATGCCGCTCTTCTTCGTCTCCCCGGCGAATAGATGATAGGGAAACTGGCCCAATGTGACGGCTGTGCCAGCGGCGGTGCGGAAAAATCGGCGTCGTTGCATAATAGGGACCGTCCAATTGGTACGATATCACGGCACGGACACGTTTTTGATGCCGACATTTCTACTCCTGATTGTTTTCTGCCTCTCCTTGACCGCCCAGGAACGCTGGCAGGCCCGTTCGATGGTCATCTCGACCCGCGGCATCGCAGCCACCAGCCAGACGCTGGCTTCCCAAGCCGCCGCCAAAATCCTCGAACGCGGGGGCTCCGCCGTTGACGCCGCCATCGCGGCCAACGCCGTCCTCTCCGTCGTCGAACCCATGATGTGCGGCATGGGCGGCGACCTGTTCGCCATCCACTACGACGCCAAAACCGCCAGCCTCTCCGGCCTAAATGCCAGCGGTTGGTCCGGCCGCGGGCAGACGCTGGAAGCCTATAAAGCCAAAGGCCTCTACGGCATCCCCTCCACCGGTATCCATACCGTCACCGTCCCCGGCGCCGTGGATGGCTGGTGGCAGATGCACAAAAAGTTCGGCAAACTCCCTTGGGCGGATCTCTTCCAACCCGCCATCTATTACGCCCGCAACGGTTTCCCCGTCACTGAGATCATCCAGGAGGAATGGGCTGGCGGCGTCTCGAAACTCAACATCGACGACAATGCCCGGAAGTACTGGCTCATCGATGGCCGCGCGCCCAAACCAGGCGAACTCTTCAAGGTTCCCGCCCTCGCCAACGCCCTCGAAATCGTCGCCAAAGGTGGGCGCGACGCCTTCTATAAGGGCCCCATCGCCGCCGCGATTCTCAAGACCTCCAAACGCCTCGGCGGCACCCTCCAAGCGGCCGACTTCGCCGAGTTCTCCTCCGAATGGATCGCCCCGATCTCCGTCGATTACCGCGGCTGGAAGGTCTACGAAATGCCCCCCAACGGCCAGGGCATCGCCGCGCTGATGATGCTCAACCTCATGGAACAGTTCGGCCTCCCGCAAATGGAGCAGCGCTCCGCCGAAGCCATGCATATCAAGATTGAGGCGCAGAAGCTCGCCTACCGCGACCTCTACACCTACGTCGCCGATCCCAAACAAGCCCACGTTCCCACCGCCGGCATGCTGTCGAAATCGTACGCCAAGGCCCGCGCCGCCGCCATTTCCACCGAACGCGCCAATTGCGACCCCAAGCCCGGCGAGCCCGAGAAGGGGCACACCATTTATCTGAGCGTCATCGATAAGGACGGCAACACCGTCAGCTGGATCCAGTCCATCTCCGACTTCTTCGGCTCCGGCGTGGCCGTGGACGACTACGCCTTCCACCTTCACGACCGCGGCGGCAACTTCTCCGCCGACCCCGCTCACCCCAATGTCCTCGCCTCCCGCAAGCGCCCCTTTCACACCATCATCCCGGCCTTCATGGAGAAGGGAACTACCAAGATCGCCTTCGGCATCATGCGCGGCGGCAATCAGGCCCAGGCCCACGCCCAGTTTGTCTCCAACATCGTCGATCACAATATGAACATCCAGGCCGCGCTCGAAGCCCCGCGCTTCACCCGCCGCACCGTGGACGGCTGCAGTGTGATGATGGAGAATCGCCTCGACCCAGCGGCGCAGGAAAAGCTCAAAACCCTTGGCCACTACGTCGATTGGCGCAGCGAATACAGTGCCCAGATGGGCGGTGGCCAGGCTGTCCAGCTCGACACGGCCACCAAGATCCACTACGGCGCCTCCTCACCCCGCAAGGACGGAGCCGCCATTCCCGAAGCCGATCCCTACTTTCCTAACAAACCATGAAAACCCTACTTACCCTGTGTGTGAGCACGCTCGCCCTCTTCGCCGCCGAACCGGCGCAAGAACTGGTGCAGTTAGCCAAAAAGTCCCCGCAATCCCAGGCCTTCCGGGAGAAGCTGATGGCCCAGACCAAACCCGAAGACCGCAAGAACGGCCGCGCCTGGGCCGGCTATCTCGGCGACTATGTCTTCGTCGTCGAAGCCGTCAAGCCGCCCTCCTTCACCTGGGACGAACTCCCCGGCGCCAAGCCCACCCGCCTTAAGGGATCCGATCTCTGGATCGTTACCCCCAACGGTAAAACCGGCCAGTCGCACAACTACTACTGGACCGTCGATGGTAAGCAACTCGTCAACGCGCCCTTAAACCTGCCCAATGACGTCCCCGGTTACGGCCCGTTGAGCTACGAAAAGCCGGGCGTGCCGAAAGGGACGCTGAGCGACAAAATCGTCCACACCAGCACCATTTATGACGGCATGAAGGCCGATTACTGGATCTACGTTCCGGCCCAGTACAACGCCGCCACCCCGGCTGCCCTCATGGTGTGGCAGGACGGTGCCGGCCTTATCAATCGGAACGCCGCCGGCGCGCGGCTTTTCAACGTCGTCGATAACCTCATCCACGAAAAGAAAATGCCCGTCGCCATCCAGGTGCTGATCTCCCCCGGCACGATCGGCGAACGCCGCCTGCGTTCCGTGCAGTACGATTCGGTGGATGACAAATATGCCCGCTACCTCCGCGACGAAATCCTGAAAGACGTCGAAGCCAAATACAGCATTCGCAAGGACGGCTATTCCCGCTTCATCTCCGGATCCTCCTCCGGCGCCATCTGCGCCTTCAACGTCGCCTGGTGGCACAACGATCACTTCACGCGGGTTCTCTCCTGGGTCGGGAGCTACACCAGCATCCAGTGGGACCCGTGGAAGAAAGAGGGCGGCAACATCTACCCGTTCCTGATCCGCAAATCCGACCGCAAGAACATCCGTATCTGGATGACTGACGGCCACAACGATCTGGAAAACAATCACGGCTCCTGGCCGTTGCAGAACATCGCCATGGCCAACTCGCTGAAGATGAAGGAGTACGATTTCCACTTCTACTTCGGCTCCGCCCAGCACAATGGCATCCAGGGCGCCTCCGACCTGCCCGAAGCTCTCACATGGATCTGGCGCGGTTACGATCCCGCCAAGACCGCCGAGACCTTCACCATGGACCCCAGCGAGAAATCCAAGCCCTACTTCCGCGTGAAAGAGCTGAACCGGCAGTAGTGTATCTCCGCGTCACAATCCCCTTGTGCGGCCGCGCGGTGGACGATATCATCGCGCGGCTTGCCGATTTCGAAATCGACGGCATTGAGGAGCAACCCGATGCCGTTGCCGCGTACTTTCAGGATCGCGAGACCGCCCAAGCCGTTGCCGACGAATTCGCCGCCGATTCGCCGGAGGAGATGGAGGACCGCAACTGGTCCGCTGAACTCCAAGACGCCTGGCAGCCCATTGCCGTTGGCGCCCGGTTTTTCCTGTGTCCGCCGTGGATGGACGTGGTCACGCCGCCCGGCCGCATCCACCTGGCGATGATCCCTGGCAACGTCTTCGGCGGGGGCGACCATCCCACCACCCAGCTCTGCCTGGAACTGCTCGAAACGCTGATACAACCGGGCCAAACCAGCGCCCAAACCAGCGCCCAAACCATCGCCGACATCGGCGCCGGCACCGGCATCCTGACCCGAGCCGCCCGCGCGCTTGGCGCCCGGGCGTATGGTTGCGATATCGACCCTGCCTCCGCCCCGTTGGTCGATATCCTCGGCTCCGCCGACTCGATGGCTACCACCCGCTTCGACGGCATCATTGCCAACATCCACTTGGCGGTCCACCGCCAACTCCGTCCCGAATTCCTTCGCCTCGCCCGCCCGGGCGCGTGGCTGCTGGCCAGCGGTTTCCTCCCCGAACAGGCTCCCGAAATGGAAGCGCTCTTCGGCCCGGCGCAGGTCCTCAACGAAAAAGGCGGCTGGTGCGCGGCTCTCTTTGTCCTCGCCCCTATTTGATCTCGAGGCGACGGGTGGGTGTTTCGCCTTCGAGGGGCTCTTTCTCAAAGGCGTCGAGGATTTCCATGCCGGCCGTGACGCGGCCGAAGGCGGTGTACTTGCCGTCCAGGTGCGGGGCCGGCCCTAACATCAGGAAAAACGATGTCGTCGCGGAGTCCGGATCGTCGCCCCTTGCCATGGAAACGATGCCGCGGACGTGCTTGACGTCCTCGCGGAACTCGCCTTTCAAGTTGCGCACCCAGCGGTCGGCGTCGTGCGGCGCGCTGTCGGGCCGGGTGTGGCCCATGCCGCCTTGGACGACGAACTCCTTGACGACGCGGTGGAAAGACGTTCCGGTGTACCAACCGGATTCGAGCAGCTTCAGGAATGCCCGAACATGGTTGGGTGCCCAGTCGGGCTCCATGGTGATCTCGATTGTGCCGAGGGTGGTGGGGAGTTTGACGGTTTTGCGGAGCTGTTCGATGGGGGCGTCGACATAGGGTTCGCGCTTTTTCGGTTCGATGGTGACCTTTTCGATTTTGACCGGGGAGTTCGTGAAGCCATTTTCGCCGGTGGGGACGCGGGAGATTTTTTCGACAACGGCGAGTCCTTCGGTGACGCGGCCGAAGGCGGAGAACTGGCCGTCGAGCGGGGGTTGGGTGGAGACGCAGATGAAGAACTGGGCGCCGTCGGAGTCGGCCTTGCCGGGAATGCGGACGGTGGAGACGACGCCGCGTTCGTGCTTCATGTCCGAGTATTCGCCTTTGAGGAGATTGAGGCCGCCGGAGCCCCAGAGGTTCTTTGGGGTTTTGGGGTTTTTGAGGAGCGGGTCGCCGCCCTGGATGATGCCGTTGGCGACGGCGCGGTGGAATGCCGAGCCATCGTAATAGCCTTTTCGGGCGCGGGCGATGAATTCGTCGACGTGGCGAGGCGCCTTGTTGGCGGCGAATTCAAAGCGGATAACGCCGAGGGGTGTGGTGATAACGGCTTCGAGGTCGTCGGACGACTGGGCGAAGGCGGCTGGGAGAAAGAGGAGGGCGAGGAGCGGGGAGCGCATTGCCCAATATGTTACCCCGGCCGGAGCTCCTCATACTCCTGGCGTCTCGACCGATGAGGACAGCAGGAACAATTTGTAATGCCGAGCCGAAGTGTGGAAGAGCGAACAGGAATCAGCGAGGTGCTGCCAACACGGTGGGAACTGGCGCTGGTAGTCGGTAGCCTGCTGCTGCTGGTGATCACCGGTACGGCGCAACACCTCATGATTGAATCGATGGCGGGGCGTCCGGCGCGGGAGTACTCGGCGGTGGCGATGTGGGCGACGTTTCTGGGCTGGGTGGGGCCTCTGATTGGGTTGGCATTTTTGGGGCTGGCGGTATGGAATGTTTCGCGGCGAAGGCTGGAACGTTTGGAAGCGGAAGGGACGCTGGCGCGGGAACGGGAATTCATCGACCTGATCCTGGACCACGTGCAGGAAGGCGTTGTGGCGTGTAACGCGGAGGGGCTGGTGACGTATTCCAACCGCGCGTACCGGGCGATGTATCGCGGTGATGAGGCGCAGCCGGAACGAGGGGCGTGCGATGTGGGGTGCCGGCTATGCGCGGGGCAGGAGAACTGCCCGGTGGAGGCGTCGCCCATTCGGCGTGTACTGGACGGGGAGCGGATTTCTGACTTAACGAAGGTGGTGACTTCGGCCGATGGGAAGACGGTTGAAGTAGCGGTGAATGGACAGGTAATGCTGGGGAGCGGGGGGCGGAAACTGGACGCGGTGGTGACGCTGCGGGATGTGACGGAAGACCGGCGGCGGGAGCGGGAGATCCGGGGTGGGGAAGTGCGGTACCGGATGGTGGTTTCCGCAATGAGCGAAGGCATCATGCTGCGGAACCGGGAGGGCGTGGTGACGGCGTTCAACGAGAACGCACTTCGTATTTTGGGTATTCCCAAAGAGGTGATGGATGGAAAGGCGACCCCTCCGGAGGGCTGGCGGATGTTCTCGGCCGATGGGAAGGAATTGACGCGTGAGGAGTACCCGTCCTGGCTGGCGCTGCGAAGCGGTGTGGCGCGGCGCGGGGTGGAGTTGTTGGTGGCACCCGTGGATCATCCTCGGCGTTGGGTTCTGATGAGCTCAGAGCCGGTATTGGAGCCAGGGGAGCTGACGCCGACGGCGGTGGTGTCGACATTTCGGGACATCACTGAACAGAAGGAAGCCGAGACGGCGTTGGCGCAGAGGCAGACCGACCTCGAAGAGGCGCAACGGCTGGCGCGGGTGGGCAGTTGGCGATGGGAGATGATTCCGGACCGCGTGGAATGGAGCCGGGAACTGTTTCGGATGCTTGGCCGTGATCCGAACAAAGGCGCGGTGAACTACGAGGAACATCCGCAGCTGTACACGATGGAGAGCTTTGCGCGGCTGGACCGGGCTGTACAGCGGGCTTTGCGCACGGGCGAACCGTACGAGTTGGAACTGGAGGCGATCCGGAGCGATGGAAGCCACTTCTGGGCGGTGGGCCGCGGGGAGGCGGAACGGGACGCTACGGGAGCCATTTGCGGGTTACGCGGCACTCTGCAGGACGTGACGGCGCGGCGGGCGGCGGAGATGGCGTTACGTGAGGCCAAGGAAGCGGCCGAGACGGCTGCGCGGACGAAGAGCGACTTTTTTGCCAACATGAGCCACGAGATCCGGACGCCGATGAATGGCGTTGTGGGTATGACGAGCCTTTTGTTGCAGACCGAGTTGACGGGAGAGCAGCGGGATTGCCTGGAGACGGTCCGGGCGTCGAGTGAGGCGCTGCTGGCGATTTTGAATGACGTCTTGGATTTTTCCAAAATCGAAGCCGGGAAGCTGGAGATCGAGCGGGTGCCGTTCGATTTGGAGCGGACGGTGGAGGACGCAATTGATGTCGTGGCCGAGTCGGCCAGCCAGAAGGGGCTGGAGATGCAGTTCTATGTGAACAGTGAACTGCCGGCGGTGGTGGTAGGAGATTCGTTGCGGCTGCGGCAGATTCTGCTGAATTTCCTTTCGAACGCGATCAAATTCACCGATTCCGGATCGGTGACGGTCTTAGTGGAGCCGGCCGAGGAGCAGTCCGGATCCGGGGTCGGCGTCCGGGTGGCCGTAAGCGATACAGGGCGCGGGTTGACGGAGGCCGAACAGGCGACGCTGTTCCGGAGCTTCACCCAAGTGGATGCATCGACGACGCGGAAACACGGCGGGACGGGGCTGGGGCTGAGCATCTCCAAGCGGTTGGCGGAGATGATGGGCGGCAAGGTGGGTGTTCAGAGTTTGCCGGGCGAGGGAAGTACGTTCTGGTTTACCACGATGCTGGGCGTAAGCGAGATTCCATTGCCGGCACCGCTGAGCGATGAGTTGTTGGAGGGCCGGCGGCTGTTGGTGGCCGGGAACCAGCCGATGGCACTGCTGCTGGTGAGGCAGCAGGTGGAATCGCTGGGCCTGCGCATGGTGACGGCGCGGACCGAGGCCGAGGCGTGTGCGGCGGTGGAGCGGGAGATGCCGGAGGATCAGCAGTTCAGCGCGGCGCTGGTGGATGTGGACATGGCCGGGACGGATCCCATGGAGTTGGCGCGACAACTGCGGGCCCGGAGTACGGCGGCGGTGCTGCCGCTGGTGTTCCTGGGCACGGTGCGGGACCAGACGTTGATGACAGAGGCGGCGGGGATGGGCAGCACTGCGTACCTGATGAAGCCGCTACGCAAGGCGAGCCTGACGCGAGCGCTGTGCCGGATGATCCGGCGTCCGGATGGGGCCGAGATGACGGCGTTGACTTCGTTGGGCGGGGTTACAGCGGACGTGCTGCTGGCGGAGGACAATCTGACCAACCGGAAAGTGGCGTTGATGATGTTACAGCGTTTGGGTTGCCGCACCGACGTTGTGGCCAATGGGGCGGAGGCGCTGGAGGCGGTGCGCAGCAAGCGGTACGACCTGGTGCTGATGGATTGTCAGATGCCTGTGATGGACGGTTGGGCGGCGGCGGCGGCGATACGGGCCGGAGAGCGGGAGGGCACCCGTTTGCCGATCGTCGCGCTGACGGCAAACGCCCTGTCCGGCGATCGGGAGCGATGTATGGAGGCTGGGATGGACGACTATTTGACCAAGCCACTTAGCCTGATTCAACTGCACGAGCAGTTGACGAAGTGGGCTACTCCGGGGGAACTGCAAGAGTCTCGCGGGTAGGCTGTTCCTGTAACCAGCGTGAGAGGACCGTGGACAGTGCCTGGAAATTGGTTGGCTTGGGTATGTAGTCATCCATTCCCGCGGCCAGGCACCGTTGGCGGTCCTCTTCGGTGGCCAGTGCGGTGAGGCCAATGACAGGGACCCGGACGCCGTCCGGTTCGCGGCGGCGCAGTTCGGCAGTGGTTTCAAAGCCATCCATAATGGGCATCATCGCGTCCATGATGATGGCGTCGTAGTGGTTGGATAGCGCCAATTGGAGCGCTTCAACGCCGTTGTCGGCGACGTCGGCGTGGCAATCCAAGCGCCGGAGGAGCCCCACGGCGACCCGTTGGTTGATGAGGTTGTCTTCGACGACGAGGATGCGGCGGCCGGAGAGAACGGCTGGCTGCGGGGAGGCGAGGGCGCCGGGAGCGGGGGGCGCCTCGCTATCGAACGGGAGCGTGAGTGCGAACCGGGATCCATCGCCGACCCGGCTATTGACGGTGATATCGCCACCCATCAACCGTGCCAGGCGGCGCGAAATGGAGAGGCCCAGACCCGTGCCGCCGACGCTGGCGCTGGTCTGCGCGGAGATGGCGGAGAAGGTTTCGAAGACCGAGTCGAGACTGTCGGCGGGGATGCCGATGCCGGTGTCTGTGACGGTGAACTGGAGCATTCCGGCGTCGGGTTCCACAGTGATTTGCACGCTGCCGTTGGTAGTGAATTTGAGGGCGTTATCGAGCAAGTTGATGAGGATTTGGCGGACGCGCGCGGGGTCGGCAATGTGGTACTCAGGAACGCCGGGAGCGATTTGGACTTTGAGTTCGACGTTCTTGGCGGCGGCCTTGACGCGATAGAGGGCGCAGATTTCGTTGGTGAGCCGGGCAGGGGCGTATTGCCGAGGGTGAAGAGGAAGGCGCTGCTGATCGAGCCGGGTGAGATCGAGAATCTCTTCAAGCATGCCGAGCAGGGATGTGGCGGCCTGCCGGGCGGCGGTGACGTTGTCGCGTTGCTCCGGCACCAGAGGGGACGCATCAAGGAGTTCGAGCATGCCGAGGACCCCATTCATGGGTGATCGGATTTCGTGGCTGACTTGGGCCAGGAACCGCATCTTGGCGCCCATGGCTGCTTCGGCCTTGACGTTGGCGGCGGAAAGTTCGTCTCGGACGCGCTTCTGTTCGGTAATGTCTTCGATGAGGGCGAGGCCGAGGGGCGAGGCGGGAGTGCGGGAGGGGAGGAGCGCACAGGTGACCGCGGCCCAGACGAGAGAGTTGTCGCGGCGGGTGTACCGTTTCTCGACGCGGAAGGCGGGTTGGTCGGCGGTGAAGAGGTCGGCGACGAGACGGGCACAGGCGGGTTGATCGTCGGGGTGAGTGATGGAAATGACGGAGCGGCCGAGGAGTTCCTGGGCGGAGTAGCCGAGCATGCGGCGGTAGGCGGCGTTGGTTTGGATGATCTGGAACTGGCTGTCGAAAATGACGATACCGAGTGGGGATTCTTCGAAGACGAGGCGGAAGCGTTCTTCGCTGGCGCGGAAGGCCTGTTCAATGTCGGTGATGTGACTGATGTCGGCCATGGCGCCAACGACGCGGATGAGCGCGCCTTCGGCGTCGCGGATGAAGTAGCCGCGATCCATGACGCGAGCGTATTGGCCGGTGGCGTGATGGAGAAAACGATACTCGTTAGCGAAGGTGGAGCCGGAAGTGGCGGCCGCGGCCATTTGGCGTTGGAGATTGGCTCGGTCGTCGGGGTGGACGCGGGCGAGCCAGGCGGCGTTGGCGGACTGGCCGGGGAGGCGAGGGCCGACGAGTTCGTTGTAGGCGGCGTTGGCCCAGACGGTATCGGTGGCGACTTCCCAATCCCATACGGCGTCGGAGGTGGAGCGGGCGAGGAGATCGAAGCGTTCCTGGGAGTTTTGGAGGGCGCGGCGGTTGGCGAGTTCGGCGGAGATATCTTCGGAGACGCCGATGATGCCGGTAACAATTCGCTGGGCGTTGAAGATGGGGAAGAGGCGGACGCGGGCGGGAACGGAAGCGCCGTCGCGGTGCCGGACCGGGTATTCACCCATCCAGGGTTGGCCGGCCCATACGGCATCCATGATGGCGCGGGTGGCGTCGGTGGCCGGGCTAGCGGTGACGTCGTTGATGGAACGGCCGATTACCTCGGCGGCAGTAAAGCCGTAAAGACGGGTGGCGTAGTTGTTCCAGTACGTGATCTTCTCGTCCCGGTCGACGGCAATGATCGAATGCTGGACGGCGTCCAGGAGCTGCGCGTAGAAGGAAGGATCCATTGACGGGCCTTGCGGTGTCTGCTCCGCAAGACATGGCGCGAATGAGTCCGTAAGAGGGGACATGCGCTTTTCTTTGGCCCCAGTGTAGCGCTTTCCTATAGGCCTATGGGGTGATGTATGCTTGTTGCCGAATTCCGATTTGAAAGCGAGAGATTATGAGACTGATTGTTGCCGGATTGTTGCTGGCTGGGGTGGCGATGGCGCAGCAGCCACGGATTTTCAATACTGTGAAA
>JBIKOG010000421.1:0-4156 GCA_044358225.1 Bryobacteraceae bacterium | reverse complement strand
ACGAATTTCGGGGTGACTTTCAGGGCCTGCTGGCGGTCCATATTCCAGAGCAGGGCGCCGGTGATGGCGTTGGCTTCGCGGCTTAGATCGAGCACACGGGTGCGGCGGAAGAGGGTGATGTTCTTCCGGGTCTTCAACATTTCTTCCAGGATCTGAGCGCCGATTTTGGGTTCGTAGCAGAGGCTGGAGACGTAACATCCGCCGGGGTTGAAGTTATCCGTTGGTTTTGTTGGTTTGTACGTTCGCTTGTAATATTCGCGGAGGCGGCGGCGGAACTCGTTATAGAGCCGGGGGCCGCCGGTCATTTCGATGAACTTGTTTTCGTCGAGGGCGCTAACGCCGGCGGCGGTGGCCTGGCCGCCGATCCAGGTGGACTCCTCTGTAAGGCAGACCTGATGCCCACGATCGGCGGCGCGGAAGGCGGCGCCGAGGCCGCCCATGCCGGCGCCGGCGATGAGGAACTCGCAGGCCTGGGTGGGTGGGTCGGCGGGAATTTTGGCGGTTTTTACGAACGATTTTGGATCTCCGGCGACGCGGACAGCTTCGATGTCGACGTAGGCGTAGGTATCGAGGAAGGCGGCGAGCAGGAGTGGGAGCATGGTTAGATGGACTCGGCTAGGATGCGTTCGTGGAGCTGGCGCATGTGGTCAATGGTGAAGTCGGGCGGTTCTTCGATGAACGTCTCCGGCTGGAAACCCCAGGTTACGCCGCAGGAGCGGACGGCTGCGTTGCGGGCGGTGCGGATGTCGACCGAGCTATCGCCGACCATGATGGTGTGCTCCTTCTTTAGGCCGGTTTCGCTGAGGAGGGCGTGGATGCCGACGGGGTCGGGTTTCTTTTTCGGCTCGAAGCTGTTGCCGCCGTAGATGCGGACGAAGTGTTTGCCGAGGCCGAGGCGATCGATCATGCGTTCGGAGAAGCGGACGGGTTTATTGGTCAGCACGGCGAGGGTGTTGCCACGCTCTTTGAGGGCGTCGAGCGATTCGCGGACGCCATCGTAGAGGACGGTTTTATCGAGCATGTGTTCGCCATAGTACTGGATGAAGAACTCGTGCGCCTTTTGGACGTCTTCGGTGGGGGCGGATTCGCCGAGGGCGGATTTGATGAGCGCCATGGCGCCGCGTCCGACGTAGCGTGCGACGGTGGGCCCGGGGAGCGGGGAGAGGTTCATGAAGCCGCGGGTGGCGTTGACGGAGTCGATGAGATCCTGTTTGGAGTCGACGAGGGTGCCGTCGAGATCGAAGATGAGTAAGTGCATTCTTATTGTTCTAGCTTTTCGAATTTTTCGCGAACCGGGTCCACCCACGCTTTTTTCGTCTTTTCGTAGGTTTGGCGGAACTGTTGTTTCATTTCGGGCGAGGTTGTCAGTGACAGCAAGTTACTGCCTTCGAGGACATAGGGGGCGATGCGGGAGTGGAGAATGGCGGCCGGGGGATCGCCGGGGAGGAAGGCGGAGATCATCAGCACGATGACGATGGAGATGAGGCCGCCACGGAGGAGGCCGAGGACGCCTCCGCCGAGACGGTCCATCCAAGACAGTCCGATCCACTTGAAGAGATGGGCCAGGAGGCGGGCGAGCAGGCCGCCGGCGATCATGACGGCGAGGAAGACGAGGACGTAGCCGACGAAGTTAGCGACGCCCTTGGAGGAGGTATAGGGGATGGCCCACTGGCCCGCGTCGGTATAAAACCAACTGGCGAGCAGAAAGGCTAGGAAAGTGGCGACGAGGCCGATGCCAAGACGGAAAAACCCTTTCATGAAACCGGCGGCGGTGGAGGCGAGCAGGATGCCGGCCAGGACGAGGTCCAACCAGTTCATAGAGACTTGCCGGTGAGAACGCGGTAGGCTTCCTTGTACTTATTGCCTGTTTGTTCGACGACTTCGGGGGGAAGAACGGGGCCGGGCGGTTGTTTGTTCCAGGTGATGGATTCGAGGTAATCGCGGACGAACTGTTTGTCGTAGCTGGGTTGAGCGCCGCCGGGCTTGTAGGAGGCGCGGGGCCAGAAACGGGAAGAATCGGGCGTGAGGACTTCGTCGCCGAGGACGAGTTGTTTGTTGACGAAGCCGAACTCGAACTTCGTGTCGGCGAGGATGATGCCGCGTGTTTCGGCATAGGCAGCTGCTTTGCCGTAGATTTTCAGGGTTAGGTCGCGGAGTTCGGAGGTGAGTTTGACGCCGATGGATTTAGCGGCTTCGTCGAACGAAATGTTTTCGTCGTGGCCGGACTGGGCCTTGGTGGCGGGGGTGAAGATGGGGCCGGGGAGGCGGTCGCTTTCCTGGAGGCCGGCGGGGAGGGGGATGCCGCAGATGGTGCTGTTGGCGACGTATTCTTTCCAGCCGGAGCCAGAGAGATAGCCGCGTGCGACACATTCGATATCGATCATTTTGGCGCGGCGGACGAGCATGGAGCGGCCTTCGAGCTGATCGCGGTACTGGTGGAGTTCGGCGGGGTATTCGTCGACGTTGGCGGAGATGAGGTGATTGGGAATGTCGGAGAGGAAGTTGAACCAGAAGAGGCTGATCTGGGTGAGGACGCGGCCCTTGTCGGGGATGCCGCTGCCGAGGATGACGTCGAAGGCGGAGATGCGGTCGGTGGCGACGATGAGGAGGCGGTCCGCATCGATGGAATAGACGTCGCGGACTTTTCCGCGGCGGATGAGTTCGAGGCCTGGCAGATTGGATTCGAGAACGAGGGGCATGTCTTTCCATTTTATGAGAGTTCGCGGCGGGACGTATGACTGGTAGGCTGGAAGAGTGATTGTTACGGATCTAGTGCAGATAAAACGGCTGGGCGAGCAGAAGCTGGACGAGAACAAGAGGTTGCGTCAGCATATGAGCCGGCACAACTATGTGGAGCGGAAGCTGAAGGTGCTGGCGCAGAAGGTGGAGGCCGAGATAGAGTGCCTGGAGTGCGCCAATTGCTGCCGGACGGCGACGGCGCGGCTGGTGGACCGGGACATCGACAAGGTGGCCAAGGCGGCGGGGATGAAGCGGGACCGGTTCCTGAAAGAGTGCACGACGATGACGGCGGACGAGGGGCGGATTTTGAAGCGCTCCGACGAGACGGGGTGCATTTTTCTGAATGGAAACGAGTGTTTGGTGTATGAGGGGCGGCCGGCGTCGTGTCAGGATTTTCCGCATTTGGTGCGGGGGCCGGGGTCGTTGATGCACCGGATGTGGGCGATGCCGGACCGGGCGACGTATTGCCCGATCACCTACAACACGCTGGAGGCGTGGAAGGACGAGGTTGGGTTTCAGCGCGGGCTGTAATATCATTGGCCCACTATGAAACTGTGGCTGCTGGTGATTGGTTGTGCGCTGATGGCGAAGGAGCCGTTGGCGCAGCGGATTGCGCACTCGGATGCGTCGAAGTACCGGTCGATCCGGTCGGTGCATGCGGGGGCGGGGGAGCTGAAGTTTACGGGGCTGTTCGACGCATCGACGTTCAGCACCAATTTCATCTTTCTGCACCGGGGCGTGATTCCGCCGGGTGGCGGGATTGGGCACCACTACCACAACCACATGGAAGAGATGTTTGTGATTCTGGACGGGGAGGCGGAGTTCACGGTGGACGGGCGGACGTCGGTGCTGCAGGGGCCGGCTGGAGCGCCGTGCCGGATGGGGCGGAGCCACGCGATCTATAACCCGGGGACGAAGCCGGTGGAGTGGATGAACATTGCGGTGGGGAGCATCAAGGGCAAGTATGACGCTTCGGATTTGGGCGACGACCGCGTGGGTGTGACGAAGGACGCCAAGCCCGTGTTCATCAATATGCGGCTGGACCGGGCGCTACTGCGGCCGGGGCCGGGTGGGGTGATGACGCGGCGGGCGTTGACGCCGGAAGTGTTCTACACGAACTGGTCGTATGTGGACCACGTGCTGGTGCCGGCGGGCGGGACGTTGCCGGCGCACCGGCACGAGGGCGTGGAGGAGTTTTACTACGTGATGGCCGGGGCGGGCACGGCGACGGTGGGGAACGAGTCGGCGCCGGTGGCAAAAGGCGATGCGGTGCCGGTGTTTTTGAATGAAGTGCATTCGTTCAAGAACACGGGGACAGAGCCGCTGGAGATGATGGTGGTGGGCGTGGCGCGGCAAAAGTGGGCGCTGGATACGGTGATGGTGGGGAACTAGTACAAGAGCGCGTTGAAGAGGAGCT
>JBIKOG010000006.1:0-92030 GCA_044358225.1 Bryobacteraceae bacterium | reverse complement strand
TCCACCCCCTCCCCCAACGTCAGTCACAGCACTTGAAAATAAACTGCAACCCACACAACATCAACAACTTAACCAACCCCCGCTCCACCCCCTCCAAGCCGAAAAAGTAGACAGCTCCGATAGAATAGAAATAGAGAGTGTCACTCTCCACCCCAGCGAGTCCCCGCCACCCGGACTCGCCGAACAGTACGGAAAAGACCACCCTTTCGCCCGCGCGAAATTCGTGGTACACCTTGAGTGGATAGCGTCCCTGGCAACTTCTCACACTCCGCCTGCGCTATTTCTCTTTTCCTCGTCACCCTTTCCGACTAATCGATTACCAAACCGGTTCGTGGCCTAACCCGCCCGCGGTAGGGACTGTTCATTTCTACTCACCCAAATCAGGAGCCTTCTCACATGGACGGGGATCGCAAACATCGCCAAAACGGCTACCAGGACGGTAGCGGCACTAGCGCAGCCAAACCGCGCTCCGAAACGATACGGGAACGCGCCGCCGTCGCGCGCCACCCCATGGACTACACCGCGCCGCGCCTGCCGCGCATGGTCCAGAACGTCACCGCCAGCCGTTGCTACAACTGCGCCACCACGCTGCCCGCCGCCTACGACTTCGCCCAGCCCTGCCCCAAGTGCGCCGCCGAACTCCACTGCTGCAAACAGTGCACGTTCTTCGAATCCTCGGCCCACTTCCAGTGCACCAAACCCATCACTGAGCGCATCACCGCCAAGGATAAGCCGAACGAGTGTCAACTCTTCAGCCCCCGCGTCACCGTCGCTCGCGAATCCACCAAACCGCCCGAACCCCCAAAGGTGATGGCCACCGCCGCGCCCGCGTCCACCCCGTACGTTTCCCGCACGGTCCACAACGCCCGCGCCGCTTTTGAGAACCTGTTTAAGAAATAAGTGCGCACCGCTCAACTCATCGCTCAACATCGCTTCCAACTCACCGAAGCTGCCCCGGCCGATCCGCGCCCGGGCGAAATCCAGGTCCGGGTCCACTTCTGCGGTATCTGTGGCTCGGACCTTCATAACTTTGCCGAAGGCTCCGTCGGCGACACGCCCAGCGTCTACCCCATGGTCCTCGGCCACGAACCCACCGGCACCGTCCTCAAAACCGGTGCCGGCGTCACCGGCTGGCAACCCGGCGACCGGGCCTTCCTCGAACCGGCCATCTACTGCTACCACTGCCCGATGTGCCGCACCGGCCGCCACAATCTCTGCGACAACATCCGCTTCCTCAGCGCCGGCCCCGACCCCGGCTACTTCCGCGACGTCGTCTCCGTCCCGGAACACTGCCTGGTCCCCATCCCAGCCGGCGTCGGCCTCGCCGAAGGGACGCTCTTTGAACCCCTCGCCGTCGCCCTGCACTCCCTGCAGTTCGCCGACCTCACCCCCGGCGTCTCCGCCGCCGTCTTCGGCTGCGGTCCCATCGGCAGCCTGACGGTCGCCATGCTCAAAATGCAGGGCGTCCGCCGCGTCTTCGCCGTCGACCCCGTCGCCCACCGTCGCGACCTCGCCCGCGCCATGGGGGCCGACGTCGTCATCGACCCGGCCGAGACCGACCCATCCAAGGAAATCCTCGCCGCCACCGGTCGCCGCGGCGTCGAAACCGTCCTCGATTGCGTCACCAAGGACGGCTCTCTGGAACACGCCTGCATCGCCGTCGCCAAGGGCGGCCGTGTCGTCGCCACCGGCATCCCCAGCGAAGCCCGCCCGGCCATCCACTTCCACGAGCTCCGCCGCAAAGAAGTGCCGCTCTACAACGTCCGCCGCAGCAACCACGAGACCCATCTGGCCATCGAGCTGCTGGCCGAACGCCCCACGTTCCTCGGGCCCGTCGTCACCCACCGCAGCCCGCTCGACCAGATCGAACGGGCCTTCTCGGATCTCGAAGCCTACAAAGACGGCGTCGGCAAATCCGTCATTCAACTTGCGTAAACTGCGGGAACCTTTTCCTCCTCGCCGGGGTCTGATCTGGCGAGGAGGAACGCAATGTTTGAACAATCGGTGTTAGATAACTCCCGCCAGCGGCGGAGTAAGTGGTCGTGGATGGGCCTGGTCGTCCAACTCGGCCTGGTAACCAGCATGTTACTCGTGCCCATGGTCAGTCCGGAGTTACTCAGCGTCATGCTGCCCAAGGCGCTGATCTATGTCCCCATGAAGCCAGTCCAGCCTGTTGAGGTGGAGGTCCAGCCAGCCCAGTCGGCCCACACCGCCAACGCCAACAGCGTCGTCGTCGCCACCCAGCCCCGCCGCCCCTTCACCGCCCCCACCGGGCGCATCAACCCCGTCGCCAACATCATCGATAGCGGCGACTACGCCCCGCCCGCCTTCACCTTCGGCCCGCCGTCGGTCCTGGCCAACACCACCGGCCCCATCTTCGGCAACAGCATCGGCACCGTCCCCACCGCGCCCCCGCCGAAGCCCCCCGAACCGGCAAAGACGCAGCCAGCCCAGCGCATCCGTGTCGGCGGCAACGTCCGCGCCCCGCAGATCCTCCAGCGCATCAACCCGGCCTACCCGCCGCTGGCCAAACAGGCCCGCATCTCCGGCCTCGTCAAGCTCGAAGGCATCATCGCCAAGGACGGCACCGTCCAGCAGCTGAAGGTGGTGAGCGGCCATCCGCTCCTCGCCCCCGCGGCCCTCGAAGCCGTCCGCCAATGGCGCTACAACCCCACGCTCCTGAATGGAGAACCCGTCGAAGTCATCTCCCCCATCGACGTCAACTTCATCCTCTCAAATTAGGTAACCATGAACCGCGGCACACATCCCACGGGGACATACGTGCCGCAGCCCGCAGGGCGTAGGCCGTGTGTCCCCCAGACGCCGAAATCCCCGCTACCCAACAATTCCCTGGCCCTCGCGGATAGTAATCAGACGGTCGGCCGCAACACCCTTAACCGTCTCTTTCTTACCCGAGGGCCAGCGGACCTCCAGGTCCACCACCTTCACCGGGCCCAGCCCAAAGTGCAGCCGCCAGTCATTTACCGAGTAAAAACTCCCCTGGCTCATCACCTCCTGGGCCTGCTTCTTTCCCCCATAGAAACAGGTAACCCGCCCGCCAATCGCCGCCCGGTTCGAAGTAACTCCCTCTAACTTCACCTTGATCCAATGCCGCCCCAACGACGCCGGCAGGTCATTCCGCAGTAACGTCGGCGGCGCGTCCATGTTCCAAATGAGAACGTCCACATCCCCGTCGTTATCGAAATCCCCAAACGCGCACCCCCGGCTCGATTGCGGCGCCACGTCCAACGGGAACTCCTCAAACGTCCCATTCCCCAGATTCCGGAACACAATCCGCGGCGTCTTATACGCATACTGCCGCAGCTTCCGCTCCACCTCCGGGTACACATTCCCGGTCACATAAAACAGGTCCGGATACCCGTCATTGTCCAGATCCACCATCCCCGCGCCCCACCCGATAAACCGCGTCTCCACCCCCAGCCCGCTCTTAATCGTCATGTCCTGGAAGTTCCCCTTCCCGTCGTTCCGATACAGGACATTCGTGTCATCCGCGAAGTGAGTCTTGAACACGTCCAGACTCCCGTCCAGATCATAATCCCCGACGCCGATCCCCATCCCCGCCTGCTCCATCCCGTCCTCGTTCAGCGCCACGCCATTCTCCAGCGCCACCTCGCTGAACGTCCCGTCGTGGTTATTCCGGAACAAGAAGCTGGGCGTCGAATCGCACGCCACATAGATGTCCGGCCACCCGTCGTTGTCGAAGTCCCCGGCCACCGCCGTCATGCCGTAAGACCCCTTCGCCTTCGCCACGCCGCTCTTAACGCTCACGTCCGTGAACGTCCCGTCCCCGTTGTTGTGATACAGCCAGTGCCGCCCCGGCGGCAGCCCCAACGGCCCGCAGTTCACCGGCACGCCCTTCCAGTTGCAGAATGAGTTCTGCCCCGGCTTCGGCACTCGCGCCGGATCAAAGTCCACGTACTCCGTCACAAACAGGTCCAGCTTCCCGTCCCGGTCGTAGTCGATGAACGTACAACCCGCCCCCCACCGCCGCGCGCTGCCCGCCAGCCCGGCCTCCTGAGTAACATCGCTAAATGTCCCGTCCCCATTGTTCCGGTACAGGACGTTCTGCCCCCAGTAAGTAATGAACAGATCCGGAAACCCGTTGTTATTGAAGTCCCCCGCGCACACCGCCGACGCCCACCCCGTCCGCACCAGCCCCGCCTTCTCCGTCACGTCCGTAAACGTGCCGTCCCGGTTGTTCTTGTACAGCCGGTTCGTCGTCCCCGCCGGCGCCCCCGCGAACCGCGTCCCGTTCAGCACAAAGATATCCAGCCACCCATCGTTGTCGTAGTCGATAAAGGCCACCCCGCAGCCAATCGTCTCCACGATGTATTCCTTGGCGTCCACGCCCCCAAACACCGACGGATGCCGCAGCCCCGCCCGCTCCCCCACGTCCACAAACTTCGCGTGAAACGGTATGCCCGACGCCTTCCCCCGCGGCACCGCCTTCACGCCCCGGCTCGCCACGCCCTGCCCGGCCAGCCCCCCAGCTCCGGCCAGCGCCAACAACTCCCGCCTCGTCCGTTTCATCTCTCTTAGAACGATAACTCGAAATACAAATCCGTCACCGTCACCTCCCCGGCAAACCCCTTCCACTCCGCCCCCAACTCCTCCGCCGAAGTCACCTTGTCGTCCACGCGCAACACCCGCCCGCCCGTCTTCTCCCGCAGCCGCGAAACCAGGTCCGGCAAAGGCATCTTCCCCCACCGCTTCTTCACCGCCATCTCATGGTCCACCGGGATCATCGCCACCAGCTCCGGCGACGTCATCATCTCCAGCCCCTTCTCCTTCAACGTCGCGTTGTGGCTCCCGTGGTGCCCGACTTTATAGAACACCGTCCGCTTCAACAGCCCCGGCCCGGTCTCCCCGCCAGCCCACTTCAACCCCTGCCAGCTCAGCCAATTCCCCGCCTGCGCATCCCCCGGAAACAGCAGCACCTCGCCGGTCGCCACAATCTCCATCGCCAGCACCAGGCTCGTGTTATTCGTGGCCGAATCCAGCTGCAGCGCCATCGTCTCGGCGGACTCCATCCACGTCCCGTCAATCCGACGAAAACCCTGATCGGCCACCGCGGACCGGTCCTTCCACTCGTACACCCCGTCATCCACCGCCGCGCCAAAGTACCGCTCGGCAAAGAACGGGATCTTCTCCGCCCGCGCCAGCGGAATCGCATACATCTCGTCAAACGGCGCCGCCAAGCCATCAGCGTCCGTCGTCTCGGCCATCGCCGAAACAAAGAACTGCTGGCTCCCGCCCGGCCCCGCGTCCAACCCGTAGGCGTCCCCCTTCCCCGGATTCGACTTCTTGATCAGCTTCTCATCCCGCGGCGGCCCCAGCACCCAGAACCGCACCGCGTCCACCCCGGGCACAGTAATCGGCGGCTCTCCCGGCTCACAGTACCGCGGCTTCCCCACTCCCAGCTTCCGCGCGTTCGCCAACGCATCCGCGGTCGATCCTCCCTTCGCCCCAAAGAACCCCACCAGACTCTCCACCCGCTCCGCTGTCTCCACGCTCCCATCCAGCGCCAGTCGCTGCACCGCCAGCCGCAGCGCCTGTTCCGCCGTCCGCCGTTCCGCCCTCAGCTTTGCCGCCTGCTTATCCGCCGGGTCCTCGGTCCACGCCAGCCAGACGTTCTTCGCCTTCAGCTGATCCTTCAACACCTCCCAAGCCTGCACAAACCCCGACACATGGTCCCAATGCTCGTGCGTCGCCACCAGCACGTCCACCTTGCCCCCGGTCGTCTCGATCACATCCGCCACCGCCGCCCGCAGCCGGTCCACCGCCGCCCCCGGCGCCCCCAGCACAAGCCCGCAGTCGATCATCATGTAGAACGGTCGCGGCTTCCCCGTCGGGATCGTGATCAGGAAACAGTCGCCCAGCCCCTGCCGGTACATGCGCACGCGTACTGTGTTGTCCATTTTCCGCATCTCCTTAACAGCCCCGGTGCAGCATCGCGAACGGCTCGGCGTCGCGATCGTTGTCGAAATACGCCTGTGTCCCCTCGGCCGCCGCGCGCAGGAACTTCCGCTCCTCTTCCATCCGCTTCGGCTTCCCGACGGACTTCCGGATCGCGTACCGGATCCGGTACTGCTGCAGGTCGATCAACAGCGTGCAGCCGCCCCGATGGGTCGACCTCTGCCCAGTCTCCGGATCCACCACCTGCAGCTGCTGCACGGCCTCCACCACCAGGTCCGTAATCTGCTCATTCCGGCTGTTGATCCGCCGTGCCGGCCGCACGCCATGGATCTCCAGCTTCGGCAGTCCCTTCCGGTTCAACCGAATCCCCTTCGGCATATCCGGCTCCGGCTGAATGTAGAAGCCCAGGTCCCGCCGGATCTCCTTCGCCGCCGCCAGCGGCAACTCCCGCAGCCACTGCAGCAACAACCGCCCGTTCTCCTCCGCCCGGATGAACGACTCCCGCCGGCCGGTCGACAGCCCCCAGCTCAAGTCCAGCTTCCGAATCATGTCCTGAATCTGCGCCGCCTCCACTGGGAACGACGGCGGCTGCCAGCGCAGGTTCTCCTCGCTGAAGTTCCGCACGCCGGACGGGTAAATCCCCCGCGCCCGGAACCCGCTGATGAACGCCGTCCGATAGTTCAGCTCGTCCTCCGGCTCCAGGTCCATGTCCGCCGTAATCAACGCCCGCAGATAGTCGCCAAACGTCAGGTCCACCGGCGGGCAGTAGTCCAGAGCGCGGATGCAAGTCGTCAACACCCGCTCGGCCGTCCACGCCGCCTCCCGCGCCAGCCGGTTCACCAGGTCCACCGAAATCGCGCCCTGTGGCAACACACCCGTGCCGCCCGTCGCCAGCCGCCGCAGGTCTTCCACCCGGGCCTCATAGATCTCCAGAAACGCCTGGAACACCGCCGCCAGTAGCACCGCGCCCCGGTCGTGCGCCTCGGTCGCCTCGGCGTAATCGGTCACCTTCGGCTCATCCCCCAACGCGCTCCGCAAAGCCCGTGATCCGCTCGAGGCCTGCCCGAACTGCTGCGCCAAATCCGCCAGCAGATTGTTCGCCCGCAGGTCCCCGCGCGACTTCGCAATCGTGTGCCGCAGCGCCGACGGAATCGAGAAATGCTGAAAAAGCGCCACAATATCGGCAAACGCCTCGTGGAACGCCGCAATGTCCGGATTGGTGGTGTGCTGGTAGTAGCGGTGAATCCCGTCCATCAGCGCATGGCTGGTTTCGTGTGCCACCACATCGTGGGACAGGCACGTGAACACTAGCCCGCCCGGCAGGTTGTCCACCACCCGCTCCGCGTTCGCCTGGAAATACCCGAACAGTAACGCGCCCTTCGCCGGGCTGTAGTAGGCATTCGCTTCCCGCAACGCATGGGGGTAAATGCGCAGCCGCTGCACGTACTGGCTGCCGAAGTCGCCCTTGTTCGTGGCAAACCGCGGCGCCCATAAAGCCGTCCGCCCCAGCGCGTCCTCGAACCGCTGAATCGTCGTCATGGCCACGGCGTACACCATCTGTTGATGGAACTGCGGCACGCCCTCGGCCGGCGCCAGCCCATCGCTCGCCAACAGGTGCGGATGGTTCAGGTCCACCGGCGCATACGCCGCGTTGGTCGATGGGTCCACGTCCACCACTTCCAGGTACTCGCCCACCGGCCCCGGCTTCAGGTCCGGCTCCCACCGCACGTTCAGCACGGTCTCGTTCAGCCGCTCCGTCTCCACCCGTAGCCGCAGCACCGGGTCAAACGCAAACACCCGCAGCGTCCGGTTCATCGGCACCGGCGGCGTCCACTTCTCGCCCGCCGCCTCCGCGGCCACGTCCGCGCACGCTACCATCGCCCGCTTCTTTGCCAGCGTTCCGCCCAGCGCCTCCCGCAGCACTTTCGACGCGCCCGCCTCCGCCCCCATCGCCTCCAGGAACCGCCGCCGCGCTCCCACTGGAACGGCGTCGGCTGCGCTGTCCGGGTCCACCCCAGCCTCCGCCAACAGGTTCTGCAGCGCCCCGCTCTGCGCCAAGAGCTGCGCCGCCTCAATCTGCATCAGCCGCTGCCCCACCGGCGCCGTTGCCCCGAACAACACGTTCAACACCGGCCCGAGCACCGGCACGCTCACCGTGTCCGCCGCCTGCTGCCGCAGCGTTGCCTCCTCCGCCGGCGCCAGCCCCATCGCCCGATCGGCCTTCAAGGTCCCGCGCCCAAACCGCGCCCGGTCCCGATCCTCCGCGCCCGTAAACAACGCCCGCCGTACCGCCTCCACGCGCATCCAAGCTTTCGAATACGCCTTCACCTCGCCCCGGTACTTCTGCAGCCAGCAAGCCGCCGCGGCGGCCACCTGCGGCGTCGCCGACGATGTCCCCACGCCGTTAAACCGCACCATGTCCAGGCAATCGAAATTCGCCCACGGCGTGTTCCCCGTATACGCCGCCATCGCGGTGTCCATCTTGCTGTCCGGCCCGTACGACCCCGCCATCACCCGCGGGTCCAGGAAGTCCGCATAGGCCGACCCGTCCGCCATCACCCCGCACGCCGCCAACACGCGCCGGAACCGCGCCGGATACACAATGAACCGCGGCACCCGTACCCGCCCCGGTCCGAAGTTGTTCCCCGCCGCCGTCACCATCGTCACCCCGGCCAGATACGCCTCGTTCACCACATCGGCCCACAGCTGCGACGGCACCCCGCCCATGCTCATGGAAACGACATCCGCGCCGATCTCCATGGCGTACCGCAACCCCTGCGCAATGGAGCTGTTCGTGAACAGCACTACCGAACTCGCCACCCGCACTGGCACTACGGTCGCGAATGGCGCCCCGCCCACCAGCGTCCCCTGAAACTCGTTCCCGGCCAATAGCCCCAACGTTCCCATCCCGTGCCCGGAGTTCGCCCCGGCGCCCGGGTCCACCGCCGAATTCCCGCCCCCGTCCACAAAGCTCCGCGCCCGCGCCAGGTCAAGATGCGGCGGCAACAGCTTGTGCCCTTCCCGATACCCCGTGTCCAGGTGCGCAATGGTCACCCGGTCGGTCGCGCCCATCACCTCCGCCCGCGCCGCCGCCAATCCGCTGTGCGCCGCGTCCAGATGCCACCGCCAGTCGAACGGCTTCGCCACCGGATACTGCTTGTCCGGCGGAATCGGTTTCGTGCAATCCACCTTCGCCGCCGCCATGCCGCGCGCCCCCACCGGCGCCCCGGCATCCCAGCGCTGCTCCAGGTCGGGCTCGGCGAACTCCACCTCCCGGCTCCCCTGCAACTGGTGGCACAGGTCCCACAGCGCCGCCGGGTCGGTATCCTCCGGCAGTTCGGCCGTGTGCCACTCCGCTGGCGCCGCCGCGCTAAACGCTGTCCGCTTCTTCCCGGGCCCAAACAACGGCGTCAGCTTGATCGACGCCGCGCCCACGGCGAACCCCACCCCCCTCGCCACCGGCCTCGTCTTAATCAGCAGCTTCGGTTTCTTGGTCGCCATGTTCTCTCCCCTATTGCGCCGGTTCCAACTCCACCGCAAACAGCCCCTGCAACGGCCCCGTCTTCTCGCCCGCCGTAAACTCTCCGCGCAGCCGCCACGCCCCGCCCGCCTCGGTCAGTAGCGTCTTCCCGTCCACCTTCGGCACGTTGTACTCGGTGCCGTTACAGTTCCCCACACTCGGCGCCTCGCCCTTCTCCAGCGGCTCCGCGCAGGTCTCAAACAGCACAAAAAAACCGAAGTCGGGCTCCGCTCCGCCCTGAAACGCCCCCGGCGCCCACTGCAGGTCCAGCTTCACTTTTTTCCCCGCGTGCTCGTCGATGAACTCTCCAAAATCATTGTCCAACCCGCCCTTGATAAACCGCGCCTTAAACGCAGGCGTCTCCGCCGGCCCGCCGCATCCGGCCAGCAGCACCACCACTAGCAGCATCCATTTCCGCACTCCGCCAGCATATCCCACTCGCCCCCTTGCGATTTTGCAGCCCGCCAAAACCCCACATGATAGACTAGGGTTGAGCAAGCTCAGTCCGGCTTCAGCCACACCCCTTGGCACGCCGGACGTTGACCGACGGCGCGAGCCGGTCGCGGAAAGGAACTTTGGCCAGAGCACATACAACGTTCAAAAAACGGCAGAAAGAGTCTGCCCGTATGGAAAAATCCCAGGAAAAGGCGGCCAAACGGCTGCAGAAAAAAGCGGAGAACGCGGATCGCATCCCCGGCTCCGGTCCTGAAATCGAAACCGAACCCATCGAATCGTTCACCCTCCCGCCCGACGAACGTGGTTTTTAGCAGGCGTGTCCGGTAACTACACCGGACCCCTCGGCGCCAATGATAGAATCAGGGCGCGGCTGGCGACAACCCGTTTAGCCTCGCTTTTCTATCATGTACATCCTGCGCCCCGTCTTTTTTGCGCCCGCACTCTTGTTGTCCGCCGCTTTGGCCGCTGCCGAAGCGCCCACGCCACTGCTGCGTCAATACTGCTTTAGCTGCCACGGCAAAGCGGCCATGGGCGGTCTGAGTCTCGAAAAGCTCACCAGCCAGCCCAGCTTCGGCGAAGGCTTCCAGCATTGGGAAAAGGTGGCCACCGCCATCGAAACCAAGCGGATGCCCCCGGCCAAGCTCCCCCAGCCCACTGACGCCGAGCGTACCCGCGTTGTCTCCTGGATCCGCGATTCCCTGAAAGACTACGCCGCCAAGAACGCGGGCGACCCCGGCCGCGTCACCGTCCGCCGTCTCACCAGCGGCGAATACGCCTACGCCGTCAACGACCTCACCGGTCTCGACTTCAAGTTCGACCGTGACTTCGTCCCCGATTCGGTCGGCGGCGAAGGCTTCACCAATTTCGGCGACGTCCAGTTCCTCGGTGACGCCAATCTCGAACGCTACCTCTCCACCGCCAAGTACATCGCCAACCACGCCGTCATCGGCGCCGGCCCCCTCACCTTCTTCGCCGACCCCGGCAAAACCGGCTTCGAACTCTCCGCCCTCAACCGCATCACGAAGATCTACACCACCCACGGCTTCCGCGCCACCGGTGCCGAAGGCGCGCTGCCCTACAACCTCGATAAGTACAACAAGGCCTTCTACACCGCCTGGCGCTACCAGCACCGCGCGGCGCTCGGCACACCCACCGCGACGCTTGAATCCATCGGCGCCCGCGAAGGCCTCACCCCCCGCTTCGTCAACCATATCTGGAAGGTAGTTAACGAGCCCAACCCCACCTACCCCACCTCCGAAGCCGTCTCCAAATTCAAAGCCCTCCCTGGCCCCAAGACCCCGGAGGCACAGGTCCGCGCCGCGTGCGAAGAGATCCAGAAGACCATCATCAACTGGCCGCGCGTGCTGTTCGCCGCTGGCGCCCTCGCCGCCGGTGGCGCGGGCGACGAACGCAATCTGGTCATCAGCGCCGACACGCTGAAGGCCGTTACCACATACTCCTTCCGGTATCCCTACTTCTCCCGCCGGGTGATCAAGGACGCAACCGTCTACCTCACCACCGTCTCGCTGAATCCGCGTTCCAAAGACAAGCCCGCCGTCGTCTTTACCAACGCCAAGGTCAACTTCCGCAAAACCGACCGCAGTTCCGCCGGCGAGGTGTCCCTTTATGACGCCATCGACGAAGAGTCCCGTAAGCGGCTAACCCTCACCGCCGACGGCAAGGGCTTTACCTTGACCGGTGACGCGGTCGTCCCGCTCCACGTCGTCTTCCCCCCCGGCGTCGGCGGCATCTCCTTCAACATGGAGGCCGCCATGCTCCCGCAGGCCGCCGGCGACGCCATCATCCGCCTCACCCTTTCCAACGAAGCCGACGTCACCAAGGGCCGTCCCGCCTGGACCCTCCTGGCCGACCCCAAGTCGCCCGGCTACACCAAATGGCGCGACGACGTTCTCTCCTTCGCCTCTGTTCTCCCCCAGAACTCGCAGGCCGAAGCCAACCCCGCCGATCGCGACCCGATCCCGAACGACTTCGACAACACCTACGGCCTCCCGGAACGCAACGCCTTCCACACCCAGTTGAAGTACTACCGCTTCGACGATTTCCTGGTGAAGAACATCCTGGACGATAAGACCCGCGCCGAGCTCAACACGGCCTGGAACGACCTCTACGCGTCCTTCGAATTCCACGAACTCTACGTCAAGTTCCTCGAAGACAAGAAGGCGCCGCAAGCCCGCATTGAGGCGCTGAAGGCCGAAAACGCCGCCGTCGATAAGGCCATCCTCGCCGCTCAACCCGGCCACGTCGAAGACGCTCTTCAGTTCGCCGCCAAAGCCTGGCGGCGCCCGCTTACGCCGCTGGAAAAGGACCGCCTACGCCGCTTCTACACCCAGTCGCGCGAGACGCAGAAGCTGTCCCATCCCGACGCCATTCGCGCGGTCATTGCCCGCGTCCTGGTGTCCCCGGCGTTCCTCTACCGCCTGGAACAGCCGGCCCAAACCAGCAAGCGCGCCCCGCTCACCAGCTGGGAACTCGCGAACCGTTTGAGCTTCTTCCTTTGGTCCTCGCTCCCCGACGCCGAGCTTCGCCGCGCCGCCGAAAAGAACGAACTGCTCGACCCCGCCCAGCTCGCCCGCCAAACCAAGCGGATGCTGGCCGACCCCAAAGCCGCCCGGCTCTCCACTGAGTTCTTCGGGCAGTGGCTCGGCTTCTACCGCTTCGATCAGTACACGGGCGCCGACACCTCCCGCTTCCCTGAATTCACTGACGATTTGAAGACCGCCATGTACGAAGAAGCCACGTCCTTCTTCGATTACATCGTCCGCCAGAATCGCCCGGTCAGCGAGATCATCAGCGCCAACTACACCTTCGCCAACCCGCTCCTGGCCAAGCACTACGGCGTGAAGAAGGAACTCACCGGCGGCACCCAGAAAATCGAAAACGCCAACGACATCCATCGCGGCGGCCTGCTCCGCATGGGCGCGGTGCTCACCGCCACATCGGCCCCCTTGCGCACCAGCCCGGTTAAGCGCGGCGATTGGGTCCTCCGCCGTATCCTCGGTACCCCCACGCCCCCGCCGCCTCCCAACGTCCCGCCTATCGCCAAAGACGACAAGGACGCCGCCGGCCTTACCATCAAGGCCCGCCTCACCGAGCACATGAAGAACCCCACGTGCGCCGCGTGCCATTCGAAGATCGATCCCCTCGGCTTCCCCTTTGAGCGCTACGACGCCGTTGGCCGCTATCGGCAGGCCTACGCGGACGGCAAGCCCGTCGAAGACGAAATCGGCATCGAAGGCCTCATTCAGAAGCTAAAATCGCAGGAGCCCCAGCTGCTCCGCAACATGTCCCACAAGCTGCTCGGCTACGCCCTCGGGCGCACCGTGCTGGCCTCCGACCAGCCCTTGGTCGACCGCCTCATCCAGGCCGGCGGCCAGGCGACGTTCACGCAACTCGCCACCGAAATTGTCACCAGTCCGCAGTTCCGCTACCGGCGCGGCGAACAGCCCGCCGAACTCGCGAAGGATATCAAACGATGAAACCCAATCCCTCCCGCCGTCACTTTCTCCGCGGCACTGGCGTCGCCCTCGCGCTGCCCTGGATGGAGTCCCTCTCCGCCGCCACCACGGCCAATCACAAGGCCCCCGTGCGCTTCGCCTGCGTCTACTTCTCCAACGGCGTCGAACCCATTCACTGGTGGGCCAAGGGCCAGGGCGCGCAGATGGAGCTCGGCGAAGCCGTGAAGCCCATGCTGCCGCATCGCGAGGACATCAACTTCCTCCGCGGTCTTTACAACCAGCAGGCTTTCGTTTCTACCAGCCCGCACCTAGGCCGCATGCCCAACATGCTCTCCGGCGCCAAGGTCTCGCTCGACCCGGCCGACATCCGCGTCGGCACGACGTTCGATCAGGTCCTCGCCCAGCGGATCGGCTCCCAAACCGCGGTCCCGTCGCTCGCCCTGGGCATCGAGCCGAACGAGCTCCGCCTGGAAGACGGCCTGTCGATGATCTACGGCAGCTGCCTCTCCTGGGTCTCGCCCACCAAGCCCGCGACCAAGGAAATCTACCCCGCCCGGACGTTCGATCAGCTCGTCGGCGATGGCTCCGGCCGCGTGCTCGATAAGACCATTCTCGACTCGGTCCTCGAGGACTCCCACTCCCTCCAGCCCAAGATCAGCCGCAACGACAAGGTGAAACTCGACGAGTATCTCGAGTCCATCCGTGACATCGAAAAGCGCATTGAACGGGCGGGGAAGGAGGAGCGTATCGAAGGCTGGAAGCCGACGATCTCCAAGCCCAACATGCCCCGGCCCAGCGACAAGCTGCCGCAGAACGTGCCCGATCACATGAAGCTGATGCTCGATCTGGTGGTCCTCGCCTTTCAGATGGACAAGACCCGCATCGTCACGCTCATGTTGAACAATGATCTCTCCCAGATGAACTTCAAGTTCCTGGAAGGCGTCAAAGGCGCGCTGCATTTGGACCTGACCCACAATGGCAAAGCCGCCACCGCCGAGGCGATGTACCTGAAGACGAATCAGTTCCACATGGAGCAGTTCGCCTATCTCATCAAGCGGCTGAAAGCCATCGACGAAGGCGGCCAATCGCTGCTCGATAACTCCATGCTCCTGGGCGGGTCGAACCTCTTCGACGGCGACACCCACGGCGCCGACCAGATGCCGCTGATCCTGGCCGGCAAAGGCGGCGGCACGCTGAAAACCGGCCGCAACCTGGACTACCTGGAGCGCGGCAACGAGAACCGCAAAGCGGCCAGCCTGTACCTATCCATCATGGACCGAATGGGCGTCAAGCTCGACCGTTTCGGCGACGCCGACGCCCGTCTGGCCGACCTGTAGTCTTAGCGGCGCCGGCGGCCAGCCAACCACAAGGCCCCGCCGGCCATCGCCACCAGCGCCGCGCTTGAGGGCTCCGGGACCGACGTCGGCACGGCCGCATTGATATCGATCGAGGAGTTCGGAATCGTCAGGCTGATGTTCTGCCCAGCGGTTGCATTCAGGTTCGCCGTCACAACGGCTTGAATGTCCACCTGCGTGCCCGGCGCCAGTGCATTCAGAAAATCGGTTGAGACCGATCCGGTGAACTGACGACCGTCCAGCGACGTTAGCGGCGCACCCTGGTTCAGGTAGGTGATCACGTTTTGTTCACCCGGGGTATACATGTCCAAGGCAAGCGACACGCTGTTGAGCGTGATGCCGGGGTCGTAGGTCAACTGGAAGTCCCAGGCAATCGTGGTTGTAGTGCCGGCAGCGACTGTCGACGTTCCGCCCACTACGCCGGACGTCGTCAAAATCGCAATCAGTGTCGCATTGCTTCGAGCGAGGGGAACACCCGAAAACGGGCTCTCCAAATACAGCTTCACGCCCTGAATCCCATTGACTTCGGCCAGCTGACTGGCGAGCGTCGTTCCGGGCGGCGCGCTGCCGGTGATGGCGCCATTGAACGCAGGATTGGTGATAGGAAGTATCGTGGCGCCGAATGCGGCCAAAGACGCAAAAAGACCAGTTATGATGAGGGAACGCATGGAAGGATTCTCCCGGACCCCGGTCCGTTGAACAAGTTACTGTATGTTACTTTTCCTCGCCCCGGTCAGCTGCGCGCGAAGCGGCCCGCCGTCAGAATCGCCTCGAACCGAGGGTGCCCGTGCAACTCCCGGTGAAACGGCGTCAACCCCGTCCACATCATGAACGGCTCGCCGTCGTTCAGGCCCTGCTCGATCATCCGGATCGCCACCTCCGGCTCGCCAGCACCCAGCCAGGCCGCCGACAACTGACTGGCGTGGATAAAGCCGCCCGACTCCCGCGTCGCCGTCCACCGCTCGGCGATCTCTCTCGCCCGTCTCGGGTCACCGGCCTTTCCGATCGCAAACGCATGCCAACCGGGCAGGAACGGGTGCCCCAGGAGCTCCACGGAACGTTCAAACGCGGCCGCCGCCTCCGCGTATCGCCCCTCGGCCACCAGCAGAATCGCCTCGTTCGCCCGGTACAGGTAGTTGTCCGGATTCTCCGCCAGCAGATCAGCCACAATCACCCGTGTGCGCTCCAGGTCTCCCGCGACCCACGTCATCAGCGCCAGGTCTGCCCGCAGCACCCGCACCCGCGCCAATTCCGTCTCGCCAAACAGTGCCGTCTCAAACTGCCGGATGGCCTCCTCCCGCCTCCCCAGCCCCACCAGCACCGCGGCGTACAAGTGGTTGCACGCCACATGGCTGCCGCCAATGCGCAGCGCCATCGCCGCGTGCTCCGAGGCCCGCTCCCAGTCCCGGTCCATGCTGCCATAGCAACCTGCCGCCGAAAGGTGCGCCCGCCACAAACGGCAGTCGATCGCTAGCGCCTTCGCCGCCGCGTCGCGGCTTTTCGGCATCAGGACCCGCGGATCGCCAAACAGGTTCGCCACCACCAGCGAAATCTCCGCCAGCAGTGCCCACGACGCTCCATGCCCCGGCGCCGCCGCCGTCAGCCGCTCCAGTCGCGACATCGCCTCCAGCATCCCTTCGGCGCTCCGCCCATCGTAGCTATGCAGCGCCCGGTGGTAGTCCAGCAGCATCTCCAGCGGCAGCTCTTCCGGCACCACCTCGATCTCCACCAGGAACCCTCGCGGCGGCATGTGAAACCGGATCCGATCGCTACGCCCATCCCCGGCGTAGTAGGCTGGCAACTTCTCCTTCACCAGCCGGTTCTTGGTCACGCTGACAATCCGGTCCGCCTGCGTATCGTAGCCGGCCCGCCGGCCCAGCGCCTCTTCCCCGATCAACCGCTCAAACAGGCTCTCCGCTTCGTCCGCCAGCGCCTTCTCCACCACGTAGCGAAACAAGCGGGACCAATTCGTTGAAGCACCGCCAAACGCGTCGCTCGCGACTACTTTTTCAAGCTGTGCCTCAATTTCCACGCGGCGGTCCAGAAGCACTGACGAAGGGGACATTCTTGACAGTCTACAACTGCCCCCATCTCCTTCGTCAGTGCGGAATCGCCCTTAAACGACTACCAGTCGACGACCGAACCGTCGTCTTCATCAAACGCCGTCCGGTACGGCCGCGGCTCGCCCACTTGCGCCATCAGCTTGTTCTCATCGATCGTGATGCCAAGCCCCGGCTCCGTCAGCAGTGGCCGGTAACCGCCCACCACCGGCGGCAGCGGCTTCGCCAGCAGGTCCGTATATTCGTTGTCGCCGCGCTCCTGAATCAGGAAGTTCGGAATCGACGCGGCCAGCTGCAAACTCGCCGCCAGCGAACAGGGGCCCTGCGGATTGTGCGGCGCCAGCGGCGAATAATACGCCTCCGCCATGCCCGCGATAATCTTCAGCTCCGTGATCCCGCCGGCGTAGCAGATATCCGGCTGCAGGATCGTCGCCGCCCGCTTCTCCAGAATCTCCTTGAAGCCCCACTTGGTGAAGATCCGCTCGCCCGTGGCAAACGGGATGTGCGTCTTCTTCGCCATCTCCGCCATCACGTCCACGTTCAACGCCTGCGCCGACTCCTCGTAGAACCAGGGATGGTACGGCTCCAGCGCCTTCATGATCGTCATCGCCGTCGGCGGCTGCACCGCCCCGTGGAACTCCACGCCGATGTCGACATACTTGCCCATCTTCTCGCGCAGACCCTTGAAGCGGTCCACCACTTCTTCCACGAACCCCATGCCTTCGTTGTACTTGTACGGCGCCCGTTTGTTCCCGCGCACCATCGCCTTCATCGCGTTCACGCCGGTCTTCTCGCTGATGGTCCCGTACACGCGCACCTTGTCCCGCGTCGGCCCGCCCATTAAGCGGTGCACCGGAACGCCGTATACCTTGCCGGTGATGTCCCACAGCGCCTGGTCGATGCCGCTCGAAATCGCCGTTTTCACGGGACCGCCGCGGTAGAACGCCCCGCGGTGAATCGCCTGCCAGTGGTGCGTCACCCGCGTCGGATCCTGGCCCACCAAATAGTGGCCCACCTCCAACGCCCCGGCCGCGCACGCCTTCGCGTCGTCCTTCAACATTTCGCCCCACCCGGTGATCCCGGCGTCGGTCGAAATCTTCACGAACACCCACGAGTTCTTTAAAACAAAACTCTCGATCTTGGTGACCTTGATCTTGTCCTTCGGCCCCACCGCCGCGGCGTCGGTCCGCAGCGCGCCGAACGTCGATTCAATGCCGACGATCCCCGCCGTCCCCAACGCGCCGCGCAGCAGCGAGCGTCTGTCCATCTTCGTGTCCATCACAAAAGTCTCCTTAAAATTGCAGCCGCAGTTGCGCCTGATAGAACCGGTTCAGCGACGAGGTCTGGCTCGTAATCCGCCCGAAGTTCGTCGAGTTCGGCGACAGGTCCGGCGGGTTCATCTGCGATCGGTTCTGCAGATTGATGATATCGGCTCGGAACTGCATCCGGAACCGCTCATACATTTTGAACTCACGCAATACGTTTCCGTTTGCATTGCTCAGCCCATCGGCGCGCAGTCCGTTGAAGAACCGCGGGAAGACCCGCACGTGCGGGCCCGTGAAAAAGTTGTTCGCGTTGCGTTCAAACGGCAAGGCCGTGTTGAACCACTGGTTCAACGTCTTGTCCGATAGCGACGCCTCCGATTCAAACTTGCTCACGTCGCCGTTGTAGATCAGATTCCCCCACGCCAGCAGCGGCCCCGGCTGGAACTCATAGGTCAGCGCCGTTTGCCATCCGCCAAAGACGTGATTCAGGAAGCCGGACTGCAAGTACCGGCGCCCCTTCCCGAACGGAAGTTCGTAGATCGCCGTGGCCGTAATGCGGTGCGGGCGCGCCGTGTCGCTCGCCCACCAGATCGAGGGTGCCGAGTTGAATTCGTTCTCGTAAATCGTCTTGTTGTCCTGGAACATCCGCGTATAAGAGGCGTTCAAGTTGAGGCCAGCCGACATCCGCCGTTGAAAGTTGAACTCAAACGCATGGGTGCGCGCCTGCCCATTCGGGACCGAGTTGTTGTTCAACCCGTTCATGTGCGCATTCGGCCGCAACAGCGCATTCTTTGCAATGGTCGGGCTCGTAAACCGTCCCAGGGTCGAGAGGTTCTGATACAGCACCGGATTCGATGTGCGCAGTTCCGTGAAGTTGCTCAGCAAGAACGGATTCGGCACCTGCCGGTTCATCTCATTCGCAATCGCGTTGTTGCGGACATTGCCCGTCGCCCAGTAGGTCTCCGGCAAGGGATCCTGGCGCTGCGTCAACAGAATTCGATCGGACCATTGCCCCCAGTACGCCGCCTCCACCATCATGTTGTTCGATACCTCGCGCTGCATTCCCATCCGCCAGCGCTGCACGCGCGGATGGCGCCGGTCATACGGCGTATAGGTGAAGCCCTGGCCCACGCGCGCCATCGCGCCCAGCGAGTCGCGGAATGGCGTATCGAACCGCGTCCCGTCCGCTCGCACCGGGAACGGATCCCGGAGCGGTGAAATGCCGGCGCCCGGGTTTCCCGCGTTCCACGTCTGCCCGAAATCGTTCGTCAACACCGTGTTCGTCGCCCGCGAAAAACCGGACTGGTCCGGCCCCTGGTTCATCGCGTTCAGCGTGTCAAAAAACACGCCGTACCCGCCGCGAATTACCGTCTTCGTATTCGCCTGCCACGCCAGCGACGCGCGCGGCAGCCACATCAATTCGCTCGCCCATAGCCGCCGGTCCACGCCGCCTACGCCCGCGTACACCGAGCCGCCCTTCACCGCGAACTGGCTCGCCGGCACCTCCGGCAACGGGCTTCGCGCATAGGCCGCCTGCGCCGCCGCCGTAATCGGCAGCGTCAGGTTCGGATCGTAGTAGGCGATCGCGCGGTTGTAGCGCTCCGTCGGCCCCTGCTCGTATTCCATGCGCAGCCCCAGCGTTACGGTCACATTCCGCGATAGCCGCCACGTGTCCTGCCCGTACCACGCATAGTAAGGGCTCATCATCGCAAAGGTATCGTTGGTGTCCACGCCCATCCCCGTCGGGATGCCCAGCGCGAACGTCGCCCACGTGAGGCCCAGCGTTCCGGCGGGGTTGAACCCGTCCTCGTCACGCCGGACAAAATTATTGGCAAAGGTGAAGTTGCCCGACGTCAATCCGCCGTTCTGGATCAGCGTCCGGTAATGCTGCCGCATGTCCACGCCCGCCCGGATCGAGTGCGATCCGCGGATGTGGGTGATGTTGTACTTCAACGCCTGCTGCCGACCCGTTGGCCCCGGGTCCACCTGCACGCCCAGCACCATGTCTCCGTTCCACGCCGTCATCCCCGGCCACACCACGCGCGGCAACACGCAGCTCCCGCCACACTTGGTGTCCATGTAGGCCGGCAACCCCACGTCGCTCGGCTTGTACTTCCGCGTGCCCAGGCGCTGGTTCTGCGTCAGGAATCGCGTCGCGTCCACGCTTACGTTCATCACTGTCGCCGCGCTCAATGCAAAGGTCCAGTCCGCCGCCCCGCTCAACGCCGGCCGTTTCTCGTTCCACGCCATCAGCCCCGCTTCGGTCTCATACGTGTAGTCCTGCGCGTCTTCAATGAAGTTGCTCTTCAGCCAGCGGAAGAAGAACCGGTGCTTCTGGCTCGCCTGGAAATCCACCCGGTTGTTCCACGAACTGTACGTCACGTTGTTCGGCATCCCCGTCGCCAGGTAATTGTTCACGGGCTCCTGCCCGGGGTCCGTCGGGTCGTTGTTCGGCACCGGCATGCGCTTCGTGTAGAAGTCGTACATCGGGTTCTGGAACCGTTGCCTGGGCAGGATGTTGCCCGCGAACGGCGTCCGCACCACGTGCCCCGGCCGCGCCGGGTCCGGCCGCGTCGTCAACGGATCATACACCTGATACCGCGCCGGATTCGTCCGCACCTGCAGCAGTTTGGAGAAATCGCCGTCCCGCATGGCCATCGTCGGCACGGTGTAGTTGATCTCGCTCGGCCGCGCCGCCTGCTGGTTCTTCAACCCCGAATACCCCAGGAAGAAGAACAACTTGTTTCGCCCGTCGAACACTTTCGGAATCACCACCGGCCCGCTCACCGTCCCGTGATAGTTGTTCGTGTGCCCCGCCGGCAACATCGGCTGCGCCGCCAATGCATCCGCGCCCGCCCGGTTCCCCGCCGCGTTCAGCGCCGCCACCTGCGCCCATCGCGCCTGCTTCACAAAGAACGACGCCGCGTTCCACCGCTGATTGATGTACTGATACGTCGCCGACCCGTGTAGCGCGTTCGCCCCGCTCTTGGTCGACATCGAAATGTTCAACCCTGTCGAATGCCCGAACGACGCATCGAAGTTCGACGTCTCAATCTTGAACTCATCGACAATATCCGGGCTCGGCATAATCGCCGTCCGCCGGTCCGTCCCGTTCGTCGACGCCCCGTCCATCGACCATTCATTCCCGCCCACGCCGCCCGGCATCGTGTACGCTGACCCGCCGCCTATTTGCCCCTGCACCAGAAACTGCGTCGTCCCCGGAACCTGCACACCCGGCGCCATTCGCGCCAGCGCGGAAATGTTGTTCCCCAAAACCGGCAGGTCCATGATCTCCCGATTCGTCATGTTCCGCCCGGACGAGACTGAGTTCGTATCCAACATCGGCGCCTCGCTCGTCACCGTCACCGATTCCGTCGTCCCGCCCACCTCCAGCCGCACGTCAATCTGTATCCGGTCGCCGATCACCAGCGTGATTCCGCTCCGTACCGATTTTTTGAACCCGGTGTTCTCCACCGTCACGCTGTATTCCCCCGCCAGCAGCAAGGGCGCTTCGTAGTAGCCACTCCCATTGGTCAACAGCTTCGTCCGCGTCCCCGTGCCGGTGTTCGTCACCGTCACGGCGGCCCCGCTGATCGTGGCGTTCTGCGCGTCTGTCACGGTGCCTGAAATATTTCCGCGGGTATCCTGCGCCATGGCGATGGCGGGCAAGCAAAGCAGTAGTAGTAGTCTCACGTTGACCTCTGTAAAGAAACGGTGTGTTGTTTATATATCAACCAGCCAGAGGTGCGCAACGCGCGCTACTTCACCTTCTCAATCCCAGCCATCATCTTCTCTATCCAGTCACTGCTTTCCATAAACCCAACCTGCTCCAACTGGTGCACGCCCGTCCCGTCGATCAACCAATTTCGCGGAATGCTCACCGCTTCCAACGTCTCCCGTACCAACCGGTCCGCCAACAACACCGGGAACGTATACTTCCCCTCGTTCAGGTACGACTGGACGAGGCCCACCTGGTCATCCACGTTGAAGCTGATCACCGCCACATCCTTGCGGTCCTTCAACTTTTCGTACAGCTTCTGAAAATGCGGATGCTCCGCCCGGCAAGGCCCGCACCACGTCGCCCAGACATTCACAAAAACGGTCTTCCCGGCCAACTCTCCGCTCACCCATTGTTTCCCGGCAATGTCCCTCAATTCCCACTTTCCAATGGCCTTTTCCGGCTTTGTCCACGCCGACTCAGTCTTCGCCTCCAGCACCCCTGTCCCCCGCCGCAGTGCCCACGTCTTCTCCGTCCCACCCGCCGCCAGCCATAGACGCTTCGCCTCCGCCCGCCGGCGTTCCTTCACCTGTTCCGCCCCACCCCCAAGCGCCTGTTCCATATAAACCACCGCATCCAGCGGCCGCCCCGCTAGCTCCGCCACCCGGGTCTCCGCCTGCCACCGCATCGCCGTCTCAAAAGGCCCATCCGCGGTCAAACTCGCCAGTCGCGCCGCCAACCGCTCGGCCTCGGCGCGCTTCCCCACCCGCGCCAGCAGGTCAACCGTCGCAATCTCCGCCGCCCGCAGCGGACTCGTCATCCGCTGCCGCAGCGCCGCCGGCATCTGTTCCCGTCCCTGCTCTTCCGTCCGCTTCCGCACCACCGCCAACCCCGCCGAAGCTAACCCAGCCACCTGATCCAAATACGCACCCCGTCGCAAATACTCCTCCGCCAGCGTGTGCTCCCACGGTTGGAACCCGTAGATCGAATCTCCACTCTTCAGAAACTCCAACAGCTGCTCCCCCGCCGCCCGAACCTCTTCGTTCGACAAAGAATGCAAACGCATCGCTGTGTCGAACCGCGACGCCCGCGCCGGCGCATTCGACGGCCATCGTGCAATCCACTCACCGGAGACTTTGTATAGCGCCGTCCGGAACGCATCGGTATCGGGCGCTGGATTCTCCTTCCGCCACTTCTCCATCACAAAGTCCATCGCATCGCGCGACTGCGGATACGCCCGCACAATCTCCTCCGCCATAGCCGCCGCCCCGGCCGCGTCAGTTGTCTGCTTCAACCCGCCGTGAATCACTCGCAGCATCGCCAGCGGCAACACCGGCGCCGCCTTCCGGATTCGCGCTACATCCCGCGCCACTCGCGCCCGCAATCCCGGGTGCTCCTCCGGCGGCAACGCTTTAAACTCCAACATCCACAAATGCTCATAGATTCCGAACAAGTCTGGATCCGTCTCCGCTTCCACGCGCTCCCGCAGCGCCGCCGCTCCCCGCTTCATCACCGCCGGCGACGCCACCGTCGCCAGCATCCGGTTCGTGTAGAAGTCGTACGAGGTCGGGCATTTGGCAAAGAACGCGTCCACCTGCGCCGTCGCCTTGGCCTTGTCCATGTTCGCCCCGAAGCTGTAGTCATACGCCAACGCCATGTGCGGCCACGCCATCGTTGGGTCTTTGTCCAGCGCCACCTGGTAGAGCCGCGTCTTCTCCGCCGAGTCTTTGGAATCGAGCGACAGCGCATAGAAGTAAATGGAAAGCGCTGAATCCGGCGCCGCGTCCAGACGCTTCTTGTACTGCGCAATCAGCTCGGCTCTAGGAATGCCCGCGTCGTTCTGATACCGCCGGTTCGCCTGAATGTCGTCCGGAAATTGCGCCACCAGCTCCGTCAGAATCTTCCGCTGCGCCGCCTGGCGCGCGTCCCCGGTCAACGGCAAGTCCCATTGCTCCCGCGACCGCCGCAGACCCGCCGAAACCCCCTTCGGCTCATCGCAATACGTCGCCGCGCGCAGGGCTCCGCACAAGAGGAAAAAGCACACCATCCGCATATCTGACGGCCCTCCGCCGGAATAATAGCACTTCGTCCACCCGCCCCACTAACGATGACAGCGATAAGCTAATACGCATGCCGGACCACCTCATCTCCACCCTCGAAGAACTCCGCGCCCTTTACCCTCCCGTGCTCGAACGCGCCCGCCTGAAAACCCTTTCCAAGCTCGACATCCACTGCCGCGCCTTCATTGAGAAAAGCCCCTTCTGCACCCTCGCCACGCAAGGTCCAGATGGCGCCGACGTCACCCCCCGCGGCGACGCGCCTGGCTTCGTCCACATCCTCGATGACTCGACTCTCGCCCTCCCCGACTGGCGCGGCAACAACCGGCTCGACTCCCTCACCAACATTCTCGCCAACCCGCAAGTCGGCCTGCTCTTCATCATCCCCGGCGCCCAGGAGACCCTTCGCGTCAATGGCGCCGCCCGCATCACCGCCGACCCCGAACTCACCCATCGCTGGACGACGAACGGCAACCACCCCGCCACCGCCCTCGTCATCACCGTCCACGAAGCCTTCCTCCACTGTGGCAAGGCGCTGATCCGTTCCAAGCTCTGGCACGACGACTACAAAGCCCAGATCCCGCCCTACGGCCACATGCTCAAGGACCAGATCGAAATCCCCGACACCGCCGAAGACATGCAAGCCAACATCGAAGACGCCTACAAAACCAGGCTCTACTGACCCCCACCCACCAGCTCCTCCATCCGCTTCCGAAAGCCCGACCCCGCTCCCCACACCTTCCCCGCCGCCGCGAGTGCCATCCGCGCCTTGTCCCGCGCCTCCCCCATTCGCCCCATCTCTGCCAAACATCCCGCCTCCACCGCGTACCGGTTCCCCTTCCAATCGGCCACCATCTTCCCCCCGGTCAGCGCATCCACCTGCGCCACCAACCCCGGCACCTTGTCGCAACGCCCCGCGCGCGCATACACAATCGCCGCGTCAATCAGCACCATCCACCGCGTCGCCGCGAGCTCCGCCCGGTGCCCGTCCGCCAACGCCAAGGAACGGTCCGCCAACTCCAACGCCCGCTCCTTCCGCCCCACTTCCGCCACCCGCCGCCCCGCCATCGCGTGCAATCGGATCGCCTCAAACGGCGCCGAATACCCCTCCGCCAACACCACTGCCTCCTCCAGCGTCCGCGCGGCCTTCTCCTTGTCGCCGCCCCCATACTCCGCAACAGAACGGCTCTGCAACAAGGCCACCTGCGCGCTCCGCCCGTCCTGGTCCAACGCCGCCAGCCGCAACCCCTCCTCCGCCGCCACCACACCCTCCGCAAATCGCCCCTGCCGCGCCAACGCCCGCACATACCCGTTCAATACCAGCGCCTTGAAAATCCGCGCCGGCATCCCCGTCCGCAAACTCGCGTCCGGAATCTCCCGCACCAGCCGCGCCGCCTCCTCCGTCAGCTTCCCGCCCCCGCCGCTCTCGCACGCACCCCGCACCTGGTCCCTCCCGACCAAATACGTCACCCGCGATTCCACCGGCACCCCGCCTCGCGCCACTACTCCATCCACCTGCCCCATCACGCCCACCGACCCCGCGCAATCCCCCGCGCTTAACAAGTTCAACCCCAATCCCACCCCGGCCGCCACCATCGCCTCCGCATCCCCGCTCCCCTGCGCCCGCGCAAACGCCCGTCGCGATACCGCTAACCCACGCTCCGGCTTTCCCCCCTGGAACAGCACACTCGCCAAACTCCCCTCCAGCCACGCCGCCGTTCCTCCGTCCGGAATCGCCCCCGCCGCCAACCGCTCCTCCGCCCGCTCCGCCAATTCCACCACCGTCATCCCGTCCCGCCCCCCGTAGTTCGGGTTCGACGTCGATATCATCCAATCCAAAAACCGACCCACCGTCGCCGCGCGCCGCTCCTCGGCCAACGCCCGCCGCTGCTGCCAGAAGCCATACCCCAACGATCCTGCCAGCCCCATCGCCAATAGCGCCGTCACCGCCACCGCCCCCCGGTTCCGGCTGGCGTACTTCTGCAACCGGTACCCCACCGTCTGCCGCTTCGCCAACACCGGACGGCTCTCCAAATACCGCCGCAAATCCGCCGCCAAATCCCCCGCGCTCGCATACCGCTCCCCCGGCTCCCCGGCCAGCGCCTTTCGCACAACGGTCTCGATATCCCCCCGCAGCTCTCGCCGTAGCCGTTCCAGCCCCATCCCCCGCTCCGCCGCCGCCTCCGCCGTCGCCTTCTCCGCCAGCGTCACCGTCCCGCCCCCGGTTGCCGCCCGCTCCGCCACCGAAACAATCGACGCGCTCCGGTATGGCCCGGCGCCCGCCAGCAGTTCAAACAGCACCATCCCCAACCCATACACATCGCACGCCGTCGTCACCGCCTCGCCCCGCAACTGCTCAGGACTCGCATAGAGCGGCGTCAGGTGCCGCGTCGTCGTCAACGCCCCCATCGGGTCCAACAGCTTCGCCGTCCCAAAATCCAGTAATCGCAAATGCCCATCGGCCGTCACCAAAATGTTCCCCGGCTTCAAATCCAAATGCACCACCAGGTTCCGATGCGCCGCCCCTACCGCCTCGCAAGCCGCCACCACCAGCCCAATCCGCTCCGCCAATCCCAGCCGCCGCGCGTTGCAATACTCGTCGATCGGCTGCCCCACCACGCGGTCCAAAACCAGATACGGCTGCTGCTCCGCCGTGATCCCCGCGTCCAGCACCCGGCAGATCCCCGGATGGTCCAGCTTCGTCAAAATGGTCTGCTCCCGCTGGAACCGCTCCACCGCTTCCCGGTTGTTCAAATACCCGTGCAGCACCTTCACCGCCACCCCTTGCCCGTGCCGCAACGCCGCATACACCGTCGACGTCCCGCCCTGTCCCAGCAGCCCCGTCACCGCATATTCGCCAATCCGCGCCGGCAACGCCATCGCCGCCCGCGGCCCGTCCATCTCCTGCCGTGCCCGCTCCTCCCCAACTAACGCCGCCAGCAGTTCCCGCACCTCCGCCCGCACACCCTCATCGGGCTCCGCCCCGGCCAACGCCGCCTCCTGCTCCCCAGCCGGCAGCGACTCAATCTGCTCACACAGCGCCTGTACCCGCCGCCAGCGTTCTTCCGGTGTCATGTCACCCTTATTAGCGAGTTTTACCCGCCCGATGCGTCACGGTATCCCAACCGCGCAAACAGCCACGCCCGCGCCATCCGTACCTTCCGGTCCACCGACGATCGCGATACCCCCAATATCTCCGCCGTCTCCTCCACCGTGCACCCCATCAGAAACCGCATCTCAATCATGCGTGCCTGCTCGGCGTCCAGCGCCTCCAACTCCACCAGCGCCCGGTCCAGGTCAATCACTCCCGGCCCCGCCGCGTCCATCCACGGCATCTCCTCGTGCAACGGCACCCGCGCCAATCCTCCGCCGTGCCGCATCGCCGCCGCGCTCCGCGCATGGTCGATCAACGCCAGCCGCATCAGCTTCGCCGCCAGCGCATAGAAATGCGCCCGCCCCTCGAAGTTCGCCTCCCGCCGTTTCAGCAGCTTCAAAAACAGCTCGTGCACCAACCCCGTCGCCTGCAGCGTATGCCCCGGATTCTCCCGCCGCAAACATGCCGCCGCAAGCATGCGCAACTCCGGATACACCAGCGGCAGCAAACGGTCCAGCGCCGTCCGGTCCCCATTTCCCCATTCATCCAGCAGAACGGTGATCTTGTCGCTCATGGGCTTGTTCCTCATCCTATCGCGTTCCGCAGATACGGGAATCGGGAGTACACTGAGGCAGAGGCCAATATGAGTCGCTTCCTGGCTCTCATCGCACTGGCTCTCCCAGCCTCCCTTTCCGCTCAACCCGCTCCCTCCTTCGAACAGAACAACGGCCAGTTTCCCGACGCTCCTTCCGGCTCTTTCGTCGCCCGCTCGGGCCAATCCCGCCTTATTCTCTCCCCAGCCGGTCCCGTCTTCGTCGGCCCTGACGGCCAGCGGATCCCCATGCTCATCCCCGGCGCCCGCTGGTCCCCACCCCAGCCCGCCCAACGCCTCCAACAGATCTCCAACTACTTCCGGCCCCCCCCGCCCCATCACCAGCGTCCCCCATTTCCGATCCGTCTCCTACCCGCGGATCTTTCCCGGTATCGACCTCCTCTTCTATCCCAATGCCGCCAACCTCGAATACGACTTCGTCCTCCACCCCAACGCCAATCCCGCCCAGATCCGCCTCCGTTTTCCCAACGCGTCCTTGCGCCTGGAAAACGGCCAACTCCTCGTCCAAGCCGCCAACTTCCAACTCAAACACCTGGCCCCGTCCGCCCACCAGAATGGAACCCCCGTCCGCGCCAGCCTCGCGCTCTCCCGCCAGGAAGTCCGCTTCCAACTCGGTCCCCACAACCCGTCACTCCCGCTCACCATCGATCCTGTCGTCGAAGCCTCTACCCTCATCGGCTCCCCCTCCGCCGATACCCTCACCGCCGTCGCCACAGACGCCTCCGGCAATCTCTTCGCCGCCGGCTACAACGCCACCGATGCCTTCGTCCGTAAACTCTCCCCCGACGCCAAAACCGTCCTCTTCACCTCCTACCTCGGCGGCTCCCAAGCCGAAATCCTTCAATCCCTCGCCATCGATCCCGCCGGCAACGCCGTCTTCGGCGGCCGTACCTTCTCCGCCGATTTCCCCGTCACGCCCGGCGCCTTCCGCACGCCACCCAGCATCAACGCCACCAACACCTCCGAGGCCTTCCTCGCCAAGCTCAACGCCGCCGGCACCCAGCTCCTCTTCTCCACCTTCTTCGGTGGCTCCAACTACGACGAAATCCGCTCCATCGCCCTCGACGCCCAGGCCAACATCTTCCTCACCGGCAATACCCGGTCTTCCGACTTCCCCCTTACCCCCGGCTCCTTCCGCGGCTTCTCCGCCGCCTTCAACGCCTCCTTCATCGCCAAGCTCGACCCCTCCGCCTCCACCCTCCTCTACTCCGCCCGCTCCGGCGGCGCCACCTTCACCCGCATTCTGCTCACCCCCTCCGGCGCCGCTCTCCTCGCCGGCACCACCTCCAGCACCGATCTTCCCACCACCCCCGGCGTCATCAAACCCGTCAAGACACCCGGCTCCAACGACATCGGCTATATCCTCAAGCTCTCCCCCTCCGGCGCCACGGCCGAATTCGCCACCTTCTTCGGTGGTAACTACCTCGACGACCTCAGGGACATCGCCACCGATGCCGCCGGGAATATCTACCTCGCCGGCCGCACCCACTCCGATGATTTCCCCGCAACCAACGGCACCGGCACCGGCTCCGCCGGCTTCCTCGCTAAAATCGACCCCGCCGCCACCACCATCCTCTACGCCAACCGCGTACCCAACAATTCCGGCTTCAATCGCATCGCCGTCGAACCCGACGGCACCACCCACGCCGTCGCCAATCAATACATGGACCCGCTCCCCGCCGCTCCCGGACTCCCTCTCATGCCGAATCTCAAAACCGCCTACCCAGCCGCCATGCTCGTTCGTGCCAATCCCGCCGGCGACCTCCTCGATTCCACCTTCTGGTACGGCCCCAGCGCCTCCACCACCGGCACCGCACTCGCCGTCGCCGCCCCAGGCGTCGTCCTGCTCGGCGGCGTCACCACCGCCGCCACCTTCCCCGTCACCACCGGTTCGGCCCAAACGGCCGGCACCGATGGCTTCCTCACCCGCATCTCCTACGTTTCCACCTGCGCCTACACCGTCTCTCAGCCCACTCTCACTGTCCCCATCGCCGGCGGCACCACCACCTTCACGGTCACCACCACGCCCGGCTGTCCTTGGACCGCGTCTTCCTCCGATGACTGGATCGCCACCACCGCCGTCAGCGATTCCCAGGCCACTGTCACGGTCCCGCCTACCTCTTCCGCCGCCCGCTCCGGCTACGCCTTCATCGCCGGTAAGACCATCCCCGTCACTCAGTCCGCCAACTGCGTTTACAGCTTCCAAGGCCAAACGCGGAACTTCTCCGCCGCCGGCGGCATTCCCTTTATCGGCGTCACCGCGGGCACCGGCTGCCCCTGGTCCGCCACCGTCGATCAGCCTTGGGCGGTCGTTCTCCCCGGCTCTTACTATCCGCAGATTACGGAGCCCGGCTTCGTCCTTTTTGTCGAGGTCAACCATACCAACACCCCACGCACCGCCACCGTCACCATCGCCCCCGGCGCCACCCTCATCATCCAGCAGGCCGCCAATCCCTGCACCTTCACGGTATCTCCCACCTCTTTCCAGCTCTACACGACGCTAACTCCCCTGGACGTGACCATCGCCACCGGCGCCGGTTGCTCCTGGAACCTGGCCGGGCATCCCACCTGGATTCACACCAAAACCCCCATACGGCCCAACGTCAACTCCGGCCCCGCCACCGTTCGCTACACCGCCGATGCCAACCCCGGCGCCCCCCGCACCGGCACCATCCTCGTCGCCGGCCAAACCGTCACTGTCACTCAGTCCGCCGTCATCGGCAACCCGCCCATCGTCTCCAACCCCGGCTCCACCGCCTTCGACGGCCTCCAGCAAACCCTCGCCTTCCGCGTCACCGATGCCGATGGCTTTGCCGATATCTCCCGCCTCTACTTCCTCATCGAGTCCGGACCCGCCATCCCCCAAAACAGCTGCCACGGCTTCTACCTCCCCTCCACCCGCGCGCTCTATCTCTATAACGACGATCTCTCCGTCCTCCACGGCCCTCTCACCCTCGGCACCGCCGGTACTCTGTCAAACTCCCAATGCGCCATCTCCGGCAGCGCCAGCAGCATCCAGTCGGAAACCGGCAACGCGTTCACCCTCCTTGCCGGCGTCACCCTCTCCCGCGGCTTCCTTGCCACGCCCCGTAAGGTCTTCGGTTGGGCGCAGGACCGCCAGGCCAACAACACCGGCTGGACGCAGCTCTCCTCCTGGTCATACACGGTCGTGGCAGGCCAGCCTCCCGCCCTCGTCATCCCCTCCATCGGCACACTCACCAGCCCCACCAGCACCATCAGCGTCCACGCCACCGATGCCGATGGCGCCGCCAACATCCAGCGCCTCTACTTCCTCGTCAATAGCAACACCGCCATCCCGCCCAACACCTGCCACGGCTTTTACGACGTCGCACTCGCTGCCTATTACCTCTACGACGATGCGCTCGGCTCGCTCCTCGGCCCGCTCGCGCCCGCCACCAACGGCTCCATCGGCAACAGCCAGTGCCGCATCAACGGCGCCTCCTCCCTCCCGCCCGTTCTCACCGCCGGCGACGTCCGCCTCAACACCAGCATCACTCTCACCGGCGCCTACGCCACCCGACACCAGAACGTCTACTTCTGGGTTGTCGATCAGCAGGGGCTCGGCACCGGCTGGGGACAAACCCAGTCCTGGATCTATACCGCCCCCGTCCTCTCCCCCACCGGCGCCATGACCGCCTCCCCCCTCCCCGGCCGTTCCCGAACCGTCACCGTCAACTGGAGCGCCGTTGATCGCCCCTCCGCTGTCACTCGCGTCTCCTTCCTGCTCAGCCCCAACCCCAACTCCCTCACGAACGTCTGCTACCTCACCCTCGACGTGGCAGCCAATTCCTTCACCTCCTCCGGTGCCGCCCAGTGCACCATCACCGCCCCGACCCGGACCTCGGCGAACTCCCTCTCCACCGGTGTCACACTCCTCGTTCCTTACTCCGCCGCCGTCCAGAACCTCTACGTCCGCGCCCAGTACGATGACGGCGCCGACTCCGGCTGGAACTGGTTCGGCGCCTGGGAACCAGTCCTGCCTCCGCTCTCCCAGCCTCCGGTCGTTACCTCTGTCGCCCCCGCCGCCGCCAGCGCCCCCGCGCAAGTTTTCACCGCCGTCATCACCGATCCCGATGGTCCCGACGATCTCAACCGCGTCTACTTCCTCGTCAACACCTCCACCGCCATTCCAGCCAACACCTGCCACGGCTTCTACGACCGCGCCTCCAACGCCGTCTACCTCTACAACGACGCGCTAACGAACCTCAGTTCGCTGACGAATTCCCAGTGCACCATCGTTCTGATCTCCGCCACCACCGCCGGCGCGGATCTCACTCTCCAGTTCCGTCTGTCCCTCTCCGCGCCGTTCTCCAACCAGACTCGCAACCTCTACCTGTGGGCCGTCGACAAAGAGGATCACGGCACCGGCTGGGTCCAATCGGCCTCCTGGCGCGGCGCCGCCCAGCCCGCCCTGCTCAGCGCCACCCCGGTGAACCCGACTAACAACACGCAAACCCTCACCTTCCTCCTCCGTGAGACAGACCGCCTCTACTTTCTCATCAACCCCTCTCCCTCCATCCCCCAAAACACCTGTCACGGCTTCTACGACCGCCCGTCCAACACGACGTTCCTCTACAACGATGCTCTCACCGGTCCCGCCCCCGGCCTCGCCAACAGCCAGTGCGCTCTCTCCCCCGCCGTCGCTTCCGTCAACGGGACGGACCTGTCCGTCGCCCTCACCTTCAGCCTAACCAGCATTACCCAAAAGAATTTCTACATCTGGGCCGCCAATAGCACCACCAACGGCACTGGCTGGCTCCAAACCGGCTCCTGGGCTCTCCCCTTCACCCCGGCCCTGCCTAACTGGACCCGCGTTTACTTCCTGATCAACCCCACCCCCACCATCCCGCAAAACACCTGCCACGGCTTCTACGACCGTGCCGCCAACGCCGTCTTCCTCTATAACGACACGCTCTCCAGCCTGTCTTCCCTCACCAATAACCAGTGCGCCATCGAAGGCTTCTCCCTCACCGGTAATACGTTCAATCTCTACGCCACTCGCCGCGGGTCGTACCTGACCACGGCGCAAAATCTCTATTTCCTCGCCACCGACGCCCAGTTCAACAACACCGGCTGGCTTCAAACCGCCAGCTGGACCCAGTAGCGTACGATAGTCCCCATGCGCCGCCGCGAACTCCTCCAAGCCGCCGCCTCGGCGGCCCTCATTCCTAACGAAAACCAAAAGCCCGGCACGCCCAGCTGGCAACTCTCCAAAGTCTGGCCCAACGCCGGCAAAGGCTTCCGCTCCGCCCTCATCGAAGGTTACTGTGGCCAGCAATCCCTCCACGCCGGCGAGACGCTCACCATCCACGTCTCCGCCAACCCCGCCCGCCGCTGCACCATCGACATCTTCCGCATGGGCTACTACGGCGGCGCCGGCGCCCGCCATATCACCCAGCTCGGCCCCTTCCAAGCCCGCCCGCAACCCGATCCCCCCATCGGCCCCAACCGCCTCCGCGCCTGCCGGTGGGAGCCGATTACCACCCTCAAAATCCCCGCCGCCTGGCCCTCCGGCGTCTACCTCGGCAAGCTCACCGCCATCCCCGAGTCCAAGACCGAACACCCCTGGCAAAGCTACATCATCTTCATCGTCAAGGACCGCCGCCGCGCCGCCATCACCTTCCAATGCAGCGACAACACTTGGGCCGCCTACAACCGCTGGCCCGATGACTATTCGCTCTACACCGACCCCCGCCACGCCTGGGCTCCCTCTGTCGCCACCAGTTTCGACAAACCCTACGCCAAGTACGCCCAGATCTACGATCACCCCCTCTCCCTCGGCTCCGGCGAATTTCTCCTCTGGGAGTTCCCCCTCGCCTATTGGCTCGAAAGCCAGGGCTACGACGTCACTTACACATCGAACTCGGACATGATCGACCCCGCCCAGTTCCTGCGCTCGAGAGTCTTCTTAAGCGTCGGCCACGACGAATACTGGGACCTCCGCCAGTACGACGGCGCCCTCGCCAGCGTCCAAAAAGGAACCACGCATCTCTACTTAAGCGGCGACTCCGTCATGGGCGTGACCCCTTTTCAACCCAGCGCCGACGGCCGTCCCAACCGCGTCATCAGCCGCGAAGGTCTTTACGGCGGTGTCTACGGCGGCATGGACAAATTCCTCAAATACCCCTTCCCGATGGAAGGTCCCAAAGCCAACGCGCTCATGGGCGCCCACAGCGTCTACCCCTTCAACGGAGGCGGCGATTGGATCTGTACCAAGCCCGAACACTGGATCTTCCAAGGCACCGGCATGAAGAAGGGAGACCGCATCGAAAGCCTGGTCGGCTGGGAGCATCACGGCGACCCCGCCCCCATCCCCGGCCTCGAAGTCGTAGCGGAAGGTGACGTCTTGAGCGGAGGCAAAACCCCCAGCCACTACACCGCGACCATCTATCCCGGACCCAAGAACAACTTCGTCTTCAACGCCGCCACCATCTGGTGGGCCCAGGGCTTGTCGAGCCCTCCCGGCCACATCCTCCCCTGGTCCCACTGGGCCCGCCCTCTGGGCCCAGACCCCCGTGTCCAGCGCATCACCAAGAACCTGTTGACCCGAGCTCTAGCTTGACGCCAGGAACCCCGGCGCCCCACCCGCAAAACTCTCAAAATTCGGGAACGCCGCGGCCAGCGCCTCTTCACCCATCCCAAACCATTGCCCCAACGCCGCCCCGTATTGGGCGGTAGCGGTAGTCGGAATCCAGACGCCGCGCCCTGTCGCATCGTCCGGCCCATCCAGCGCCATCGCCGGAAACTTCCCGTAAACCTCGCCACCCTTCACCGCATCGCCAACAATCAAATGGTGGCTCCCCCACCCGTGGTCCGATCCCAACGTCCCCCCGCCACAAGGCTGCAGCGTTCGCCCAAACTCGCTCGCTGTAAACGTCACCACCTGGTCGCCCACCCCCATCTCCACCGTTGCCTGATAAAACGCCGCCATGGCCCCACTCACTTGTGCCAGCGCCGCCGCCTGGTCGGTCAACTGCCGCTCGTGCGTATCAAACCCGCCAATCGCCGCCAGAAAAATCTGCCGCTTCACACCCAGCGTTCCCCGCGCCTGGATCATCCGCGCCGCCCGCGCCAACTGCCGTCCCAACGGCGTATTCGGGAACGCCGTCGTCAAGGGAGCAATCCCGTCCAACGCCTCTTCCAGCATCCGCGACTGCGCCAGCCCCACTCCGGTCAGAGTGTTCGCCCCGCGCACCATCGCCAGCCCGTCATCCACGCGCAGCAGGTTGCTCACCCCTGTCATCCGCGCGTTCTCCCCGCCTCCCCGTAACACCGGGCCATTCCCCCCGCCCAGCCAGACCGGTAAAGGAATCTCAGTCGCCTCACAACCCTCCACACCGCCAAACGCGGCCCCCGCCATCGCCTGCCACTCGGCCTGCTGCCCCGCGTGTGAATACAATCCGCCCGGCACCATCCCCTGGCCGCCCCGGTACTCCGCCCGCGTCAAGGGCTGCGCCAGCGGCCCCACATTCGCCAACACCGCCACATTCTTCCGCTGGTTGTACAACTCCCCCAGCTCCTTCAATCCCCCATGCAACCCAAACTGATCCCCGTTCCCCGCGTAAATCCGCACCACGCTCTCTAACGGAACCGCCAGCCCGCCCCGCGCCTTCGCATACTGCGAATAGGAAATCAGCGGGTCCCCCTCGGCCGACGCAATCGGCACCAGCATGTTGTTGCCATCGTTCCCGCCCGCCATCATGACGCACACCAGCGCCCGGTAATCACTCGGGCACGCTGCCCGTAGGGCCGGAGCCCCCAACACCGCCATTCGCAAAAGGTCCCGTCTCCGCATCTCTCGCTCCCTCTAGTGCTGCACGTTGTACAGCCCTGAACTCAGTGCGACATACAGCGCCGCCTGCGCCCGGGCCTTCTTGTCGGCCAACGTCGTTCCCGCCATCCCGCCCGCTACGGCCTCCAGTTCCGTCTGCAACTCTGGCGGCATCCAGCCCTGAAAGTAGGTATCTCCAATCAACACCGCCAACCGCCGACCGTCCCCGGCCACGTTCACAAACGGCCCCAGATCGATCGCCACCCCGGAGCCCAGGTCGTCGTACAGCAACGCGTAAATCCCATTCAACCGTCCCACCGCCTGCTCCGGTCCGGCCCACAAAGGCAGTACCGGCTCCCCCGGCACACTCGGTCCAGGCCCCATCACCGCCGCCAGTTCGGCCAGCCGGTTCGTATCGTTCACCTGCGCCTCCAACCCGCGCAGAATCGACGGCACCATCACGTTCGGAGCCCGCCAGTGCCCATGCGTCTCCCGGCCCGCGATCGGCCAACTCCCCGCTGCATCTCCGGCGCGGGCCTCCTGGTCCAACAGCACTGCCCGCAACACGGCCTTCAAATCCCCACGCACCCCCGTCCCCGTTCCGCTCTTGGTGAACGCGGACGCCACCCGTGCCACATAGGCCCGCGACGGGCTGTCCGTCACCAGTTGCGCAATCAACTTCTGCGCCAACAACGGCGCCACATTCGGATGCGCGAACACGATGTCCAAGGCCCCGTTCAAGTCCTGCTGCGCTGTCTGCCCGGCCCGCAACTTCACACCGTTCAGCAACACCTTCTCCGACGTGTCGTGGTTGGCCTCAAACGGCGCCAGCGCCCGGTCGTAGTACGCCGGATTATGCCGCGCCGGTATCGATCCCTGCCGCGTCGCATACGTCCACCCCGTCAGCACCTTGGCGAAATCCCGCACCGTCTTCTCGGAATACGCCGCCACCGCCTGCCCATCCTCGTTGATCTTCACACTCCCATCCGGGTTCAGCAGCACCGGCCCCACCGTGAATGTCTCCAACAACTCCCGCGCATAGTTCTCGTTCGGCACCGTCGCGCCATCCGCGCTCGCCTTATTGTTGTTCCGCACGTCCCACGCTTCCCCCATCGCCGCGTTCACCGTGACGTTATAAAGCAGCTGCCGGAAGTTCCCAAACGCCCCTTGCTGAAACACCCGCAAAAAAGGAACCAACTGCGCCGGCGTCCGCGCCCCCGCGGGAATCCCCCCGAATATCTCCATCAGCGCCAGCGCCATCCGCTGCCGAACCTGGTCCTTCCCATGCACCGCATTCGCGTAAAAGCGCGCCTGCACCGGAGCCACGCTCACGTCCAGCGTGGCCGCGTCCGGGAACGGCGACGCCGCCGTCGCGAACTGCTCCGTTAAATACTCCGAAAACCCCAGGCGTTGCACTCGCAGCATCGACGTCGTGTCCGGTCCAAACGCCGCCTGCTGCAGGAACCGCCGCGCCGCCCCAGTCGTCACCCTTGCCAACCCCGTGTCCGGCCCCACACGCACCGTCACCACACCGGTTGAACTTGTCCCTCCCGGCGCCGGATTCGTCACCGTCACCGCCAGTTGTTGCCCCATCTGCGACACCGTTGTCGCTACCTTCGCCGTCAGCCGTGTCGCCGATACAAACGTGGTCGTCACCCCCACCCCGTCCAGGAACACTTGTGCCCCAAAAACAAAGCCGCTCCCGTTCACCGTAACAGTGGAACTCCCTGCCGGCACCCATACCGGCAGCGTCGACGTCACCACCGGATACGGATTCTGCAACGAAACAATCACTCGGGTGTTCGCCACACTCATTGCCGTACTTGTGGCCGTTACCAGAACCGTATTCGGCACCGGCAACACCGCTGGTGGCGTATACAGCCCGCTCTCGGAGATTGTCCCCGGCAGACCCTTGCCGCCCAACGGCAATCCCACCGACCACCGCACCGTCTTCACTGACAACCCCGTCACCGCTGCAGCGAACTGCACCGACTTTCCCACCCGCACCACTGGCGCCGATGGCGTCACCGTCACCAACGCCTGCCCCCAGGCCGTCGCGAACAGCAACACCCACAGAGTCACGATTTGTCTAACAGAAGCAGTCACTCACTGACTACATCGGCACCGGCCCGCGCCGGCTACACGCGCGACGAACTCAGGAAATCCCTACCCCAGCACCTTCCGCATCGCTCCCATCAATACGTCCTCCACCGCCGGCCCTACTCGCGACACCGCCGACGTTTCATAGCCGCCTTCGTCGTAGGCCCGCGCCGTGCCAATGTACATCGGCCCGTAATCGCCATAGGCGGCCGTCGCCACCAGTTCGCCCTTGCGCATATCGGCCGCCGCCAACTGGTACTCCACGAACAGCTCGCCGGGCATGTGCAGCACCGAAAACGAACCCAGCCGCAGCGCCGTCAAATCAATCTTCCGGCCGCCCTTCGTCATCCGCAAAAATGCCAGGTAACGCGCGTGGTTCGCCCGCTGCTTACTATCCGACTTTGCATCCGCGATCGCCGCCACGATCTCCTCTTCCCCGAACCCCTTGCCCGTCCGCAGCGGCATCGCCACGGACTCCGACACCCACCGCACCGCGTCCAGCGAAACCGGCTTCTCCGCCGCCTTCGCCCGCCGCATGGCGTCCGCCATCCGGTCCCGCAGCACAGCCCGGTTCGCCGGCGCTCCGTCGTTGTACTTACCCGCGCCAATGTTCCCCGCCGCGCCCGTAAAGTGAACCTGGAAGGTATCGGACTGCAGATCCCGCGCCTGCCCGACAAAGTCGGACGATACGCCGCCCTTGCCGTAGTAACTCATCGGATGCGTCGCGTAGTAACTTAACGTCGCCACGCGCTTCTCCCCCGCCCAGAAACTCACGGACCGCATCAACGGGTCGATTACGCCCTCCGGCGCCGCGCACTGCGGCGAGTTCCGGCACGACGTCATCCGCCCGAACGCCACCTTCCCATCCGGCCCCAATATCCGCCGGTTCGACGCTACTTCAGAAACCGCCGCCGCCCCGCCGGTAACAGCCGTCACCGCCACGGGCTTCGAAGCCTTCACAGCCGCCGCCACCCGCACCGCCGCGCCCCGCGCAAAGTCCAAATCACACAACGGCACTCCCGCTGGCAGCAACGCATGGGCCGACAGATCTTCCCCCGGCGCGTCGTGCTGATGTACCATATGCAGTGCCACCCGCTCCGGCACCGTCCCTGCCGCCTTCGCCAACACCGCCCGCCACCGGTCCCGGCTCCCATTCCCAATCCCCAGCCAGTCCACCGCGCACAGCACGATCGGCTTCTCCCCGGCCGGCCGCAACACGACACCGCGCGCCCACAACTTATCCACCACCTCGGACGCCACCGGTACCAGCCCGTAGCAGAGCGGCGCGCCCATTGGCGGCGTCACATCCGCCACAAACGTGCTGACCTTCAATCCCCGCCCTGCCGCCATCGCGGCCATGCTCAGAAACCCGCGTCTACTTATTCCCATAACAAATCACCGCTTCCTTTGTCCGAATCAGAACACGCCCATCCACCAAGGCCGGCGTCGCCAGCACTTCGTCTTCCACGTCATTTACCGCCAGCAACTCCTGCTCCGCCCCTGCCTTCAGGACGCTCACTTTCCCCGTATGGCTCGTAATGTACACCTTCCCGTCGGCCGCCACCGGGGAGGAGTAGTATTTATCCGCCTCGCCTCGCAAACGGGCCTGTTTATGCAATTTCCCCGTAGCCGGGTCCAACGTCGTCAACACCCCGCCTTCATTGATCATGTACAGTACCCCGCGGTACACCAGCGGCGACGGCAGTTGCGGAATCGACCGCAGGAACTTCCACACCAGGCCTCCGCCGATCTTGTACGCCAGTAGCGCGTTCTCCGCCCGCATGGACCGGATGTATTGATCCCACTCGCCCTCGTCCAATTTCCCATCGCCATCGAGATCCAAATAGATCCAGAGCGAAGTGGCATGGCGCGACGGCGATTCCTCCTTACTCAGCTTTCTATCCCCGTCCTTGTCGAACCCCTTCAACGCCTCCGAGAACGGTGGAATGGAGATTAACTTCCCGGCGTCATTTTCCGGTGAGTTATAGCCATGTACCAGCACCAGATCCCCGGCGACCACCGGGACCGACTTCATCTCCGCCGGCAGGCCATCCACGCCCCACGCCACCTTGCCCGTCGCAATCTCATAGGCTTCCATCCGGAACGAACCCGGCGCCATTACCCACTTGCCATGCACCACCGGAGTCGAATGGCCCGACAGCGCTTCCTTCCGCGCCACCTTCCAAACCTGCTCCCCGTTCTTCAGATCAAACGCCGCCGCATACGACCCCTTCGCCTGGTCCACAATCAGCACCACGCGACCCTCGGCGATCACCGGCGAAACGCCCATCCCGTACGCGTTGTTGAACGGCCCCATCGGCGTCCGCCACAGCTCTTTCCCCTGTACCGTATACGCCGCCAAGCCGAAGTCCGGAAAGAAGGCCACGACGTTCTTCCCATCGCAAGCCACCGACGGCGACGCCGACAGGTTCAGCTTATGCAGGAACTCCGCCCGCTTCCGCTCCACCTGCCGCCGCCATAGCTCTTTCCCCGACGCCCTGTCCAGCGCCAGCAAAACGAACCGCTCCCCGTCCAGCCCGGTGACAAAGATCCGCTCCCCAACCACCACCGGCGACGACAGGCCCGCCGGGACAGTGGTCTTCCAAACCGTCTTGAACGACGACGGATACGCCAGCGAATCCCCGGCCACGCCCGTGCCATTCGCGCCTCGAAAGCCCGGCCAATCGGCCCCGGCCAGCACCACGGACGCTACAAGGAGGAGGAATCGCATTCCTGTTTATACCGCGCCGCCGCCACCCCAGCCAACACCGCCCCGCAAACCATCGAAACACCCATCATCCACACCACCATCCCCGCAAACCCGACGGTCTCTTTCCAAATCCCGGCCATGTAGATCATCACCCCCGACGAGATCCCGCCGGTCATGTTGACCAGCGCACCGCCCAGCCCGCGGTTCTCCTTCCGGATCACGTCGTAGGCCGCCGCAAACGCGTTCGTAGCCAACAGCCCTCCGAACAACCCAAAGCAAGCCGAATACACCCGCGCCTCGTTCAACGACGAAGCCGAGAACGTCCAGTACGCAAACGGCGCGCTGCCAAACACGCCCAACGCCGCCATGTACAACCGCGCCGGCCGCCACCGCGTCCGCAGCCGGTCGGTCAGCCAGCCGCCGCCGAGGATTCCTGCCACCTGGCTCAACTGCACAAACACCGTCGCGTTCCATCCGCTATCGGTCATCGACAACCCGAACCGCTCCTGCAAAAACGTCGGGTACCACGCCAAGAAGATCCACAGAATCGCCACATACGCCGCAAATCCCAGGCAGATCGCCAGGTAGCATCGCGATGCCAACAGCGCCCCGACAGACCCCGCCCGCCGCTCCTCCTTCTTGTCCGCCATCCCCACGCCCTTGACGCCCCACCACAGCACCACCGAGTACAGAATCCCCACCACGGCCGCTACCGTAAACGCCGACCGCCAGCCGGTATGATCGGCCGCCCAGCCGCCATACCAGCCGCCAGCCATCACACCCACAAACTGCGCCGACTGATGAATCCCCAGCGCCCGGCTCCGCGCGACTTCCGGGTAGTAGTTCGCAATCGCCACCATCGCCGTCGGGTAGTAGAGGCTCTCGGTAACCCCCATCACGCCCCGCCAGAACAGAAACGAATTCTCCGACCCCGCCAGCCCACACCCCAGCGTTGCCGCGCTCCAGAGGACGAGGCTGGAGACCAGCATCACGTCCTTCCGGAACAGGTCCGCCATCCGCCCCGCCACGGGCATGGAGAGCGTGTAGACCCACATGAAAACGGACCCTATCAAACCCAGCTTCGCCCCGGCAAAACCCAGGTCCGCCTTCAGCGCCGGGAACATGCTGTAGACCATTTGCCGGTCCACATAGTTCAGCGCGAAGGCGATCCAGAGAAAGGCGACGAGAGGCATTTAGCGCCGCAGCTCCGACACATCGGTCCGCGACAGCTCCGCCAGCGCGTCCAGGTTCAGGTCAATCCCCAACCCCGGCCCCGCCGGAATCGGCAGCATCCCGTCGGCGTCCAGCTTCCACGAACACAGATCGTCAATGAACGGCGACCCCGTCAGATACTCCACCAGATCCGTCCCCGCAAACGCCGAGGCAATCTGCAGATCCGAAGCCAAACCCACCGTCGTATTCCACCCGTGCGGAATGAACCGGACTCCGTTGTCGACAGCCATCTGCGCAATTCGCCGCTGCTCGCTCAGCCCGCCGCACTTGGTCACGTCCGGCTGCACAATGTCGAAAGCCCCGGCCGTCAGCCACGGCTGGAACGACTGCCGGCGCGTCAGCACTTCGCCGCCCGCGATGGTCACGCTCGACGCGCGGCGCAACGCCACATAGTCCTCCAAAGCGTCCGGATGCAACGGCTCCTCGAACCAGAACACGTCGTAGTCGGCCAGCATCTCCGCCGTCCGCAAAGCCCACTTGTAACCGCCCTGCCAGTAGGCGTCCGATCCGCCGGCATCCACCATCAGCAGCGAGTCCTCGCCCACCGCCTCCCGCGCCGCGCGGACAATGGCTTCATCAACGGCGTTGCTCTTCCGCCCGAACGGCCCCCAGCCAATCTTGAACGCCCGGAAGCCCTGCGCCTTCACGGGGTACAGTTCGCCTTCCATCTGGTCCGGCTCCCGCATCAGCAGGCTGGCATACGGCCGCACCCGCTCCCGGTAGCGCCCGCCCAACAGCCGGCCCACCGGCTGCCCGCAGGCCTTGCCCATCAGGTCCCACAACGCAATATCGATCCCACTGATCGTATGCGTAATCGAGCCGCCGCGCCCCAGCCAGAACGTATGCTGATGCAGCTTCTCGCTCACCCGCTCCGGCTCCAGCGCGTTCTCGCCAATCAGCAGCGGCCGCAGGATTTCCAGCGACGCCTTCACCAGCGCCTCCGACGTGAACACCGAGCCCCAGCCGATGCCGTCCGCGGTCACCACCGCAATAATCGTGTGGACACAGTCCTCCGGCTGCAGCTCGTTGGACCAGCCGCCCTCCGGCGTCTTTCCGCGCAGCCCGTAGGCCAATACCCGTTCAATCTTCGATCCCATGTCTCTCCCTTATCCCCGCCGGAAAATCCGTGGCTCCGGCGTGTATGCAAAATGATCGTCCAGCGGATACAACGGCCGCCGCACCACCGTGTGGCCCAGGCCCTTCACATTGGCGCTCGTCGAGCCCGGCGCGTCGATGTTCAACACGTGCTCCGCGCCATCGTTGAAGAACCGCGGCTGGCACAACGGGCTCTTCACCACCGTCATGTCGAACGCCGCCGGGTCCTGCCCGTTCACCAGAAACGGCGTCCGGTCGTACAGGCTTACCGGCCGCGACATCAGCACGAGCGTGTTCGGCCCGGCCTGCAACACCGCCGTCGGCCCGGCGTACCAGTGCTCGCCGTGGCTCTCGCTGTTCATGTGTCCATCGGAGAGGATCCGCACCTTCCCCGTCACCGTCACCGGCGTGAAGCGCGGGTCGAGCGCTCCGCCCACGGGCACCGTCACCTCCCCGCCAATCCCCGCCGCGAAACACGCCTGCACGGCCGGCGCATCCACGATTGGCACCAACGCCGTGCGCGTGCAGCCCTGCCGGATCAGCTCGGCCAGAATGGCGTTGGAATCACCCGATGCGCCCGAGCTGGTCGCATCGGCGGCGTCCACCAGCACCACCCGGCCCGTCGCGTTCTTCGCGATCCCTACGGCCTCTTCCAGGCCCAACAGCGGCTGCTGCATGATGGCCCGCGCGTCCCAGAATTCCAGCGCCATGCGCTTGCCCAGTTCACACGCCGCCTCCGGGTCGCCATCCGCAACCAGGAAGACGTTCGAACACAGGTCCGGCACATCCGTGAACGGGTTGCCGATGAAGAAGCCGCCGCTCAGCCCGCCGGGCGAGTTCTCAAACTCCACCGCCTCTTTTACCCAGTTGCCGTAGATGCCGGTGGCGGTGATGCACTCCTGCCCGCGCACCAGCGCCGGGACCGGAATGCGCACGTGCACCGGGTTGATCTCGCCATCGAGCAGGCGGATCAACAGCCGCGCCGCGCGCTGGCCCGTCTCGTAAAAATCCACGTGTGGATTGGTGTGGAACACCGTCGTGACGCTCGCGTGCTGCAGCATCTTGTCCGTCAGAATTCCGTGCAGGTCCAGCGAGACGGCGATCGCCATTTGCTCCCCGACAATTTCACGGGTCTTCTCCAGAAGGTAGCCTTCGCAGTCGTCGACGTCCTCGGCCGCCATCGCACCGTGGAGCGAGAAGTAGATGGCGTCGAACCGCCCGAGGTTCTCGCGGACAGCACCCAGAAACTCCTCGGCGATCCGCGCGAACGCCGCCGCCGAAATGGTGCCCGTGGAGGTGATGCCGCGCGCGGCAAATCCCCCGATCAGCTCGATATCGGGACGTGTCGCAAAAACGTTCATCGCCCCGCCGGCTTCTGACCGGACGGGGCGATGGTAGTTCAGGATGTCGTCGCCTTTGTCGATGAGGAAGTCCTCATAATGGGCGACGACCGGGTTGAAGGAGGAGATCTCCTGCTTACACTCGTTGATCAGAATACGGGGCATGGCGGCTCGCCATATTCTGTCATGGAATCGGGCTTAGTCGCCGATCGAAACCAGAGTGGTAGCGGGACGCATCACCTGCACCGGGGACTGCAGCTCCGGCATGGGCTTGGCCATGAAGAGCTTCCGGCACGGAATCGCCAGCAGGCGCGCCATACGGGTTGCCCGTTCGCGACGAGCCGAATCGGTGGAGATACCCGTGTTCGCGTACATCTGCCGATACAACTTGGAGATGAACAGGAACGCCAGGCGGCCCTTCAGAGTCGGCGCCACTTTGGAGCGCTGCCAGATTTCCTTGAGGTCGTAGAACTTGTCCCACACGCCCTGTGTGCGCGCGCGGAGGTCTTCCGAACTCATCGTGGGGTGTGGGGTGAACATCTTCGGCCGGATCTCGTGGGGGATCAGCCAGTAACGGCTGATAGGCGTCCCATTGATCTTGGGGATGTTGTCGCCCAAACCTTTTTCCCAGCGTTCGAAGTCCACGGTTCCGGGGAACGGCGTGAGCATGACGAACTGGGCGAAGGTGAGGTCGGCTGCCTTGGCCAGCGCGGCGGTGGCGGCGAAGGTGTCTTCGCGGTCCGTCGGCAAGCCGAAGATGAAGCTGCCGAGGACGTGGACGCCGTGGGCGCGGAAGGTCTTCAAGCGGGTGGCGAGGGAGTCGCCGGCCTTGTTGAAGTCCTTGAACACAGCCTTCAGGCCTTCTTCGGTCACCGATTCAACGCCGATCAGCGCGCCGAGGATGTGAGCCTTCTTCATGGCCACCAGGAACTCGGTGTCTTCACCGGCTTCCATCGTGATCTGCGTGAAGAACACCATGTCCTTGGGGAGCATGGCGAGCTTGGCCATCAGGTCGAAACGTTCTTCGCGAATGGCCTTCAGTTCGGCAACACGAGCGACATTGCCCTGCTTTTCAGCCAGCATGATGTCGGTGTTGGTAACCGGGTAGAAGTTATCGTCGGCGAGGGCGATGAAGCGGTAGCCCATGCGGCGGAGCTGAACGATTTCTTCAATAACGATGTCGGCTTCGCGCTGGCGCGGCTTCTGGCCATCGGTGCGCCAAACGGAGCAGAACGAGCAGTGCTTCGGACAGCCGCGAACGGTCTGCACGGAAGCCCACATGTACTTGTCGCGCCCGGCGAGGTCCCAACGCGCGGGCAGGAACTGCTTGCCCGAGACGCGACCGCCATCATAAATCTTCTTGGCACAGCCGTTGCCAATGTCTTCCAGGACCTGGCCCCAAACCACGTCGCCATCGCCCTTTACCACCACATGGGCGGCGCCGAATTCGAGGGCTTCGTCCGGGTAAAGGGTGGGGTGGACGCCGCCGTAGACGACGATCGCGCCGCGTTCGCGGCACTGCCGGCCCACCGACATGCCCCGGAGAGCATTGCCAGTATGGATACCGATTCCGACGATGTCGCCCTTCTGGACATTATTAAAGTCCAGTTGCTCCAACGTCTCGTCTGTAATGATTGGATCGCCATACTTGGCGGGGGTCGCCGCAGCAAGGACGTACAGCCACCGAGGTGTAATTACGCCAATACCAAACGACGAGTCACTAGGATTTACCAGGTGAACACGCATTCAATGAACCTCTTCCTTCCCCTGATTGGGTCAACAACGGCAACTTCTGAGCATATCAGATACCGATACGGAGTGAACGGTGCTAAAGAATCGAGTGACAGCATTTAGGGGTAATTGGTAAGTTGTAGGGGAAGCGGCACTTGCGAGCCGCGGAAAACTGTTTACTTTACTGTGATTTCGCCTTTCTTTCGCCGAAAAATACGGTTTGGTGTGCTAGTTTGGATACTAGCAACCGCGTTGGGCTTTGCGGCGGACCCCCCGATCCGCTATGAATCCAGCGTGGATGCGATGGGCTCCACCTTTTCGATCGCCGCGTGGGGCAGTGACCGCGGGAACCTGGCGGCCGCTGTTGAATCGGCGTTGGAAGAGGCTCGCCGCCTGGATCGGATGCTGTCGAATTACCGGCCTGGGAGCGAGTGGAGCACAGTGAACCGAAGCGCCGCGGGCCGTGGCGTGGTTGTCAGCCAGGAACTGTTTGACCTGTTGGCGGCTTGCGTGCGGTACAGCGAACAGAGCGAAGGTACGTTCGACATCACGGTGGGACCGCTGATGCGGGTCTGGGGATTCTACAAGGGTTCCGGCCGCATGCCGCACCGGTCGGAAGTGCGCACCGCTTTGGCCCGGACGGGGTATAAGAATCTCTCCTTGCAGACCTCCACACGCACAGTCCGATTTGAACGAGACGGCCTCGAGATCGATCCCGGCGGGATCGGTAAGGGCTATGCCGTGGATCGCATGGTGGAAATCTTGAAGGCCGGAGGGGTGTCCGGCGCGTTGATCAACGCCGGCGGCAGTTCCATGTACGGGATCAATACGCCGCCCGACGAGCCGCGCGGTTGGAAAGTCGTGATCCGCGATCCGCGCCACGCCGAACGGCACGTGGCCGAGTTGTACCTGAAGAATCAGTCCATGTCGACTTCAGGTAGCTATGAGAAGTTCTTTCAGGTGGGGAAGCGAATCTATTCGCACATCATGGACCCGCGTACGGGCTATCCGTCGCAGGGCATGTACTCCGTCTCTATTGTAGCGCCCCGGGGCATCGATTCCGAGGCGTGGACAAAACCAACCTATATCCAAGGCCGCCAATGGGCGGCGAAACATTTACCGATCGGGTTTCGTGCGTTTCTGTGCGAAAACCGGGGGGAGGCCCAATGCGCGTGGCTCCAATGAGCAGCCGATTTCTTGATGCTTGCCGTCGCCGTCCGACCGACGTGCGCCCAGTGTGGTTCATGCGGCAGGCGGGCCGGTACCTAAAGCCCTACCGCGACATCCGGGCCAAGAACTCCATTCTTGATATCTGCAAACGGCCCGATCTGGCCGCCGAAGTCACCCTGCAGCCGATCGAAATCCTCGATGTCGACGCGGCGATCATCTTCGCCGATCTCCTGCTGCCGGTCGAGCCGATGGGACTAAAACTCGAGTTCCGCTCCGGCGAAGGTCCGCACATCGATAACCCGGTGCGCGATTCCAACGACGTCGATTCGCTCTCGATCTCGAACACCGACGATCTCGGCTACGTCGGCGAATCCATCCAACTGGTCACCCGCGCCCTTGCCGGGAAAGTGCCCGTCATCGGCTTCACCGGCGCGCCCTTCACCCTGGCCAGCTACATGATCGAAGGCGGCCCGTCCAAGAATTACCTGAACACCAAGCGCATGATGTACTCCGACGAGACGCTGTGGCGCCGCCTGATGGGCAAGATCGTCGATGTCCTCGGCCCGTTCGCCATCATGCAGGTCGCCAACGGTGCCCGCGCCATCCAGGTGTTCGATAGCTGGGTTGGCGCGCTGTCTCCCGACGACTACGTCCGCTACGTGGCCCCCTACTCCCGCGCGTTGATCGAACGCATCCGCTCCACCGGCGTTCCGGTCATCCACTTCGGCACCGGCGCTTCCGGCTTCTTCCGGGAACTGCACGCCGCCGGTGGCGACGTCATGGGCGTCGACTGGCGCGTGAATATCGACCAGGCCTGGATGGACATCAGCTACCGCTCCGCCGTGCAGGGCAACCTGGACCCGGTGGCGCTGTTTGCTCCGCTGCCGGAGTTGAAGGCCAAGATCCACGAGCTGTTGAAACGCACCGGCACCCGGCCCGGCCACATCTTCAATCTTGGCCACGGGATTCTCCCGGAAACCCCGGTCGAAAACGTGAAGGCCACTGTCCAGATTGTTCGCGATTTCCGTCCGTAGGAGGGTGACGCTTTGCCCTCCCATGTCGTCATTGGCGGTGGCATAACCGGATTGGCAGCCTGCTGGTACCTGGCGAAAGCCGGGCACCGGCCGGTGCTGATCGAGCGCGAATCGCGCTTCGGCGGCGTCATCCGGACCGACCATGTCGAAGGCTGCCTCGTAGAAGGCGGACCGGACAGCTTCCTCGCCTCCAAGCCCGCCGCCATGGATCTCATCCGCGAACTGGGCCTGGAGTCGGACGTCATCGGCAGCAACGACCACCAGCGCGTCACCTCAATCGTCAAGGGTGGCCAACTGGTGCCCATGCCCGACGGGCTGATGATGATGGTTCCCACGCAGATCCTGCCGATGGTGAAGAGCCCGCTGTTCAGTTGGGGCACGAAGATCAAGATGGGGCTGGAGTATTTCCGCGGCCCGGTGGCCAACCCGCCGGAGCGTAGCGTGGCCCAACTCGTGCGCGAACACTACGGGCAGGAGGCAGTGGACTACCTGGCCGAACCGCTGCTGGCCGGCGTCTACGGCGGCGACCCGGAAGAGCTCAGCGCCGATGCGGTGCTCGAGATGTTCGTCAGCATGGAAAAGAAGTACGGGAGCCTGACGAAGGGCACGCTGGCGATGCGAGCGCAACGCGCGAAACAGGCGCCCGGCGGGCCGTTGTTCCGGACGCTGAAGGGCGGCATGGAGCAGTTGACGCAGGCCATTGTCTGCCAGCTCGCCGATAAGATGGACCGCGTGCAAGGCGAGGCCGTTGCCATCCGCAAAGCCAACTTCGGCTACGAAATTGAGCTGAAGAAAGAGAAGATCTACGCCGAGCATGTCTTCGTCTGCTGCCCGGCCACGGCGGCCGGCAGGCTGCTCGGCCCGGTGGACCAGCGCCTGGCCGAACTGCTCAGCGCCGTTCGTTATAACTCCTCGGTGACGTTGGCGCTTGGTTATGAACAGGCCGATGTCGAGGGGAAGATTACCGGCTTCGGATTCCTGGTGCCGAAGGTGGAGCGGCGCCGCATGGCGGCCTGCACGTATGTGAAGACGAAGTTCGATCACCGCGTGCCACCAGCCAAGGCGTTACTGCGCTGCTTCCTCGGGGGCGCGGCCATCGATGTGCCGGAGGAAGACCTGATCCGGGACGTGCTGGCGGAGTTGAAGGACCTGGTTGGATTGACGGCGATGCCAATGTTTACGCGGGTCACGCGATGGACCGGCGCCATGGCGCAGTACGGCTTGGGGCACCGCGCGCGGGTCGCGGAGATGCGGGAGTTGGCCGGAAAGCACCCTGGCCTGCATTTGGCGGGCAATGCCTATGAGGGGATCGGGATTCCCGATTGCATTCGCGGTGCGAAGACCGCGGTGGCCGGGCTCTAGTTAGTTGTAACCTGTTGCGGCATTTGTTCTTCTAGTAGGTATGGTTACTATGAAGCATCTATTGCCTTTGCTCTTGACGGTGCCCCTGTTGGCACAGACGAATAATCCGCACGCGGCCCGGTTGGAAGAAGCGGGTGCGGTGTTGCAGGAAATCATGGACACCAAGGACAAGTCCATCCCGCAGGACCTGCTGGATAAGGCGGAATGCGCGATTGTCGTTCCCGGTGTGAAGAGCGGTGCCTTCATTTTGGGTGGTAAGTACGGGCGCGGGTTTGTAACCTGCCGCAAGAGCGGCGGCGGCTGGGGCGCTCCCGGCGCGGTGAAGGTGGAAGGCGGCAGCATCGGCTTCCAGATCGGCGGATCGGAAACCGACGTCGTGATGCTGATCATGAACGAACGCGGCGCCAAGCGTTTGTTCGAAAAGAGCAAGTTCACCGTGGGCGGCGAAGCGATGGCGGCGGCCGGTCCGGTCGGGCGGACCTCCTCGGCGGAAACCGATGCCACCATGCGCGCGGAGATTCTGTCCTGGTCGCGTTCGCGCGGCGCGTTCGCGGGCGTCTCGCTGAAGGGCAGCACCATGCGCGAGGATGAGGACTCCATCAAGGCGCTGTACGGTTCGAAGATGAAGAATGCCGACATCGTGTTCGGCACCACCCCGGCGCCGGCATCGGCCGCCAAGCTGATGGGCCTGCTGAACAAGTATTCGTCGCGCAAAGGGAAGTAGTTCGCTTCTCTGTGTCTGCCAACCGCCCGGGGCATCACAGGCCCCGGGCAGAGCGTTGTCGCCGCCATTAGGACAGCACTCCCTGTAGTCTCCGTTGCGGCACCGGTGGCAGGAACGCCACCCTCCCCCCACCCGGCGCTATCCTAGCGTTGGGATGGCTAGTTCATGCTTTTCCGTCCGACTCCAGGGTAATTCCGGGAAGTGGTCGGGGTTCGCCGAGGCACTCGGAATTAGACGAACCCCACCCTAAGTTCTTCTTCGTAGAACCTTGGGTTCAATTTGGCCAAATGAGCCATATTGCAGAAAATCGCGAGAGATTATTGGCGTTTTGCGCTGACTACACCTTTGAACGGGAACGCCGCAAGCGGCGACGTAGACAAGGGACAAGCAATACCCTGTCTCCGAATTGAATCTTCCCGATTCCAGGAGATCATTACATGCGCAATTACGTACTTTCGGCGATGCTGTTCGCCTTCGGCTCGATTGTTTCCACGGCCACCCCGTGCGCCGTCGGGCCTGTCAATCTGGCTACGATGACGTCCAGCTGTACCTTCGGTGGTTGGACGCTTGGCGGCTTCGGCCTCGAAGTCCCTTCCTTGGCCTTTGGGTACAGCAGCGTTCCCGTAGCCAGCAACTTCATGGTGCAGATTGGTGCTGCGCCGGTTCTCTCCGGCTACGGTGACGGCCTGGCCGTTTCGTTCACCCCTGCCGCCGGGGACCCGAACTTCCTGACCGCCAACAGCGGAAACCCGAATCAAGTTTCGTCCTTCAAAACGCTCTTTTCCATTGACGCTGGCCCGATCTTCGCGCAGAGCCTGATCAGCGCCGACGTGGCGACGGTATCGAATGGCAACAATGGAATGATCGTGGTGCAGGCCGGAACCCAGGACCCCTCGCTGTCGGGCAGCCCCTCCTTCGCCGACGGAACGGTCTTGACCGTCAGTGGCTTCCAGAGTGCAAATCCAGTCGCTTTGAATGGCTTTGCCGGCAACACCCGCAGCCAATTCTCGGTCTCGAACGCCGTCCAGATTTCCGCCGGCAGTTCCGGCTCGGCCGCTATGAATGGGTTCACCAACCTCTTCTACCTTCCGGTGCCCCCTCCCTCCGAAGTGCCTGAACCGATGACTTTCACCCTCATCGGCGGCGGACTGATCGTCGTCACCCTCCTGCGTCGCCGCTAGTTCTGCCTGCCGTTTTCTCCCTCCTCTCTTGTCAGACCGGCATCCGTCCGTGTCTCTCCCTTCCACATAACGATTCCCATCCCACCGAACTGTAATCGTTCTCCCACCACAACCTATTCCGAGCCGGAAAGCATGCGAACCCGCGTCCGCTTTCCGGCTTCGCTCTTTTGTCCCTACCCCGCCAACCCCAAAACACTCTCCAGCAAAACGTTTGCCCCATTCGCGCAATCCGCCCAGGAAGTAAGTTCCTTCGGCGAATGACTGATCCCCCGCGCACTGGGAACAAAGATCATCCCCATCGGCATCAGCGTAGCCATCATCTGCGCGTCATGCCCCGCGCCACTTGGCAAGTGCCGCGTATCCAGCCGCAACTTCCCCGCTGCCGCGGCAATTGCCCGCTGCATCTCAACCGCGGCCCCGGCCGCTTCATTGTGAACCTTGTGAGTCAGCCGAATCTCCGTCCGCGACTCCCGTGCAATCCCAGCCGCCCGCCCCCGGATCTTCTCCACCAACCGCTCCAATTTCGCCTCCGACAAATCCCGCAGCTCAATACTCATCCGCACCTCGCCCGGAATCACATTGGCCGCATTCGGGCTTACTTCCATATGGCCCACCGTCCCCACCTGCGCCCCCGCTTCCCCGCGAACCACCTCCCGCACGGCCAGTGCCAACTCGGACGCCGCCAGCAGCGCATCCTGCCGGTCGGCCATCGGCGTCGTTCCGGCGTGATTGGCAACGCCGGTCACCACCGCCTCGTACCGGTCCACGGCCACAATGCCATCCACGATGCCAACCGGTACCCCATCCCGAGCCAGCGTGCCGCCCTGCTCGATATGCAATTCCAAATAAGCGTGGTACGCGCCCCGCGCAATCCGGGCTCGCTCAATCCGCGCCGGATCCCCGCCAATCCGCCGGATCGCCTCCGCCTTCACCATCCCGCCCGAAACGTGTTGCATCTCCCCTGCCACCAACTTCCCCGCCGCCGCGCGGCTCCCATTCAAACTGGCCCCGGCAAACGTCGCCTCCTCGCAGGCCCAAATCACAGCGGTCAGCGGCCGCCGCGTCACCACCCGGTTTGCCTGTAAAACTCGCAAAATCTCTGCCGCCGCCAGCGACCCCAGATCGCCATCAAAGTTCCCGCCATTCGGCACCGAGTCGATATGAGACCCAAATAGCACCGGCGGCAGCGAAGGTACAGCCCCCGCCCGGTCGGCAAAAATGTTCCCCGCCGCGTCGACCCGCACCCGAGCCCCTGCCGCTTCCATCAGGGAGGTAACCAACCGCCGCCCGGCAATATCGGCATCGGAGTACCCCACCCGGCTCACGCCGCTGGCGAAGGTGCCCCCCGCCGGCCGCCCGAAGACACTCAGCGAGGTCAGCAACTCCTGCATCCTGGCCGCGTCGATGCCCGGTACCGCCGCCGCTGCCAATCCAGCGCCCCCAGCAACAGACCCAAGAAATGTGCGGCGGTTCATCCTGACCAGCCTACATGAATCGGATTGTCCCTCCCTCCGCACGCCTGCAGGCCCGATAGATCGGGAATGGCACTCGCGGACTCTGGCGTCCAGGCGCCCTGCGCCTGCGCTCACGATGGACCAGTGTCCCAATAATCCCTAATCCGGATTCCGCTCCACACTAATGTACTTCTGATCCGGCGACGCCACATCCAGCGCCCCCTTCTTCGCATACGGATTCCGAACCACAAATCCCAGTCGCGCCCACTCCGTCACCATCTTCAAATCACCAGCCAGCGTCTGCGGCACCCCGCGCGACCAGCCTAAAAACTGCAGATTCGGCTTGCCGTCGGCAACAGAAACAGCTTCAAAAGTCTGCAACGGCCGGTGTGCCGGCCACCACATCGCATCCCACGTTTTCTGCTCCTGCTTCATCCACGGATCGTTGTCGCTGGCGGGATCAATCTGGTTCCACATCTCATACGTGATATCGATCGACTGGATCGTGCACTCGTTGAAATCCGCCTGCCACGGAACCGCGGAGTACTTCGTCAAATCCCCCGGTTGCAGCCCGCGCGTGAAGTTGTTGCCGGTGCTCAGCTCCACATCGGTATTGGCCAGATAAGCCTGCTCCGGAATCTGGTTGGCATTCTGATTCGCCGCCGTCTGGTTGAACGCGTAGAAGTCCGGATCGGCCTTCAGCCGGTACGGCTCCTTGTAAATGGATGGGTTCCGAATCACCCAGCACACCTCCGCGCCCGGAAAGAACGCGCCCCCCAGCATGCTCATCAGCACACCCCGGTCCAGATCGCGCCCGCTCTTGCCCAGCAATCTCTTGTACGGCCGGAACGGATCCACATCCGTGTCCGGTACCCAGCCCTCGTCCACCTCGTTGTAGAACTTCCCCTCGGCCCACTGCCGAAGAATAAACAGCTGGTGGTCCAGCAGCCGCAGGAACTTCGAGGGCAGCTCGTTGCTCGTCGGATTGTCCCCGGCCAGCAGCGGCATCAGCGGGATCCGGAACAGACGGGTGTTCGGCTTGCCGGCGGTCTTGAAAACATTCTCTTCGCCCGGCTTGCGCAGCAGCCCGTATAAGTATTGCCGGGCATGCAAATACGGATCGTTCTTCGATTCCGCCAAGGCGCGGGCGTAGGCCACGGTCAACAATCGGCCATTCCGGTAGATACCCATGGCCGTCTCGGCGATCTCCACAACCGCCTCCGTCACAACCTGTTCCAGCGTGCTGCCGTCCGCCACCAGTGCTTCACTGCCGTGCCACCGCGCCACCGCCGCCGCGATAAACGGTTCCAACGCGGCCAGCACCTCGCCGCGGAACACGTCCTTCGCCGCCGTGTACGCCGCGCCGTCGTCGCGATATCGCTCCGTCCATTCGGCCCGGTAGTGGTCCGGCCCCAATCGCGAACCGTTCGGCAGTACCGCGCTCGCAAACGCCGCCGCCGCCGCTTTCAACGCCGGCGCGTGATCTTCGTGCGAGTCCTCGGCCGCGAACTGCTGCCGCGCAAGTCCCCGCGCCGCACGGATCTGATGAGGTAAATCCGACTTCGCAACACCCGCCGCCGTCCTGGCGCCTCGGCGCAACGCCTGTTCCACAACGTCGTCGAACACATGCAGCTTCAACTCGATCTCTTCCAGGAATAGCGACCCGGCCTGGTTCGCCGTCGCCGCGGCCTTCTCCCGCTCCCGCAGCAGAACCTTGCTCACCACCGGCGGCACCGATAGCTTCGTCGGATCAAAGCTGCCGCGCTCCGTCTGATCGTGCGGCGCGTTCGACGCGGACAGAATGTTGTTCAAATACTTCAGCTCATCCACGCGGAACAGAATCGGCCAGACGTCCCGATAGAACCACGGCCGGTACTCCGAATTCCAGTCCAGCGGACCGGCGTTCCAATGGTCCAGCGCCCCGGCGTTCGAAATGTCGATTTTCTGCGGCGCATCGAACGTCCCCGGCACCCCGTACAGATCGGTGCGATAGGCGAATTTCCGGACCGCCAGATCGTACACCACCTCGTCCAGCGTGATCATGTCGAGGATCTCCGGACAGTAGCGCGGATACCCCACCAGCACCCATGCCGGATCCTCCACGTCGATGTACCGGTAGGCCTTCACCTCGTCCGAGTACATGACAAGACGCGCCATCACCGGACCGTCGGAGGTATCGTCGAACCAGCCGTCGTTATTGGCGTAGTCGGCAATGCGCGGCTCGCCCAGCCCGGTCATGCACGACCCGGAATTCCCATGCCCGCCGAGCACCAGAAGGCGCCCGCCGTTGTCGGTCACCAGTTCGCCCAGGGTGTCGATCTCCCGCGGCGCCAGCCCCTTCGGAGGGAACACCGTCGCATAGCAGTCGCTGTTGCGATCGAACGACGCACGGCGCCGGTCCGTGCCATTCACGTACCGCGGGCCGGGGTCGATCATGAGCTTCCGCCGCGCATCGTCACCGGTCACCGTCGCATTGCGCAGCGGCGCATTCGTCGCGTAGCCGTGCTCGCCGGTCAGCCCGTGGAACTCGTACCACGCCGCCTTCTTGTTCGCCAGATGCACGCGCCACTGAATGTCCACCAGCTTGCCGTGATTGCCCCCGCCCCGCACGTCCGCCGTCAGTTCCAGCGGACGCCCCTCCGGCGAGGCGTCGTCGTACACGTACACCTGAAACCGCGCCGCCTGCCGTTTGATGCGGCCCTGCTCGTCCTTGAACTTGCTCACCACCTGCTCTTTCCCATAGGGCGACAGGACGGGATTCCCGTTGCTGTCGCACTCCACGGGAAGAGCCGCGGGCTCGTCAGGGCCGATGCAGAACTCCTCGGGGCTGTCTCCCAATCGCGCCACGCCAATGGCCGGATGAATGCGGTAAACCGGTTGCATCATGTCTCCTGTAGCTAGTCCAGAAAGTTCAGCGAAAGGCCTTCCAGCCTCAGTAGATCGGAATCGCTCTGGTAGTCGGCGCCAATCACCACCAGCGTGATCGAGAGCGACTTCGCGCCGGCGTCCAGCAGGCGCTTGGCGCATGCCGACACGTTGATCCGGTGATTCCGCGGCGTATTGTGGCTGCGCGCGCGCAGGTCATACTTGCGCGTACGCGCCGGTGGCGGGTCGCAGTGTCCCGGGCCCCCGTAACAGGACCCGTGCCCAAATACCGCGATGAACCCCGCATAGTTGGCATGCGTCAGCGGCGTGGAGGCATCGGCGTCCTTCAAGTTCAGGAACACGCGAATGAAGCACGACCGTTCCAGTTGCGGCACGCGGTGCAGCCGCACTTCGGCCCGCTGGAAAGCCACCCGCACATTCTTCGGCACCGCCATGTCCTTCGAAACGAACCGGCCCACCGGCGATCCCAACCCCACCTTCACAATCTGCGTGCACCGCACATACTCGTACCCGAAGCGCTGCATCTCCAGCGTCTCGCCCACGGTGTAGTTCCACGGCGTCAACACCGCGTCCCTATCCACCGGCTCCGCGTTCGGGTGCAGTTGCTGCCACTCCCGCCAAATCCTGTCGATGTTGGCGTGCAGGGGCCAGAAGACCGGATCGTAGGACGCGGTCAGGTTGCTGAACATATCGCCGAACGTCGGCTGACTGTACAGATCCTTCCGCGAGTGGAACCGGCGTCCCGCCACGCGCACAGCCCGGTTGCGATCCGCCGCCTCCCCGCCTTGCCCCGCGTTCTTGTTCTGCCCGCCCGTCCAGATGTGCATCGTGTTGTGCGGGTTCTGGTCCAGAAAGCCGAACGAATCGTCGTAGATGCTGCCGCCGCCGAAATCGCGGTAGGTCCGGAGCTTCATGATCTGCTCCATGTCGTCCTTGGTCGGGTAGTGGTAGTGGACCCTCTCGTTGATCGAGATCGGCTTTCCATTACCGTCGAAATACTCCGCCGGATACCGCAGCGGATACCACAGCGAGTTGGCCGCCAGCAGCGCGTCAATCAGCCGGTTCCGCTCGTCCGTCGTCGGCGTAAACAGCTTGCCCACCGCGTCCAGGAACGTGTTCGTCGACGTATACAGCGTGCCCACCAGCCCGCTCAGCTGCCCCACCTGCGTCTCGCTGAATCCCACCGACCGCAAATACGTCAGTGATTCCGGCCGCAGCACCGCCTTGAAACACTCGGGAATCACATTGCCGTTGACCGGATCCTCCGGCTTGTAGAGGTCCATCGTCCAGTCCCACCACGGCACCGTCACGTCGGGACAATGATCCTGCAATGCCTGTTCGAACTCGTACAAATAAACGCGGTGCCACGGCAGGAACCGCTCCCACCCGTGCTGGCAGTGGTTCTGGTGAATCAGCGCCAGCCCGTTGTAGCTGCGCGAATCCTCCGGCCACTTGTTCAGCTCGTACAACTCCCGCATCGCGTACCGGAATTTCTCCAACTGCAAATCGCTCATGCAGTCGAGGTTCATCCGCTGGCGCGGTTCGCCGTGTTGATACAGATACTCGTTTGCCTCGGACTCGGAAAGCTGCACCGGTTCCGCCGGCGCCGGCCCCACGCTGATCGTCACCAGCCCCGATGAACCTCCGATAAACTCCAGCCGCTTCGGCTCCGCTGCGGTCCCGCACCCGCCATCGATCCACTCGGCGATAAACGCGATGTCGGATTCCGACACCGCCGTCCCGCCCCACGGCAGCCGCGGAAAACGCAGGCCGTCGAACGGCGCCTCTCCCCGCAGACCGGTAATCAACCCGGAGCGTTCGGAGCGGCTCTGCTGCGGCGCGTCGCCGCCGGGAGAGCAACAGGACTTCACGCCTTCGGCGGGAGCGATCAGCGGAATGCCATACAGCGTCGCGGTCAGGAACCGGTCCGCCGGCAGATCCCAAAAACGGCCGAGCCCGGCATAATCGGCCGGACTGTCGCCCGCGGCCGTAGTCAGGATCGCCTTCACGCGCTCATACTGCTGTTTGGACATTGGAATCTCCCTCGTATTGCTGCCGGCGCGCCCAGAACGGAGCATCGGGCCAGCGGTTTTCCTGCCTGTAAAAGCGCCGGTGCGCGGAGCGGTAGTGCGCATACTCGGCTTCGATGTAGCGTCGATACTTCGCCAGCGCGCCCGGCACGCCGGACATGGCGTCGTGGATGGTATACGCCGCGATACGGCCCATCCGCAACGCCCTTGGAATCCCCTGCGACGAGAGCGGGTCAAACGCCGCCGCCGCGTCACCCACCGCCAGCCAGTCCTCGCCCACGCACGGGGACAGATACTGCGAACACGCCGATAACACCGTCTCCGCCCCCTCGTGCCCGCCGCGGTATAAATCCGGATCCGTCATCCACGCCCGGATATAGCGGTTGCCGGGCAGCGGCGTCGTGTACCACCAGCCCGATTCCTGCGCCTCCACATACGTGCAGGCCAGCGTCTGCGAACCCGCCACCACGGTCCCGGCCGCGATCAGCCGGTCATCGGCAATCCGCCGGGCGCCCCGCGAAACCGCATAGGCCGCCGCGCGGCCCGTACAGTCCGCCACGAAATCGAATGGGCCCGTTGCCTCGGCGGCAATCTCAATCCCCGCCGCCTGCAGCGCCTCGATGAGCATCGCATCGAACGCCGGCCGGTTCAGATGCCAACCCGGCCCCTGCGCCGAAAACAGATACTCGTTGTCGTAAGGCTCCGCCGATCCCCACGCCGCCCGCGTCCCGGCGGCCGGCGCATGGCCGCCCGCCAGAAAGCGTTCCCACAACCCCAGGCCCCGCAGCAGCGCCTGCGTGCCGGGCGCAAGCGTCTCCCCCGGCTGCCAACTGCGGACAGTCGCGCGGTGCAAAACAACGATTTCCCACTCCGGGACGAGTTGACGCAGCGTCAACGCCGTGGACGCCCCAGCCGGACCCGCCCCCCATATCCCGACCCGCACGTTACGGCTTCTTTTCTTTCCAAACCGCAATCCACGACGCGGTCACCCCGGCCGGCGAAACCGTGCCGGGCGCTGAGCCGCTATGCGGGATCGTGCGAACAATCGTCCCCACAATCGCCGGTACCTGGTCCTGCCCGTTTGGCCATGCCGGAACGACGAAGCCCAGATAATCGTAGATCCACTCTTCCCCGCCCACGATGCCCTTGCCCTGAAACCGAACTACATTCGGGTAGCCGTAGTTGATACTTCCACTACAGGCCAGCCCCCAGCCCGTGTCCCCGATCTTGCCGCGGAACACACCCGCCGGCGCGTCATCGATAGTAATGTAGCCGCTCCCGAACAGGTACTGATCGTACGGCGTTGTGAGATTGGGATCGTTGTGGAAACTCCGATACGTCCACACGCCCGTCAGGCTGCCGATTTCCGGATTCTGACTCATATCTGTCCTCTTTCTCGAGACGCTAACCCTTAGTGATGGCTAAAGCCTTCCGACGAGCACGACGCCGGCGCCTTCCCCCCGGGGAAGTTATCCACCCGCACCAGCTTCATCATGCCCCGGTCCTCGTGCGCCAGAATGTGACAGTGCATCACGTAGATGCCCTTGAAATCGGCGAACTTGTGCCGGATTTTCACCGTGCCGCCCGAAGGTATCGCAATCACGTCCTGCCACACCGGCGAGGCCTGGCCCACCGGCTTTCCATTGATTTCCAGCACTTGGAACGGATTGATGTGGATGTGGAACGGATGGGCCGGGCCATTGGCATCATTGGTGAGAAGCCAGTCCTCCACCGAATTCACCTGCATGCAGTAGGAGATATTGCTGGAATCCTCGAACTGCGTGCCGTCGATCATGAACTTCGGCGGGCCGATCGGGCCGTCTTTGACTCCCCCATTGTTTACCCCCGGCCCGTGGCTCATCGAGAACTTCACCGTCCGAGTCGGGAGAGTGGGTTTCGGCAAATTGGCCAGATACGCCGGCATCACAGGGTACGCTGGCTTATCGGCGACCGTGAACATCCGCATTGTGACCGCCTTCCCGGCAACCGCCACGCGGAACAGCAACTGGGTATCTTCTCCGCCCCCAAGGTCGTTCGGCACAAACACATCGGCATTCAGCGCGGTCGCCGGAGCCTGCACCAGGAAGTCCGCCCGGTTGCCGCCCGCCAGCGTAAGGGGCATCGGTCCGTTCATCCCCATCGGTTGCGTCAGGTAGTTATCCCACGAGAACTGAACCCCATCCATCGCCACCTGGCGGACCGCAAAGCCCTTGGCCACGAGTGCCGACATCCACGTGCTGTCCAGCGTGCCCTTGTTCCCTCCGCCCATCGCGTTCACGAAACGCCACAGCTGCACTTCGCCCGGCGCCATCGGAATCTGCGGCCCCTTCACGCCGTTGATGAACTTCTGATTGTTGCCGCTGTTCGGATTGTCGCCGACAGGGCCGCCGCCCTTGGTCACCATCAGGTTCTGCTTCACGCTGTACTGCTGCATCACCAGAACCCGCTCAACAAACTTCTGGCCCTGGGGGAGGAGCTGCCGGTTGAAGAACGCGCGGATCTTGTCGTCGTAGTCGCCCTCCACCACCACCGCGCCCGCCAGGCCGTTAAAGATGTGCAGCGAGGTCGAACCGTGCTTGTGGGCGTGATACCAGTGCGTGCCCGGCGCCTGCCCGGCCTGCAGCGGGCCGCCCGGCAGCGGCGCCTTCGGCAGCGTGAACGTGTTCGGGAACGCGCCCACCACGTACTGCGGCCACCCATATTGCACGATGCCCGCCGGCTTCGCCGGTGCCGCGCCGTGATCCATCCCCGCGTGGACCCCCGTCCGCAGAATCAGGTCGCGGTTCTTGTTCCAGAATTCCGTACCGGCCTTGGCCACCAGTCCGCCCGGCCGCGCCGCCGGAAGTTGGTTCGCCGTGCAGCCCATCTGCGCAATCTGATACTCCGGCGGCAACTCCGCCCAGCTCCCCGGCGGATTCGGCTTGTCGAAAATCTTCCGGAACATCGCCTGCCACTGATCCTGCTTGGTTGTCTTGTCCGGGATCACTTCAATCAGCACGTTATCGCCGAGGCCGGACGGGCTGGTGTGCGTGCCATGGAAATGCAGGTTCCCGGAGTTCGACCCGTGGAAGCAGTTGGGAAACGTATCGGTGAACGGATAGCCCGGGCCGCTGGTGTCGCACTTCCCCGGCGCCGTCTCCGGGAACAGTTCGTTATCCACCCGGTTCAGGAACATCAGGTTCACCCGGCCGCCGGCCCGTACGCGGAGCGTCGGGCCCGGCCCGTACACGCTGGTGTCCACTACGCCCTTCGCCGCCGGGTCGTACAGATCCCAGCCCTGGAAGTAGCGCCGGGTCTGCCCGCCCGATGGGCCGCCGGAAAGTTCGATCACGCCGTTCAGCGTCGGTTGGCCGCCCGGCTTCAATACCTTCGTGGTCAGTTCCCCGATATTTGGCACCGTGGGCAACTGCGCGAAGGCTTCGGTCGGCATCAGGTACCCGGCGGCAATCGTGGAGGCCGCAACGCGGGCGTGGCGCAGGAACTCGCGCCGGGATGAGTTCTGGGATTTTGATGTGTTCATGTCCGGCTTCCTAGACGATCGTGATCTGAAGGGTGTCGGTCAGGACATTGCTCAGTGCGTCCTGGACCGTAATGCTTAGCAGGAAGGTGCCGGGCTGAGCGCTGTGTCCTGTCAGTTGCGGGCCGTCAGGCCCTCCATCCTGCATGTCGATGGTATCCGGCAGTTCGGAGAACTGCACCTTAACTGTGTAGTTGGGCTTGCCGCCGGTAATCAGATTTGTCGTAGGGATCGTGTTATCCGGGTTTCGGGTAATGGTGAGCTGAGATTTCGGCACGTAGAAATCGTTGACGATCTCCAGAATCCCTGTCGCCGCGGGTTGCAGGCTGCATGCGTACGTCACTTGGAACACCTCGCCCTGCTTGAGCGCCGGGGCTGAGCTTCCGGGAGCCTGCGTATTGGACGTCGTTCCCGGGGCAATCGGCCCAGGGAGCTTAAATGCGTCGACAGGTTTCACAGGGACAGGGAAATGGGGTTGAGTGTCCTTGTTCGTCCAGAAGACCAGTTGGCTCACCGTCACCCCGACAGTCGGGAACACCGCGACGCCGGAAGGACCTGTCTGTATGACAACATTAGGGGGCTGAATCTGCATGCACATCCTCAGAAAGAAAATTTATAAATACCAAGCTTTAGGCCATTATATAAACGGACTTTTGCGGCGCTAAAACAGGCCTGGGAAGACCACTGCGCAAGTATACGAACGAAGAACAATGGAGTCAATTAAATTCCGTGGCGCATCCTCGCGAGCACTTCCCCCGCCGCCGCCACGCCAGTGCCGTGGCCACCAGCAAAACAACCGTCACGCCCGGCCACAAAACCGTGGGAGCCCACCGTGCCGCTGCCAGCAGCAACGCACCTGGGAAAACCGCCGCAATACTCGAAGAAAATGTCAGCAACCCCCCACGCAGCGCCGCCGCGAACAGCAGAACGCTGGCCCCGAACAAGGCGAACGCCACCACCCGAAGCAGCAGTCCATCCACGGGGAGCGCCACCCCAGCGGCCGCCATCAGCGCACCCGCGCAAACGGGACACTTCGGCAAAAGCAGAAAGCTGGACGCCGCAAAAATCCCGGCAGGAAAATGGCGATTGATTTGGCCCACGTTTCGACAGATCATAACACTTCACTGGATATTTCGCGTAAGAAAAAGGGTGTTTTCTTTTGGGAAATCGGTGGCCGTGTGTTAGCTTTATGAAGCCGTCACCGGCATTATTCCCACTTGACCATGGGCTCTTCGACGCTCAGAAATATCACGCTGCTTCTCTCCACCTGCGTTATGTCCCTGTCTGCCGCCGGGCCGGAGGGCGCACTGCAGGGAACCGTGCGCGATGCAAGCGGCGGCGTCATCGCCGGCGCGGCCGTTTCCGCGAACCGGGCCAACACCAGCCGGTCCTGGCGCGCCGTCACCGATGCCGCGGGCCAATACCGCATCCCCGCCATGCAACCCGGTGAGTACGCCGTCCGTATTCAGGCCAGCGGTTTCGGTACCCTCGAAGCCCCCCGCGCAACCATTCAGGTCGATCAGATCACCCGTCTCGACGCCGTCCTCCAAGTCGGCCAGCGCGTCGAGGTCGTCCAAGTCGAAGCCCCGTTGCCCGGCCTCGACAACCATTCCGCCACACGCAAATGGACCGTGCCCCGCCCGCCCATCGCCGAAATCCCCCTCAATGGACGCCAGTTCCTGGACCTCGCCATGCTCGTCCCCGGCAGCGTCCCCGCCGCCGCCGGCACGCAAGGCGCAGGGTTCAGTGTCAACGGAATGCGGTCCCAATCGAACGTCTACCTGCTCGATGGAATGAGCAACGTGGACACGCAAACCAATCAGTCGCTGAACCTCTTCCGCATCACCGACGCCGTGCAGGAGTTCTCCGTCCAAACCTCCGGCGTCCAGCCCGAGCACGGGCGCGGCACCGGTGCCCAAGTCAACGTGCTCACCCGCAGCGGTAGCAACCAGTTCCACGCCAGCGCTTTTGAGTACTTTCGCAACACTCACCTCAATGCCGCCGATTTCTTCACCAACAAGCTCGGCGGCGTGAAGAGTCCGATGAACCGAAACCAGTTCGGCGCAACGCTCGGCGGCCCGCTACGCCGCGACCGCACGTTCTTCTTCAGCTCCTGGGAAGCCTTCCGCCAAAGCGCCCCCACCGTCGCCACCACACTCACTCCCACCGCCGCCCAGCGCGCCACCGTCACCGATCCGGTCTCCCGCAAACTCCTCGCCTTCTACCCCCTCCCCAACGTCGCCGGCGGCCAACTCTATACCGCCAACGTCCCCAATACCGACAACGACAACACAGCCCTCCTTCGCATCGACCATACCCTCTCCCCGCGCGATCACCTCTCCGCGCGCTGGACACAGTTCTGGGGCACCGGCTCCATACCCGGCCCCACCCCGCTCTCCGGCGGCAACGAAGGCCCCTCCTCCCAGGTCGCCTCCATGCTCCACGCCCGCCACGACTTCTCACCCAACACCACAGGCGACCTCCGCCTCGGCTTCTCCCGCTACGCCGTCTCCCGCCTCCCACAGGACGCCGCCTTCGATGCCCGGTCTCTCTTCACCGCCGCCAACGGTGCGCCCCTGCCCGGCGTGCCCGCCACAAGCGGCCTGCCCTCCATCTCCATCGCCGGCGGCTTCCCCGCGCTCGGCGCCGGTATGAACTTCCCGCAGGGCCGCACCGCCAATACCTTCGAGCTCATTGGCGCCATCCGCCAAACCGCGCCCTTCGGCGCCAATCGCCACACCTGGTCCTGGGGCTTCCATCTCCGGCGCGAAGATCAGTATCGCTATCTCGACCGCGCCCGCCGCGCCGTCATCAACTTCGCCAACTTCGCCGACTTCGCCCGCGGCCTCGTCAACAGCGCCACCATCCGCACCGGCAGCACCTACTCCGCCTGGACCCGCCTCCCGGCAAGCCTCTGGTGGCAGGATACCTACCGCCCCCTGCCCAATCTCAGCATCACCTTCGGCGCCCGCTACGAGTCGTTTGGAGCCCTGACGGAGCGCGCCCAGCGCGCCGCCAACTACATCCCCGGCGTCGGCTTGATCACCGCCGGCACCAACCGCCTCATCGATATCGACCCGCGCGCCACCGGGCCCGCCGCCATCATCGAACGCGCCGCCCCGCTGTCCCTCCCCCGGGCCGGCATGTACGCCGATCGCAACAACCTCGCGCCCATGCTCGGTATCGTCTGGGCGCCGGGCCGGACCGGGCTGTGGGTCATCCGCGCCGGCGCGCGCCTCTCCTACGACGACCTGTTCAATAACATCCCGCTCAGCATGGGCCTCGCCCCGCCCGCCAGCCTCCAAACCACGCAATCCGCCAACGTTACCCAACCCGGACGCTTCGCCTGGCCGCTGGCCTTCGATCAGAATGTCCCTCTGATTGCCAACTTCGGCCGCCAGGGCCCCGGCACTCCCGTCAGCGGCATCATCGCCCTGCAGGGTGTCGATCCGCGCCTCCGCACGGCCCGCGCGCTGCTGCATCACTTCGGCCTGCAACGCCAACTTGGGCGCATCATCGCCGAGCTGGACTACCACGGCAGCCAGGGCCGCCAACTCGGCATCTTCACCGATGCCAATCAGCCCACCGTCATCGTTCGCGACCCCGCCCGCCGCGGTCCCGTCGCCCCCAACGAGCAGGTGTTCCCCGACTCCCGCTTCGGCCAGATCCAAATCGCCAAATCCATCGCCAACTCCGCCTACCACGCCGTCACCGTCAGCATGCGCCGCCAATCCGTCTCCGGCGCCTATCTGCAAGCCTGGTACTCCCTCGGCAAGTCGATCGATACCAACTCGTCCTATTACGGTTCTGGCAATCAACCCGGCGAACCCGGCGCACCCATCGACAATCGGAACCTCCGGCTCGAACGCGGCCTCTCGGCCTTCGACGCCCGCCACCGCCTGGTCGCCGCCGCCGTCCTGCCCCTGCCCCGCCGGTGGGCGGTGTTGAACGGATGGACGCTCTCCGGCGTCGCCACTCTTCAGTCAGGCACACCGTTCACCGTGGTCAACGGCGGCCCGGACACCAGCGGATTCAATCAGGCAACACAGGGCAGCAGCCCTAACGCGCAGAACCGGCCCAATCTGATCGGCACGGGGCCGGTCCGCCAGGACAACCGCAATCCCGACGCAGCGTTGGACGCAGCCCGCTTCGCCCCCGCCGCCGCCGGTCAGCCCGGTACCTCCGGCCGCAACATCCTCACCGGACCCGGTCTAAGCAACATCAATCTCGCCGCAATCAGGCGCTTCCGCCTTCCCCCCGAAGGAATGCACCTGGAACTCCGCGGTGAGTTCATGAACGTGTTGAACCACACCAACTTCGCCCAGCCCGTCGCCGACCTCAACAACGCCAGCTTCGGCCGCATTCTCCAGACCGTCGGCTCCACCAGCGCCAACTCCAGCACCGGCGGCTCCACCGGCGGCTCACGGCTCGTCCAAATCGGCGTCCGGCTCTCGTTTTGAGCCGCTCTCCGTGTTACCCTCCATTCGCCACGGAGTAGCTTCGGCCAACGCCGCAACCGTGTTACCGTGTACAAAAGCTCGAAGCAAAGGAACGTATTCTCTCGATGAAAACCTGGTTCTCTCTCTCCGCCGGCGCCCTTCTCATGACGATCTTCGCGACGCAGGCTAGCGCCGCTTCGATTGTTTCGAATTTTGATAACGCCGGTGCGGGGCTCGACGGCTGGACCGTCACAGGTGACGCTGTTGGCGGAGTGCCCTCTTATCAGTCCACAGGCGGTAACCCGGGAGGCTTCGCGCAGGTGTTGGACGGCGGAACCGGACAGGTGATCTATTGGGTGGCGCCGTCGAAATTCCTGGGCGACCTTTCCAGCTACGCCGGCGGTACCTTGCGTTTCGACATGTCCCAGAGCCCAGTTACGAGTCTCTTCCTCTCTAACGTTGGCGATATTCAACTCATTAGCCCTGGGCTAACGCTCGTGACCGATGTCTATGGCGCGAGCAATCTGCCCACCACAGCGTTCAAGACCGAGACGGTCTCCCTCAGCACGGCCACCCCGTGGCGTATCTCAACCAACAACGGCCAACTCGCCTCTGCTTCCGACCTCCAAGCGGTTCTTGGCAATGTCACCGGCCTCCGCATCCGCGGCGAGATCTCCCTGTCGATCGATACCAACGGGCTGGACAACGTTGTGCTGGAGCAGAGTCAGAGCGTTCCGGAGCCCGCCACCGGCGCCTTGTTGCTGGCTGGTATCGGGGCGGCATTCCTGCTGCGGAAACGCGTCGCGTTTTGAAGTCAGTCACAACGCAACAAGTGCATTGCTATCAATAGCTTAGTCTCTATTCCCCAGGGGATTTGCTTGACAACTTGATATAATGAAATTTAGGGGCAGTCTATCTCGGCATTGCGCTAACCCGCCCGGGCGGGATCGCAACAGGCTGTATAGGTGGATATAACCCAAAAGTTGTTGAAAATAAAGGGCCGGGCCCCAAATCCGAGACCCAAAAAACCGACCATAAACCCACCAAAAACCCGAGCTATACCCGCGAATAACCCGACGTAACCCAAGGTGTCTATTTGGCCACCGCTGCCACCGCCAACCGTAGCTCCTCCGCTATCATCGCCCCCGGATGATACATCCGCACAATACCCTTCCCATCCACTAAAACCAGCGTCGGCGTCGAGCTGACCCCATACACCCGGAAGTTCTCTTCGCTCACCGGGATCGAAACCCCATTCAGCCATGGATAGTACTGTTTCTGAACCGCCGCGATGTACCGGGTCTCCACGTCCTTCGGAGCCTCCTCCCCGCCGGCGACATACCCATACCGCTGCGTCGGCGCCACCACCTGGAGTGACGGAAACTCCTTCCGGATCTCCTCAATAATCGGCCCCTGGGCTTTGCAGTCCACGCACCAGTGCGCCCACAAAAACAGCAACACCGGCTTGCCATTCGCCTCCAGCGATCCGTTCTCCAGTCGCGGCGCCTTCTGCCCTACCAGCGAAAGCAGGTGCAGGTTCTTCTGAATCCGCATCCGCATGGAGCTTTCCTTCCACCGGGCCAACTCGTCTTTGAGGAACGAAACCCCCTCGCTCCGCCGCCCGCTCCCGGCCAGCGCCTGCCCGTGCACTTCAATCGAGGCGCTCAACGCCAACGGCAAATTCGGCTCCGCATCGAGCGCCCGCGTCTTCAACATCTCCAACGCCATCCGCCGCGTCTCGGCGGCGTAAGTCAGCGCCTGCTCCCACTTCTTATTGGCCTGTGCCCCGCGCCCCAACCACGAGTGAGCAAGGATCAATTCGGCCGTCCAAGGCCCAAACCCGCGAGCCTGTTGCAACCGCGCCTGGGCAGCGGCGAAGTCCCCCGCCTGAGCCGCCCTCCGCACATCGGGAACCACCTGCGCCGCAATCACCCCGGCCGCCAAAAAGATCAGTACAACGAGCCTCATCGCTATAGAGTAACCCACGCCAACGGAGTCCCTGTCGCCCCCAGCCAACGACCACCCACCGGGGACACGGCGGGCAGACCCTCCGCCACCTTTCGGCCCGTAACCCAACCACAGCCGTGTACCCCAAGACGCAAAACCACCCGCCGAAGCACCGCACCAAAAAAACTACAGCAGCCCCTTCCCCTTCACCCACGCAATCGAGCTCTCCAGATCCTCCCGCTCTAACCCCGCGGCCCGCTCCTTCGCCGGTGCCGGCCGGTTCTCCCGCGCCTTCCCGGTCTCCGCAATCGCCGCGAACCGGGCGAATTCCCACGCCGGGGTCGTCCGGAACGCCTTCCAAAAATCAGGCTGCAAATAAGGAAACGGCCGCGTCCCGGTCACGATGATCTCGAGCGACATCGCCTTCCCGGGACACAGTGCCACGAATTTCCGCACCCACCCCTCGATGTCCACGTTCCCTTCGCCCATACGGGTCCACTGCATCGCCGCGCCCTCCGGCGTGCGCCACACATGGCTGTCCCGGACATGCGAAGTCAGCACATACGGCGCCAGCGTCTCCAAGGTCACATGCGGGTCCTCGATCGCCCAGGTGGGGTTCCCGGAATCGATACACGCGCCGACAAAATCGGTCCCCGCCGCCTCGATCAACATCTTTAACTCACGACCCTGCAGGTCCCCGCCGTGGTTTTCGATCGCGATCTTCTTCCCCGCATCAATGGCCCGCGTCCGCACCGCCCGCAGCGTCTTCACGGTGTTCTCGATATGCTGCTCCAACGGCACCGCCGAGGCCCGGTCCCGCCAGTCCCCCAACACGGCCCGCACCAGGGGCGCCCCGGCAATCCGCGCCGCCTCAATCATCCGCGCCAACTGCTCTTCGGCCGTGCCCAATTTCGGGTCGAACCGCGCGGCCGTCGGGCAGATGGAGAGCATCCCGATTTCGAGCTCAATCCCCAATCCCCGCGCGTGGTCGCGCACCTTTTCCAGATGCGCTTTCTCCAAGCCGCCCAGGAAGCGGATCTCTGAAAAATGCACCACTTTGGCGCCCTGTTTGGCGCAGTAATCCAGGTGCTCAAACGGCGTCCATCCCTGGGTCCGCAGGCTGAAGAGATCAATGCCAAATTTCAAGTTGGGGCTCCTCCCTTGCGCCATCAGAGCGGCCGGCGCCGCCGCGAGGAATGTCCGGCGTTCGATAGTCATCGCCTTCTATCTTATCCGCGCAGCGAGGCCACTAATTCAACAATCCGGTCCGCGCCCAACCCTTCGCCCAGCTCGAACCACAAACGCCGCGCCGCGCCGGCGCCAATGGCCTCCAGAGCCTCTTCGGTCAACGTTCCATACCCGGTGATCCCGATGACGGCCCCGTACTGCCGCGCCGCCTGCTGCAACGCCTCCACCCGCTGGCGCAACTCCGCCAAGGGCTTCCCGGCCGCCTTCCACTGCACGCTCGACAGAATCTCTTCCGGCCACCCGGCCATCTCCGTCAGTGTCACCGGATACGGCGCATCGGCCCGCAGTCCGATCTCCACTTCCACCACCTGCACGGCCCGGCCCGCCGTGCGCAATCGCTCCAGTTTGGCCCCCAGTTGCTCGGCCTTGGTGAAGACGCCCGGCGCATCAAAGCGCACGTCGATATCGTGCGTCCGCCCATGCATCTTGCGCAGCATGTCGATCCGCTCATCGAGCTCCGCTTCGCTAATCACCGAGGCATCGATGCGCGTCCGCGAGGCACCCCGCAGGGCAAACCCCTCGCGCCAGCCGTAGCGAATGGCGCCCCACAAACCCTCTTCCACCGCGCCCGTCCACGCCGCCACTGATAACCCGTACTTCCGCTGCACGGCCCGGAACTGGCTGAAGGCCGCATCGGGGTTCGAGGCCGCGGCGAGGAACAACGTGTCCACGCCCTGCGCTCCGGGCTGCACACCGCGATCGAGCTGTTCGGCGTAGGTCCGGATGCGTTCGGCATCGGCGGGCCCGAAGGGGCTCGCGTTCACCACAATCTCCACCCCGCGGGGCGTTCGCATCCGCCCCACCAGTTGCGAATGGGGGAACAGCGCACTGCCGGGCGCCGTCGCGTGCGCGATCTGTAAAAGCACCGGCGCCTTGCCATCGACGGCGACGAAATACGTCGACTTCGCCACCGGGTCGGCTGCCAATGATCCCCAATAGACCGTCATGCCCTCGAACGCCAGCGATGCCGCGCGCGAGGCTAGCATCCGCCGTAGCGCGTCATCCACCGCCCGGCCTTCGGCGAACTGAAAGATCAGATCGGCCAGCTGGGACGCTTCGTGGGCGCGAACGGGAACGCTGAGGGAGTCCAAGGTCATAGCGGCAGGTTTTTCAGATACTGGCGGAACTGCGCGCCGAGATCGTAGCGCTTCAGGGCAAACTCGACCGTCGCCTGGAGGAACCCTAACTTGTCGCCGGCGTCATAGCGCTTGCCCTCGAACTTGTAGCCGTACACCGGACGGCTGCGGAGCAGGTGCTTCAGTCCATCGGTCAACTGGATCTCGCCGCCGCGGCCGGGCTCCACGGATTCGATGGAGGTGAAGATTTCCGGCGTCAGCACGTAGCGCCCAATGATGGCCAGATTGCTGGGGGCGTCTTCGGCCTTGGGCTTTTCCACCATATTGCGGATCCGGAACAGCCGGCCGCTTTGGCCCATGTGATCGACCGGTTCGGCATCGACGACGCCGTAGGCGGAGATCATATCCTTGGGTACTTCCATCAGCGCGACGACGGAGGCGCCGTAGAACTCGTACACATCCTGTAACTGGCGGAGGCAGGGGATCTCGGCGTCGATGACGTCATCGGAGAGCACGACGCAGAACGGTTCCTTGCCCACCAGTTCCTTGGCGCGGAGGACGGCGTGGCCCAGGCCGAGCGCCTCCTTCTGCCGCACATAGGAGATATCGATCATGTCGGAGATGCCGCGCACGAGGGCCAGCAGATCCTTCTTCCCGCTCCGCTCCAGCAGGTGTTCCAGTTCGAAGCTGACGTCGAAGTGGTCTTCAATGGCGCTCTTGCCGCGGCCGGTAACGATGATAATGTCCTGCAGTCCCGAATGAATCGCCTCTTCGACGCCGTATTGGATCAGCGGCTTGTCGACCAGCGGCAACATCTCTTTCGGCTGCGCCTTCGTGGCCGGTAGGAAACGGGTGCCCAGTCCGGCTGCGGGGAAGACTGCTTTTCTGGCTTTCGGGATCATGTGTCCCTATATTGTCCTCCACCTTGTGCCGGACTTTCCAACCTAGTACTGAAAATTGGCAGAGTGGTACCACCGCATAGGACGAGGTTGTCCCCCAATGGTTTCATTGCGGGCTTCAGCGAGAAAGTCCAGACTCAATAGAGTACGCATGGAGAGATTCGAGACACAGCGCTGGATGTCGCACGAAGTGGCACGGTTGATTGCCATCTTCGAATCCGAGCGCCGTTTCTACGATGAAATGGTGACGCTGCTGCCGGTGCCGCTGGCAACGGTTGGCGCCGATGGCGCGATCCTCTCGGCGAATCAGGCTTTTCTGCGGGAGTTTGGGCTCAAGCGCGAGGAGCTGGAACGGAAGTCGCTTTCGGCCATTTTCGGCAACGAGGATTGGTTGGGTGCACTGTTGCCGCGCGAGACGGGGGTGCTTGCCAGCGGGGGGCACGCCGTACACTTTACGCCGATCCCGCGTTGGGACCGGGGCGAGACGGAGTGGATGGTTGTCTTCACGCCGCAGGCGGCGCCGGTGGTGGTTGCGCCGGGTACCGCGCCTGTTGCGGCCGCCGGGCCTGACCCGGAGCTGGCCGCCAATGCGGCGGCGGTGGAAGCCGCCCAACGGTTGGCGGGCCGGGTGACCCACGAGACGAATAACCTGATCATGATCGCCTCGGGGTATGGGCGGGAGATATTGAATGGCCTGCCGGCGGATAGTCCGTTGCGGGAGGACGTCTCGATGCTGCTGGGGGCCACCGACCGGATTGAGGCGATGGCGGGGCAGTTGAACGAATTTTCCCGGGCCGGGCGGATGGAACTTGCCAGCCATACGCTGGGCGACGTGTTGCCATCGGAGGGCTATCAGGTCCAGGCGGGATTGGCGTTGGGGACGACAGTGTTGGTGGACCGGGCTCCGTTGGCGGCGGTGTTTGCCGCGCTTCCGCTGGTGGCTCCGGGGCCGCTGGCGGTGGAAGGTGCCGTGACGGAAAAAGAGGCCGTGCTTCAGGTGAAGGGATTCGGCATGTCCACCGAAACGTTGCGGCAGCAGTTTGAAGCTTTGAACAAGGCCGCGCGGGACGGTAAGCCCGGGGCGGCGGAGTGCGCGCTGACGGGGCCGCGGCTGGCGCAGGCCGGGGTCCGTTGGCGTGTTACCGATCCGGGCGCTTTGGAGTTGCACCTGTCGCGGACGAATCAGGCGCCGGTGGCGACGGCGCATTCGGCGCTGGTGGTGGACGATCAAGCCGGTATTCGTGCGATTGTGCGGCGAATCCTGGAGGCCCGCGGGTTTCAGGTGGCCGAGGCGGGATCGGGGGAGGAGGCGCTGTCGTTGTTGGACCGGCGCCGGGAAGCCTTCGACCTGCTGGTGACCGATATGCGCATGCCCGGCATGACGGGACGCGATCTGGCTGACCGGGTTCGTTTTCGGCATCCGTCGACGCGGATCCTGTTCATCAGCGGGTTCACGGACGACCCGAGCGTGCAGGCGGGGATCCTGCCGGACCGGGCGCTGTTCCTGTCCAAGCCGTTCAATCCGGAGCAGTTCGTGGCGGCGGTTACGAAGCTGGTGGAGTAAACACGACGCGGCGGCCGTCGATTTGCCAGGGCTCGGTGAACAGGCGGCGGAGCGACTCGCTATAGATGCGGTGTTCCTGGGTGAGGATCTTGGCTGAGAGGGTCTCGGCGGTATCGGATGGGTCGACCGGTACCTGAGCTTGCATGACGATGGGGCCGTGGTCGAGGTGTTCGTCGACGAAATGCACGGTGCAGCCGCTGATCTTGACGCCGTAATCGAAGGCCTGGTGCTGGGCGTCGAGGCCGGGGAAAGAAGGCAATAGAGACGGGTGGATGTTCAGAATGCGCTGGGGGAAGGCGCGGATGAACTCCGCGCTGAGGATGCGCATGTAGCCGGCCAGGATGACCCACTCGACGTTGTGTTCCTGCAGCGTGGCGATGAGCTGACGGTCGTAGGATTCGCGGTCGAGCCCCTTGGAGGGGAGCGATACGGCTTTGAGGCCGAGGCTGCGGGCGGCGTCGAGGCCAGGGGCGTCTGGCCGGTTGGCGATCACCACGACAATTTCCGCCGGGATTTCACCGGCGGAGACGCGGGTGGCGATGGCCTGGAAGTTCGACCCGCGGCCGGAGAGCAGTACGCCAAGGCGGCTCATACGTAATGAACGCGCTCTGTGGCACCCTTCTTCAAACGAACCACAGCGCCGATGGGGAAGTGGGGTTCGCCGGCTTGTTCGAGCAGTTCGGAGGCGTCGGCGGCTTCGTCGGCACCCACGCAGAGAATCATGCCGACGCCGAGGTTGAAGGTACGGCGCCAGTCAGCGTCTGACACGTTGCCGAGTTTCTTGAGCAACTGGAAGACGGGCGGGACTTCCCAGGAGAGGGTATGGATTTCGACGCCGAGCCCCTTGGGCAGCATGCGGGGCGTATTGTCGGTAATGCCGCCGCCGGTGATGTGGGCGGCTCCTTTGAGCAGGCCAGCCTCCATCAGCGTATCGATGGCGGGTTTGTAGCTGCGGTGGACCTTGAGCAGTTCTTCGGCGACGGTGCAGCCGAGTTCGGGCACTTTGGTATCGATCTTGTATTTGGCGACGTCGAAGAGGAGCTTGCGGGCGAGCGAGTAACCGTTGGTGTGAAGGCCGTTGGAGGGGAGGCCGAAGAGCACGTCGCCGTTTTTGATATCGGCGCCGGTCAGCATGTTTTCCTTGTCGACGGCGCCGACGATGAAGCCGGCCACATCATATTCCCCATCGGCGTACATGCCGGGCATTTCGGCGGTCTCGCCACCGATGAGGGCGCAACCATTGGCCTTGCAGCCGCGGGCGATGCCTTCGACGACGGCACCGGCGACGGGCGCCTTCAGTTTGCCAACGGCGAAATAGTCGAGGAAGAAGAGCGGCGTGGCACCCTGCACCATGATGTCGTTGACGCAGTGGTTAACGAGGCATTCGCCAACGGTGTCGTGCTTGTCGGCCATGAAGGCGACCTTGAGCTTGGTTCCGACGCCATCTGCGGAACTGACGAGGACGGGGTTCTTCCAGTCCTTCAAATGAAAGCCGGCACCGAAGGCGCCGATGTCAGTCATGACGGAACTGGTGAAGGTCTTGCGGGCGTGGGCACGGATGAGATCGACAGCGCGATCCGCTTCGTCGATATCCACTCCGGCGTCTTTGTACTCGATCGGTTTTTTAACGGCCATGGGGGGCTACTTTAAGAGTAACGCAGCCGTCCGGTTCCTCTCCACAAAACCTGTCCTACTCGACAAAACCGCGCCAGGTGTTTCCTTTTTCGTCGCGCAGGACGATGCCGAAGGAGTCCGAGATGCCGCTGATAGATTTACCGGCGGCGTCCCGGAACGTGTAGCGCACAATGCTATCGTCCTGAGCGATGGCCATGCCGTTCCAAACGTTGCCGTACTCATCCCGCAGGCGGACAAAATCGCCGTCGCCGTACCCTGTCATACCGCTGCGCGAGCGGGTGTTCTCAAACCGGTAAAAGCCTGAGGGGGTGGAACTGTACGATCGCTTTCTGCGGTATATCATTGCCCCCATTATGGGGGGTGGCGGTCCCAGCGTAGATCGGGTTATTCCCCTAGTTACGAAGGGGCAATCATCTGAGGTTTAATGACTGCGATCCCGGCGGCGCGCATGGACTCCTTTAACTGAGTAAACATGGACTCCCCTTCATATAAGCCGACGATGGCGCCGCCGGAACCGGCGAAATTGGCCGAGGCGCCGCAGGCGCGGGCCAAATGAATCATTTCCAGGTTCCCGGGATCTAGTTGATAGAGAGTGGAGCGGAGGTCGAAGTTGGCGTTGACGAGTTTGTGGAGTTGGGGGCGGTCGCCACGGAGGAGGGCGGAGCGGCCTTGCTCGGCGTATTCGGCCCACTGTTTCATGGCGTCGATGACGATGGGATCGCCATTTCTCCAGCGTTCGCGAACGTTGTTATGAAACACTTCGGTTCCTTCGCTGAGGCTGGTGCGGTAGGCGACGTAAATATCTTTTAATAAACCGGGGTCGAGCGGTTCGTATTCTCCATAGCCACGAGATTCCATGAGGTGACGGGCGAAATTCATAAACACCACACCTTCGTAGGTCTGAATGACGCGGTCCTGTAAGCCGGCGGCGACGCCTAACTCTTTTGTCTCGGTTTCTAAGACAATATTGGGCTGTCGTTCGATGGGGATATTCAGTTCGTAGTACTGCGTCAGGGCGCGAAGGGCGGCGGTGATGATAGCGGAAGAGCCTCCCATGCCCAGGCGCAGCGGGACAGTGGACTCATATTCGAGGGTGAAGTTCCGGTTTGGAAGTTCGATCCCGTTGGCGTGGCAGTAATCAGTGAGACGAACGAGAAGGGCAATAATAATGCGAAAACCGCCGTAATAGCCACGCCATCGAGTGGTCTCGTACAGATCATCGAGGGATTCAAAGACGGGAAGGTCGGCTTTGCCCGCCTTGATTTCGAGGCGTGCGCTGGGGTAGACGATGACGCGGGCCCGGAAGTTACGGACGAGGAGGGAAATCGTCTTTCCGAAGTAGCCATCGCTGGGGTTGCCGAGCAGGCCGGCGCGTCCGTAGGCGTAGGTTTCGATGTGCATAGAGTGTCCTTGCCGCCGGCTGGTGGCCGGATGGGGGCATACTGAATTGTATGCGCATCCTGTTGCAGCGAGTGTCTTCGGCGAGTGTCACGGTGGCTGGTGAGGTGGTGGGGGAAATCGGGCCCGGATTGCTGGCGTTTGTGGGAATCGGGCACGGAGATACGGAAGAACACGCGGACTATCTGGTGGAAAAAATGATGAATCTGCGGTTATTTGAGGACGCGGGGGGGAAGATGAATCTGTCGGTGGAGGATATCGGCGGGGGCGTACTTATTGTGTCGCAGTTCACATTGTACGCGGATATCCGGAAGGGGCGGCGGCCGAGTTTTGACAACGCGGCGAGTCCTGAAGCGGCTAAGAGGCTGTACGAATATTTTGTGAATCAGGCGAGAATTCGAGTGGCAAATGTAGCCACCGGAGTGTTCCAAGCTGATATGTTGGTTAGGCTTGCAAATGATGGGCCGGTGACTGTATTTCATGATTCAGTTGACAAATTCGGGAATAAGTCGCAACCTGTGAAGTAAGAGTATGCCAAGAACTCCATCCACAGTTGACCAAGCCGCTTTGTACGAAGCGGCCCTTGAAGGTCTAGAGCTACAGAAGCAGCGCCTTGAGGAACAGATCCGATTGGTTCGTTCCCTCATTGGCGGCAAGAAACCCCGTGCGGCTGCGCCGGCGGCGGTAGTGGCGGAAGCGCCTGCGGCGACCGCTAAACAGAAGGCCGGCCGCAAGCCGCGCCGTAAACGGAACCTTAGCCCGGAAGCGCGCAAGCGCATTGCCGAAGCTCAGAAGAAGCGCTGGGCCGCGTTCCGCAAAGACACCGACGCTTAATCCAACCGCCAGTGGAAGCGGTCAGCGATTGCTTCCACTGGTCCATCCCCGGCGATCCGGCCGTCAGCAAAGAAGACGGCTCGTTTAGCGACACGCCGGGCGAAGTATACATCGTGGGTAGCAATTAGTTTCGCTTGCGGTAAAGCAGATAGCAGTCTCGCCAAGTCATTTTGACCGGGCGGGTCGAGGAATGTTGTCGGTTCGTCGAAGACGAGCACTTCCGGCTTCATGACTAAGACTCCGGCGAGGGCGGCGCGTTTCTTTTCGCCAGCACTTAGATGATAGGGAGCGCGGTTGGCCAGATGGGTGATGCCAAGGGTGGCGATGATTTCGTGCGCCCTGCGAAGTGATTCGGCGGGATCCATGCCGGTATGGAGCGGGCCGAAGGCGACGTCTTCGAGGACGGTGGGCATGAAGAGCTGATCGTCGGAGTCCTGAAAGACATAGCCGATTTTGCCGCGGACATCGGAGAGGGTGTCGTCGGAGAGGGGGATGCCGCCGATGCGGAGGTCGCCTTCGCCGCGGATGAGGCCGGCGAGGTGGAGCAGAAACGTTGTTTTGCCGGAGCCGTTGGCGCCGAGGATGGCGACGGATTCGCCGGCGGCGAGTTGGAAATCGATGCCGCGGAGGGCCGGGGTGCCGTCGGGATAGGTGTATTGGAGGCCGCGGACGTCGACGACGGGAAGGCTCATGGGGCGACCTGTGCGGCGAGGCGGGCGGCGGCGATGGCAAGGGTGCTGCCGGCGAGGAAGAGCCAGTCGCGGGTGGTGAAGGCGGCGGGGTGGAGCGAGACGAAGTCGCCGCGGAAGCCGCGGGCGAGCATGGCGTGGTGGACACCTTCGGCGCGGGCATAGGAGCGGCCGAAGAGGACGGCGAGGGCACCGGAGGCGCGATGCCAAAGCGACTGGCGGTTGCGGCGGGGGAGGGCGCCGGCATCGCGGCAGAGTGCGGCGCGGCGCATGCGGAGGGCGTGATCGACCACGAGTTGGAGATAGCGGACGAGAGATTGGAGCACCATGACGAGGACGGCGGGGGCGCCGAGGGCGCGGAGGGCGCGGAGGAGTTCCGGGAGGGGGGTGACGCCCATGAGCAGGGCGACGGCGAGGGCGGAGAGATAGCTGCGGCCGACGAGAGCGGAGGCGGAGGCGGCGTTGCCGTTTTGGAGCCAGCTGATGAGCGCGAAGAAGGCCGGGAAGGGGAGGACGATGGCGGTGCGGAGGAGGAGCTCGGTGGCGGGGAGGGCGGAGATCCAGAGGGCGAGGGCGAAGAGGGCGGCGATGGGGAGGAGGGCGAGGGGGGCGGCGGGCGGGGTGGTGGAGACGGCGATGAGGAAGAGGAGAACGGCGATGAGTTTGGCGCGGGCGTCGAGGCGGTGGAGGCGGGAGGCGCCGCGGGCCCACTCGTCGAGGCGGAGAGAGTGCCCCATCCGCTGGGTCAACTACGCGCTCCTTTGGCGGACGAGGAGGCGGCCGACGGTGAGGCAGAGGCCGTAGATGATCGTCAGGCCGGCGAGGCCGCCGAGGGCCTTTCGGCCCCATTCGCCGGCGAGGAAAGGGACCTCGTAGTCGGCCATGGGGGCGGCGAAGAGCAGTTGTTCACGGGAGGCGACGCCGAGGCGGGCGGCGAGGGATTCAAAGCCATCGGGCAGGGCGGAGATGTAGAGCACGCCGCCGATCATCATCAGGACGGAGACGGTGGCGAGGAGGCCGGCGGAGCGGCTGGGGAGGCCTTGCGGTTTGCGGAGCCAGCCTGGGTTGAGCCGTTCAACGGCTTGGAGGACGGCGACGGTGATGAGTCCTTCGAGCACGGCGGTGGCGACGAAGACGGCGGTGGAGACGCCGACGATGGTCGCATTCATGGGCACGCCGGAGAGGCGGAGTTCGCAGATGGCGGCGGCGGCCGAGGCGAGGACGGAGAGGAAGCCGCCGGCGAAGACGCCGAGGGTGCGGAGGCTGCCTTTTGAGAAAAAACGGTAGGGGAGCCAGCCGGCCCAGACGCCGATGAGGGCCATGTTGACGGTATTGGCGCCGAGGGCGAGGAGGCCGCCGTCCTGGAAGAGGAGGGACTGGAGGATGAGGATGGCGGTGAGGACGATGGTTGCGGCGCCGGGGCCGAGGGTCATCGACAGGAGCGCTCCGCCGAGGAGGTGGCCGCTGGCGCCGAAGACGACGGGGAAATTCATGCGCTGTGCGGCGAAGACGAAGGCTCCCATGACGCCGAGGAGGGGGACGTGACCTTCGGCGAGACCTTGCCTGGCGCGGCGCACCGCCCATCCAACGCCGGGGACGGCCGCTGCGTTCAGCGTGGCCCAGACCGGCACGGAGAGGATCCCGTCAGGGATGTGCATACACTCCATTCTACCCCTCATAATGAACTGGGAGCCGCGCATTGGAATGATTCTGGGACTTGGGTCGGATTTGGCGGAGGTGGGGCGGATTCGGGCGAGCCGGGAGCGGTTTGGGGACCGGTTTTTGGAGCGGGTGTATACGGAGGCGGAGATTGCCTATTCGCTGTCGAAGGCGAACTGGGCGGAGCGGCTGGCGGGGCGGTTCGCGGCGAAGGAAGCGGGGATGAAGGCGTTGGGAACGGGGTTGGCAGGCGGGGTGACGTGGAAGGATTTTGCGGTGGGGCGGGAGGCTTCGGGGAAGCCGACGTTGGTTTTGAGTGGACGGGCGCGGGAGATTGCGGAGGGGATGGGGGTTAGGCAGGTGCACTTGACCATTACGCATACGGCGGAGATGGCGATGGCGGTGGTGGTGATGGAGGGGTAGGCAGTTTGTAGGGGCAGAACACATGGCGCCCGCTATGCGGCTAAAGTGGGTGCATGGTGCGCCAGTTTGATGTCGTTATTGAGCGGGATGAAAAGGGCTTGTACGTCGCCTCGGTACCTCAATTGCCAGGTTGTCACACCGATGGCACCTCGCTCGACGAACTCATGGTCGAGATTCGCGAAGCCATTGAGCTTTGTCTTGCAGTAGAAGGTGCGCAGCCGACCCACTTGGAGTTCGTCGGCATTCAGCGGGTCACGATCCCGGCATGAGTACGCTCCCGCATCCAACGGGAGAAGAACTGGTGATGCCTTGGAAGGCGCAGGCTTTTCGAGACGGCCGTGCCAGCGTCGTTCCACTGCGCACGCGCACGTTGGGCCTGGGGTTGTTACGCAAGATTTTGTCCGATTGGCGATCAAGCCGGAACAGCTTGTCGATCTGTTGTGACCGGGCCGGTTCCCACATTGCTGCTGATCATGCCGGTTGATCGTTCGCCATAATCAATTCTCAGTTGGTACGCGCTGGCACTTATCAATTACCAGCATCTGCAAGGGTACTTTTCGTGATTCGAGCTTCAGTCCAAGTTGTTCCTGTATGGCTGTGAAGATTGACGGGAGAGAAGAGCCGGCACTCTCAACTGGCGCAAAATTCAAATCAAAATCGTAGGTTCCCTTGATGCCAGTCTGGTCTACCACTGGGGCGCCGAGCGGTCGCCCCAGCATGGAGGCAAGTACGACCATGTCTGTAGCGCGCCCGACAAGTCTGCCTCGAAAGGTCGCTGCCTGCCCTGTGCGCGAAGCTTCGCTCGCGCGTAGTTTTGGCCCTTCTTTTCCTTTTACAAGTGCGTAGCCTGAGACCGTTCTCGTCTCCCGATGGGTGACGAGCCCGAACCGGTCCGCAAGAAGCGACATGAGCATCGGCTTCAGCCTCTCAGACGTAAGTGCTCCCCCGCCTTCCGGCCTTGCCACAACATTGTATTGTTCACTGCCCAACAGGCCCTCGTGGGAGATCTGCTTTTCGTCGACCTCGTAGGCCATCTGAACCAGGATCTTGAGGGGAACGTTCGTCGCCGTAAATGTGGTGCCGCCAGTGTCGCTCCAGGTCGGCTTTGCTGTGCTGCCGGGCGGGCTAATCCGAACCGACGCTACTTCGAACCTCTCGGTCGTCTGACCTCTGGTCGACGAAGCGATCATGAGTGTGAGCGCGATCACGGACGTTGCTGTTGTTGCCCTCATAGTGCCCGCCCCGCATTGACTCTGCCCACCTTCGAGCATATCCTATGGTCCCGATAGCGGACGACTGATAGGTGTTACTGGGCCGCTGTTTCCGATTGGCAAGACTCCCCCCATTTCCAGTGTTTTTCGAATCGAACCCACGACAGGGCAGGTGACGCCGCTGAACTCCAATGCTCCTGGATTGCATGGTCTGGCGGGTGTGAATATTCCGAAGCCGGGGTCTGTGTTGTTGGTGGCTGCCGGGGTTTTTGGTGTGTTGGTCTACGGCAGGCGCCGGGCGGAGAATGGCGGTTCGCATGTTTCGAATGGAGGGGACGGATGGAGGGGTGATGGTGTATACGCCGAGTTGGATTGGCAGTTTGCCGTAGTGGGGGTGCGCCAAGACCGGTTTGGGATATCCCTGCGCGGGGGATGGTGGTATAGTTGGGGCGCGCTGGGAACCAAGTTGGCATTCCTGGTCGAAATGGCTCCTTGTGCGATTGTTCGCGTAATTAGGAGTGGCTCTATGCGACGTATAGTAAGTTTGTTCGCATTTCTCACTGCGGTTTTTGCGGTTGTCCTGCATCCGGTGGCAATACAGGCCCGTCCGATTGTGAGCATTGAAATTGATTCTGGGAATCTACTCTCTGTGGACCCTTTCACCGGCGCGGTGACCACTGTAGGGCCGAGTGGTACTGCCGGTTACTACTTCCCAATTAGCTCTTCTCCGGTGGCGTCGAGCTATTTTGCTCTCTCACCCATTAATCACTATCTTCTGAAATATCCGCAGGCAGGCGCTTATGGGACGCCGGATTTTGCGCTGTGGGATATCTTCCCTATCCACAATGTTCCTAATCCTGGTCCTGAAGATTTTGCTTATGATTCCGTGAGTGGACGACTCTTTGCCTTGGCCAGGGGCTTCGAAGGGATGCCGGCGGGGCTGCTTGAGCTTCACGATACTGGAGCACCCATTTCGTCTTCGCCTAACTCCCATTTGCTCTCGGGGACCTACATCGCCCGCGCCCCCGACTTCCCGGCCATGACACTGATTGAAGCGATTGACGGCGTCGGCTTGTTTGGTACGGACGGCCACGCGGCTTATATGATCAATGAGGTGACCGGCCTGGTCACTGTGTTGCCGCCTCTTGTCTATGCAGGACCGACCCTGACTGGAATTGCGTATGATCCGGATAGCGGGCGTCTGATTGGGGTGAATGGGCCGCTTTTCCCCATTGGGGGTGTGTCTCCTATTTCCAGCGTTTTTCGAATTGAACCGATGACGGGGCAGGTGACGCTGCTGAATTCCAATGCGCCAGGCATGCATGGACTGGCAGGTGTGAATGTTCCGGAGCCAGGGTCTGTGTTGTTGGTGGCTGCCGGGTTTTTTGGGGTGTTGGCTACTGGCAGGCGGAGGGCGGGGATCGCTGCCAAGTCCACACGATGATTCACTTCGACGGTTCATTGGGAAGCCGTCCTGACGAACTTACAGCTCCAGTTGTCTAATCGCCCGCCGCTCTTGCTCAAAGTTTTCGAAGGTGTAGTCGGAGTAGATCCCACGTATAGACCGCATTGGCATAACGGAAGTTCCCCGTATAGCTGGCCGTCGTCTCGCCCGCGGGCCGAGCTGCAGTAGGTTGCGCAGCGTAGCCGGATCCGGGAGTGGCGAGCCCGACCGTCGGGAACCTACAAGAAAACGCTGGGTCGCGGCTGATCGAGGCCCGCACGGATCGACCTTGGAAGGGCCGGTGTTAGTGGCCTTCGTTTTCGAGGAAGCGCTCGGCTTCGATGGCGGCCATGCAGCCGGCGCCGGAGGCGGTGATGGCCTGGCGGTAGACGCGGTCCTGGACGTCGCCGGCGTGGAAGACGCCAGGGATGTTCGTGCGGGCGCCGCCCTGGCTGACGATGTAGCCGTCTTCGTCGAGGGTGATCTGGTTGCCCAAAAACTTCGTGTTGGGGATGTGGCCGATGGCGACGAAGAAGCCGTCGACGGGGCGATCGTAGGCTTCGCCGGTGACGACGTTGCGCAGACGCACGCCGGTGACTTCGCCCTTGGTGACGTCGTAGATATCGTCAACAACGGTGTTGAGAATCATCTCGATTTTGGGGTTGGCCTTGGCGCGGTCGAGCATGATCTTGGACGCGCGGAATTCGTCGCGGCGGTGGACCAAGGTGACGCGGCTGCCGAAGCGGGTGAGGAAGTTGGCCTCTTCCATGGCGGTGTCGCCGCCGCCGATGACCATGATTTCCTTGCCACGGTAGAAGAAGCCGTCGCAGGTGGCGCAGGAGCTGACGCCTTTGCCGATGAGCTTGTACTCGTTTTCGAGGCCGAGCCAACGGGCGGAGGCGCCGCTGGCGATGATGAGAGTCCGGGTTTCCTCCCAGACGCCATCGATCTTGATGCGGAAGGGGCGTTCGGTGAGGATGGCTTCGTCGACGGTGCCGTGGCGATATTCGGCGCCGAACTTCTGCGCCTGGAGCTTCATGTTCTCGACAAGCTGGGGGCCGAGGATGCCTTCCGGGAAGCCGGGGAAGTTTTCGACTTCCGAGGTGATGGAGAGCTGGCCGCCGGGCTCACTGCCGCCGATGACGAGGGGTTTCAGGGAAGCGCGGGCGGTGTAGACGGCGGCGGTATTCCCTGCGCAGCCGGAGCCGATGATGATGACGTTATGCATGGTGAGACGCGAAGTGGGGATTGGGCCGGATGGTCCGGCGCAATCCCCACTTTATCATGCGAAGTTTGGTTATCTTTCGATTAGCGACGGCGCAGCAGGCCGGTGGCAATGAGGCCAGCGCCGAGCATGGCCCAGGTGCCGGGTTCGGGGACGCCGGTGGTGGGCGGGACATCGCCAAAAATCTCGTCGTTGCCGCAGGTGGCGGCGGCGAAATAGAGAGCGAAGCCGTTGTCGAGATCGCTGATGATGGCGTTGTTGAGCTGGATGAAGAGAGTGGCCCTGAGGAAAGTGGACACGTTATTGACGGTGGCGATGGAGGCGGTGCCGGTGGAGAGAAGCTGCGCGCCGCCGGGGGCGGCCCAGACCTGCGCGTCGGGGCGGTAGCTGCCGGCGGGATTGCCGAGGACGTCGCGGGCGGACTGGGTGGAACTGATTTGATAGAGGCCGTTGGTGACGAGGCCGTCGTGGCTGTTGAGGATGACGGCGTAGGTGTTGGTGGGGGTACGGAAGAAGAGATCGCCGACGGAGAGGGTGGGGAAGGAGCTGCCGATGGAGAAGGGGGTGAGGGCGGCGCCGCCACCAAAGTTGAAGTGAATGTCGACCTGGAGCGTGTTGTTGTTGAGGGCGACGAGGCTGAGGTTGTCGATGTCGAAGAAGTCGGGATCGCCGATGACGTCGGACCGGTTTTGAGAGGCTAGTTCATCCTGGAAGACGATGGGCAATCTGGGGAGGGACCAGGCAGCGGTGGTCGCCAGCAGCGCGAACGCGAGAAATCGTAAGGATCGCATGACCGTAGTTTGCGGTTCGGCGTTGGATGCGGCATGAGCGTGCAGGTGGATTTTTGGGTGGGACGGAGCGGCTAAGGGGCGCGCGGAGAGTACTAACGACTGAGGAGGACGAAAGTTCCCCAGGCGGAGAGGTAGGCGAAGGCGCTCATGTAGAGGAACTGGGCGGCGGGCCAGAACCAGCCGCCGGTTTCCCGGCGGACGACGGCAATGGTGGAGAAGCACTGCATGGCGAAGGCGAAGAAGACGAGGAGGGCGCCGGCGCCGGCGGGGGAGAGATCCTTGCGCAGGGCCTGTTGGAGGTTGATGTCGTCCTTGTCGGCGTTCTCAATGCCGTAGATGGTGCCCAGGGTGCCGACGATGACTTCGCGGGCGGCGAGGGAGGTGATGAGGCCGACGCCGATCTTCCAGTTGAAGCCGAGGGGCTTGATGGCCGGTTCGATGGCGTGGCCGATCTGGCCGGCGACGGAGTCTTCGAGTTTGGCCGGCTGGCCATCCTTGTACGGGACATGGGCGAGGATCCAGAGGCCGGCGGAGACAAGGAGAATGACTGTGCCCGCGTTTTTCAGGAAGACAAACGCCCGGTCGTAGAGGCGCAGGGCGAGCGAACGCACGTTGGGCATGCGGTAGGGCGGGAGTTCGAGGACGAAAACGCTCTGCTGGTGGCGGAGGACGGTGGATCGGAGAAGTTGGGCTGTGGCGATGGCGGCGAGGAACCCGAGGAGGTAGAGGCCGAGCATGGCGGCGGTTTGGGTGTGGAGGAGCGGGCCGAGGAGGGGGCGATCGGGGACGAAGGTACCGATGAGCAGGAGATAGGGCGCCAGTCGGGCCGAGCAGGTCATGAACGGGGCGATGAGAATCGTGGCGAGGCGGTCCCGTTTGTTTTCGATGGTCCGGGTGGACAGGATGGCGGGGACGGCGCAGGCGTAGGCGGAGAGGAGGGGGATGAATGCCTTGCCCTGGAGGCCGACGAGAGACATGGTGCGATCGGCAATGAGGGCGGCGCGGGCGAGGTAGCCGGAGTCTTCGAGTATGCCGATGAACAGGAAGAGCATGAGGATCTGCGGCAGGAAGACGAGGACGGAGCCGACGCCGGCCCAGATGCCTTCGATGAGCAGACTGCGGACGACGCCTTCGGGCAGCGCGGCGCCGAGCCAGTTGCCGGAGATGGTGATCCAGCTTTCGACGCCATCCATGAGGGGTTGGGCGCCGCTGAAGATGGCCTGGAAGACGCCGATGACTACGAGGAGGAAGACGAAGGGGCCGAGTTGGCGATGGAGAAAAACGGAATCGAGGCGGCGGGTCCAGATGGGCGGGGCGGGGGCGGAGTAACCGCTATCGGAGCCGACCTGGCCGGCCCAGCGGCGGCAGCCGGGGAGGTCCTGGAGGATGGGGAGTTCGACGCGTTTGGCGGTTGCGGGGGGGCGGGCGGAGGAGCCTTCGAGGAACTGTTGCACCTTTTCGACGCCCTGGCCGGTGGCGGCGCTGATGAGGGCGACGGGGCAGCCGAGTTGGGCGGCGAGGGCGGCGGGATCGATGGAGCCGCCGCGTTTGGCGAGGTCGTCGGCCATATTGAGGACGACGAGGGTGGGGAGGCCGAGGCTGAGGATGGGGGCGGCGAGGAGGAGATGTCGATGCAAGTTAGTGGCATCGAGGATGAGGATGACGGCGTCGGGCTGGCCGATGCCGGCTTTGGCGCCGGTGAGGACGTCGCGGGTGACCTCTTCGTCCTCCGAGCGGGGCTCCATGCTGTAGATGCCGGGGAGATCGATGAGGAAGACTTCGCGGCCGGCACTGGTGCGGGCCTTGCCGACGTGGTGTTCGACGGTGACGCCGGGGAAGTTGGCTACCTTTTGACGGAGGCCGGTGAGGCGGTTAAAGAGCGTGGTTTTGCCGGCGTTGGGCGGGCCGACGAGGGCGACGTAATGTCGCAGGGCGCGGACGGAGGGGTCCAGGCCGGTGGTTGAAGCAGGCTCCGCCAGATTGTGGCAGGAATCCCCCGCGCTCATGACCGGCTCGAAGTACTCTTCGGCGGGGTAACGGTCCGGATGGAGCTGGTCCGGATCTTCAGGAAGCGGGCGGTTTCGGTGCGAAGGGCGATTTCGGAGCCATCGACGCGATAGACGCGCGGGTCGCCACCGGGGGCGCAACCAGCGGCGACGACATCGCCACCGGGGAAGAAGCCGAGCTCCATGAGGCGGCGGCCGAGATCGGATTCGACATCGAGCGATTCGAGCACGGCGGCCTGGCCGCAGCGCAGATCAACGAGGGAACTGAGATCCTCCAGCGCGGTGGCGCCGGGGGTGTTGGGTTCCTTGTTGAAAGTCAGTTGCACTCAACTCCAGGATAGAAAGGGAATCGGGATCTGTCAAGGCGGGGTGGGAGGCCGATTTTTTGTAACGCTACCGGGCCGGCGGTCACTAAGGCTTGGAAGAGCGCGTTTGCCTGTAATGCATTGGAAACAAACATTTGGGGGATCATTTCGGCGAGTCAGGTGTTATACTGATTTTCTGTCGGGGCATATCGACTCCGGCGGATTTGAGTTGGCTGGTCCCGTAGCCACCCTCACAATTGGCTCCGAATGCCATTTCGGAAACAACAAATCCTGGCGGCGGATTTTAGACCGCGATTATTTGCTCTTTCCCATAAGGCTTTGACGAGTTAACAGCAATGGCACTTCCACTCCCTCTGGTTACGATCGTTACTCCCTGTTTAAACATAGAGTCCTATATCGCCAGGACGATTGAAAGCGTTTTGGTGCAGGATTATCCGAACCTGGAGTACATCCTTGTGGATGGTGGTTCGACGGACCGGACGGCGGAAGTAATTTGCGATTTTGTGGCGCGAAATCCGGGGCGGATGCGGTTGATTGTGGAACCGGATGGGGGCGTGGCGGAGGCGTTGGAAAAGGGCCTGGCGGCGGCGAAGGGCGAGATTTTCGCCTATATCAACGCCGACGACACCTATTTCCCGGGCGCGTTGCAGACGGCGGTGCACTGGTTGCAGAGCCATCCGGAGATGGCCGGGGTATACGGGAACGCGTATTGGATTGACGACGACGAGAAGCGGATCGACACGTACCCGACGGAGGCCTTTGACCGGGCGACGCTGGGGGAATCGTGCTACATCTGCCAGCCGACGTGTTTCCTGCGTACGGATGTTCTGCGGGCGGTGGGCGGCTTTAATACTGCCTATCAGGTGGCGTTTGATTATGAGTTGTGGCTGCGGCTGGCGCAGACGCACCAGTTGCTGCGGGTTGAGGCGCTGCTGGCGAATTCCCGGATGCACCGGTCGAACAAGACACTGCGACAGCGGACGGAAGGGTTTGAAGAGGCCAGCCGGGCGTTACGGAAATACAACGGTTACGTGCCGTTCCGGTGGGCGCATAGTTATGCGTCGTTCCTGCTGGACCAGCGCGATCAGTTCTTCGAGCCGCTGCGGCCGTCGTTCACGAAGTTTGTTTTCAGCCTGATTGTTGGTACGCTTTTGAATTGGTCGTCGCCGATCCGGTTCTGGAAAGAATGGGCCAGGGTGATGAGTCTCGGAGCATTTGTCCGCCGTTGGAACGACACTTGGGTGGCGCGGCGGCTGGGGATCGGGATTCGTTAGCAGCTGGGCGGAGCGCGACGGACATCGTCAACCATGTCACGAAAGCGCGCACTGATCACCGGAGTGAACGGTCAGGATGGATCCTACCTGGCCGAAGAGTTGTTGGCCAAGGACTATGAGGTTTTCGGGCTGGTTCGGCGCGTGGGACTGGAAGCGCCGGAGCACCGGTTGGAGCGGCTTCTGCCGTTGTTGGACCGGATCCACCTGCAACCGGCGTCGCTTGAAAGCTACGCGGGGATCTTCAATGCGGTGGCGAAGATCCGGCCGGACGAGTGTTACCATCTGGCGGCGGCGAGCTTCGTCAGTTATGAATTCGACGACGAATTTTCGACGTTGACGACGAATATCAATGGCACGCATTACTTGTTGGCATCGCTAAAGGATCTGGTGCCGCAGTGCCGGTTTTACTTTGCGGGCACGTCGGAGATGTTCGGTAGCGCGGCGGAGATGCCGCAGAACGAGCAGACGCGGTTCCGGCCGCGGTCGATCTACGGGATCAGTAAAGTGGCCGGGTTCGAACTGGTGCGGAACTACCGGGAGCGGTACGGGATGCATGCGTCGAGCGGGATTTTGTTTAACCACGAGTCGCCGCGGCGCGGGCACGAGTTTGTGACGCGGAAGATTACTGCGGGAGTGGCGCGGATTCTGGCGGGGCAGGCGACGGAGCTTCGACTGGGCAACCTGGACGCCGAGCGGGACTGGGGATTCGCGAAAGAGTACGTGGACGCGATGTGGCGGATGCTGCAGCAGCCGGTGCCGGATGACTACGTGATTGCCACAGGGAAATTGCATTCGGTGCGGGATTTTGTGCGGATTGCGTTCCAGTGTGGGGGATTGGATTGGGAGAAATACGTGGTGACGGACCCGAATTTCTTCCGGTCGGGCGAATCGGTGGCGCTGTGCGGGGATGCGACGAAGGCGCGGAATGTATTGGGTTGGGAACCGAAGAAGCAGTTTGAAGAGATGATTCGCGAGATGGTGGAGACGGACTGTCTGGCGATGGGTGTGACGTTGCCGGCGGCGGCGCGCTAGCGGGTTCCGTCGATTCCGAGGATTTGCCAGGCGAGCCGGCGCGAGTCGGCGCCGAGGCCTTCCCGGGCGGGGACGACGGCGGTTTCGGCTTCGATGCGGAGGACGGCGGCGCGCGGTTCCGGGGTGTGTTGGAGCGGGACGGTGATCGAGAATTCGCCGGGGCCGGGCTGCTGTTCGGTGACGAGGCGGCCATTGACGTAAACACGGAGGCGCTGGCGTTCCAGTGGTTTGGCCCAGGCGGGGAGGGCGCCGCGGATGACGGCGTTGGCATGGCAGGCGGGGAGCATCCAGTGGAGGGTTTCGGCGGCCCAGCCATCGGGGAAGAGACCTTGGGAGTGGTACTGTTCCTGGTCGATGCGGTAGCGGCAGAGGTGAACAAAGCGCGTGGCGACATAGCGCCCGAGGGGGCCGGGGAGCCAGCGGCGTATGTGTTCGGCGCCGATTTTGTCGTAGGTGTCGAGGCCGTAGAACCACCAGCCGGGCGGGAACTTTTCGCCGGACTGGGCGCGGACCAGATCGCCCAATTCCTGGAAGCGGCGGGCGCCGCCGGCGAAGGACTTGGCCGCTTCGTATTCCCGGAGGCAGCCAAGTTCGGCGGGCACATAGGCGAGTCCGTAACGCTTGCCGAGGCGGACGAGGATGTCCCAGTCCATGCCGAAGTGGAGCTCCTCATTGAACCAGCCGATTTCCTGGAGGCAGGCGCGGCGGAAGAAGACCGATTGCTGGAGGATGTAATCGAGAACGAAGGTCAGTTTCCAGAGATTGAAGGGCTCGGTAAAGGGGAATTTGTTTTTGACGTTGCCGTGGAAATCGATCTGGTAGCCATCGCCGTAGATGGCGCCGACGGTGGGGTGCGCGCCCATGGCGTCGACGGCGGTGCGGATGGCGCCGGGGAGGAGGGTGTCGTCGGAATTGAGGTACGCAACGATGTCGCCTTTGGCGAGGAGCAGCCCCTTATTGATGGCGTGGGTTTGGCCGCGGTCCTTTTCGGAGATGAAGGTGAGGCGGTCCTGGTAGGGGCGGACGACGTCGGCTGTGGAGTCCGTGGAGCCGCCATCCATGATGATGTATTCGACGTGGGGGTAGTCCTGGGAGAGGACGCTTTCGATGGTGGCCTGGATGAAGTGGCCCTGATTGAACGAGGGCGTGATGATGGTGACGAGCGGGGCGCTCACGCCTGCTCCAGGCTATCGATGATGCAGGAGAGCTGGCGGTAGTCGCCATTGGCGCGGGGGCGCCAGGTGCGGTTGGCCTCGATGAGCAGGCGGCACTGTTTACCGCGGGCGTTCTTTGGGATTTCGACGTCGAAGGTGAAGGGGCCGGATGCGGGTACCTTCTTTTCGTCGAGGGTGCGGCCGTCCAGTTGTATACGGAGTTGCAGATTGTCGATGGGGGCGATGTGTTTGCCGGTGATGCGGAGGTTGACGGTATTGGCATCGACGAGCAGGTCGCTTTCATAGCGCCGGGAGATCCAGCCGTCCTCCCAATGGGAGGTGAACTGGCCGCCGAAGCCGGTCATACGGCGCCATTCGGCCCAATACCGTTGGAGGTTGTGGGGGTTGTGGTAGGCACCGAGGGCGAGGCTGAGGGCGTAGGAGCGGAGCGAGGGCTTGGACCGGTCGAAGTACTGATCCTTCTTGTCCAGCAGATAGCAGGCGTAGCCGTTGATCCACTCGTAGGGCACATAGCCGTATTCGCGTCGGACGGTGCCGATGATTTCCTGGTAGACCTTACGGCGGCTGGACAGGGTTTTATTGTCCATGTGCATGCGGGAGGTGGCGTAGTATTCGTCCACCTTGCGGACGCCGTAGCGTTTGGCGACGCGGATCCAGAGATCGTAATCGAGGGCGTAGTGCATGTTGACGTCGATCATGCCGGCGTTGGCGTAGGCTTCCCGGAGGAGGAAAGCGGCGGGCTGGCAGACGTAGCACTGGTTGTTGAGGGTTTCCAGGTCGAAGGGCTGGGTTGGGTAGCGGTCGATGATCTTGCCGGTGACGTCGACGTGGTAAGCCTCGCCGTAGATCATGCCGACGCCGGGATTTCGTTTGAAATGTTCGGCGACGGTGGGGAGGGCGTTGGGGAGATAGGTGTCGTCGGCGTTGATATAGGCGAAGATATCGCCGGAGAGAGCGTGCCACCCTTTATTGATCGCGTCGCCCTGGCCGCCGTCGCGTTCGGAGCACCAGCGGAGTTTGCCGTCGTATTTCCGAAGGATTTCGACGGTTCCGTCCTTCGAGCCGCCGTCCATGACGACGTAATCGAGGTTGGGGTATTTCTGAGAAAGAACGCTTTCGATGGTCTCTTCGAGGAACTCCGCCATGTTGTAGGTGGGCGTGACGATGCCCATGCGGGGCCATTCTTCGACGGAGATGCGGGAGGGGCGGGTGTAGCCGGGCGCAGTGATTTTGGCGAAGGCCTGTTCGGTGAGTTCGACGGCGCGGGACCAGGAGAAGTCGTTTACGCGTTGGCGGCCTTTGGCGGTGATGGTTTCGCGGAGCTTGGGGTCGCGGGCGATTTTGAGAATGCCCTGGGCGATGCTTTCGGGGGAGAGAGGATCGACGAGGACGGCGGCATCGCCGGCGACTTCGACGCAGCTGCCGGAGTTGGCGGTGATGACGGGGGCGCCGGTGTAGAACGCTTCGAGAATGGGGATGCCGAACCCTTCAAACTTCGTGGCGAAGAGGAGGGCGAGCGAATGGCGGTAGACGTCGGGGATGACGGCTTTATCGAGATAGCCTTTGAAGTGCACGCGGCCTTTGAGACCGAGGCGGGCGGCTTCGGCTTCGAGCGGTTCGCTGCCGGCGGGGGAGCCGCTGAGGACGAGGTGGAGATCGGTTTCGCCCTGGGCGGAGGCGAGTTGGAGGGCGGCGAGGACGTTGGCGTGGTTCTTATGAGGCCAGAAATTGGCGGGGAAATAGAGATATTTGGCGGGAAGTTTGAGGGCCGCGAAGGCCGGGGAGGGGGTGGGGTTGTGGAAGTGCGCGTCGGCGTCGAGGTGGATGACGCTGATCTTGGCGGGATCGATCTTGAACTTCTCGACGATGGTTTGTTTGGCGTGTTCGGAGAGGGTGAAGAGAACGTCGGTATTCAGGGCCGAAGGGCCGTAGGTTTGACGGCGCCACTGGAGGACGGGAGCGTCGAAGAACTCGGGGAAGAACTCATGCTGGACGTCGGGCATCATTACGGCGGAGGGGATGTCGACGACGAGGGGTTCGAGGACGAGGAGGGGGCAGAAAAAAAGATCGTATTTGGCGGCGCGGAGGCCCTTTTCGATGGCCGAAGCGCCCTGTTGGTGGGTGATGCCGACGATGGTCGCGCGAGGGGTGAAGGCGCGGACGTTTTCGACTTCGTCTTCGTGGACCCAGATGGTCAGCGAATGGTGGTCGAGTCCGGCGAGCACGTTGCGGACATAGTTTTCCATGCCGCCGATTTTGCCCTTATAGAACTGGCGGAGATTGACGGCAATGCGGAGAGTGGAGGTCACGAGAAAAGAGTACGGGCGCAGCGGATGATTGAGTGTAGCAACCCCTCATTCCGCAGTTCAAGAAGTTCAGCGGTAAGGGCGCGTTCGCGGACGACGAGTTCGCGGGAGCCGCGGCGGAGTTCGGCGGCGTCTGTTTCGAGATGTTGGATGCGGGTGTTGAGCTGGGGGAGTCGCTGCTCGAGGGTGTCGAGGCGAGTGTTCTGTTCCTCAATGATGGCGTTGCGCTGACGGAGAAGCTGTTGGGAATGGCTGAGTCGATCGGCCTCGATGGCGAGTCGGCTTTCGAGGGTGGCGAGGCTGGAGTGGGCGTCCGCCAGTTGGCCCTCGGTGCGGTGGAGTTGGCTTTGGAGATCGTCAATGATCCGGGCGCCCTGATTGATGACGGTGAGACGATCGGCTGCCGTGGCGGCGAGCTCGTCGTGGCGGAGGCGGGTGGCGTTGAGCTGGGACTGGAGATCGGCGATGAGGGCTGCGCCTTCGTTGATGGTGACGAGGCGATCGGCGGCGGCGGAGACG
>JBIKOG010000067.1:0-32651 GCA_044358225.1 Bryobacteraceae bacterium | reverse complement strand
CGGCCTTCCCCGCCCCTCCGCCGCCGAGCTCCAGAACCTCACCAAATGGGTCGACGCCCAGCTCATCGCCCACGACTCCAAAGCCACCCCCGAACCCGGCCGCGTCACCGCCCGCCGTCTCAATAAGGTCGAGTACAACAACACCATCCGCGACCTCCTCGGCCTCGATTTCCAGCCCGCCGCCGACTTCCCCAATGACGACTCCGGCTACGGCTTCGACAACATCGGCGACGTGCTGTCCTTGAGCCCGGTGCTCATGGAGAAGTACCTCAACGCCGCCGAGAACATCTCCCGCCTCGCCGTCATCACCGGCAAACCCGGCAAGCCCACCCTCAACCGCTACCCATCCGATAAGGTCAAAAACCCCATCCACACCTTCCCCGCCTGGGCCGAATACGAGATCCAGATCCGCGTCGTCGATCGCCGCAAAGAAGGCCCCGATCTCCAACTCGCCCTCGCCATCAACGGCAAACAGGTCAAAACCGCCAAACTCCCCATCCTCCCCGCCATCCGCACCCTGACCTACAAAGCCGCCATCGCCCCCGGCGAACATAAGCTCAGCGCCATCTTCCTCAACCGCCCCGAAGGCGACTACCAGATCGATTACATCGAAGTCCGCGGCCCCTTCGCCAAGGACGGCCTCGGCCTCCCCGAAACCCACAAGCGCATAGTTACCTGCCGGGACGCCACCCCAGCCTGCGCCGAACAGATCACCGCCAATCTCCTTCCCAAAGCCTGGCGCCGCCCCGTCACTCCCGCCGAAATCGCCAAAATCGCGAGCTTCACAACCAAGGCCATCGCCGCCGGCCAACCCCTCGAACAGGGCGTCCAGTACAGCCTCCAGGCCATGCTCGTCTCCCCCAACTTCCTCTTCCGTATCGAGCCCGCCGGCCCCGAAACCCGCAAGCTCTCCAACCCCGAACTCGCCACCCGCCTGAGCTACTTCCTCTGGAGCACCATGCCCGACGACGAGCTAGCCAAAGCCGATCTCCAGCAACCCGCCGTTCTCCGCGCCCAGGTCCGCCGCATGATGACCAGCCCCAAAGCCGCCGCCCTCGTCGACAACTTCGGCGGCCAATGGCTGCAACTCCGCAACCTCGAAGTCCACAAGCCCGACCCCGAGAAGTTCCCAAAATTCAACGAATCCCTCGCCACCGCCATGGGCCAGGAAACCCGCCGCTTCTTCGAAGGAATCATCAAGGAGGACCGCTCCATCCTCGAATTCCTCGACGCCGATTACACGTATCTGAACGAGCCCCTCGCCGCCCACTACGGCATCCCCAACGTCACCGGCGACGACTTCCGAAAGGTCACCCTGCCCGATAACACCCGCGGCGGCGTCCTCACCCACGCCAGCATCCTCACCGTCTCCAGCTACCCCACCCGCACCTCCCCCGTCCTCCGCGGCAAGTGGATCATGGAGAACATCCTCGGCACCCCGCCGCCCCCGCCCCCGCCCAACGTCCCCGAGCTCAACACCAGCGAGGTCGGCAACACCGGCACCCTCCGCCAGCAGATGGAAAAGCACCGCGCCAACGCCACCTGCGCCGTCTGCCACAACAAGATGGACGCCCTCGGCTTCGGCCTGGAAAACTTCGACGCCGTCGGCCAGTGGCGCACCAAAGATGGCAACTTCCCCATCGAGCCCGGCGGCGCCCTCCCCGGCAACAAAACCTTCAAAACCCCCGCCGATCTCCGCGCCCTCATCAAGGCCGATCCCAAGTACTTCTCCCGCTGCCTCACCGAGAAATTAATGACCTACGCCCTCGGCCGCGGCCTCGAAAAATTCGACCGCCCCACAGTCTCAAAGATTTGTAATAAACTGGCGGCAGACGGTTACCGCATGTCGTCCCTGATTGACGGAATCGTCGAGAGCCTGCCCTTTCAATACCGAAAATGACGATGAACCGCCGAACCCTCCTCCGCGGCCTTGGTGCCGCCATCGCTCTGCCCGCTCTCGATGCCATGACGCCCGCCAGGGCCTCAGCCGCCCCGCTCCGTATGGCCTTCGCCTACGTGCCCAACGGCATCATCATGGAGCACTGGACGCCCACCGCCGAAGGCGCGGCGTTCGACCTGCCGAGGGTTCTCGCGCCATTCCAGCCTATTAAGGACAAGACGCTCCTCCTCTCCGGCCTCGCCCACGTCAACGGCCGCGCCTTGGGCGATGGCCCCGGCGATCACGCCCGCGCCGCCGCCACGTTCCTCACCGGGGTCCACCCACGCAAGACCGCCGGCGCCGACATCAAGAACGGCATCTCCGCCGACCAGGTCGCCGCCCAGTCCATCGGCACCACCACCCGCTTCGCCTCGCTCGAACTCGGCATCGAACACGGCCGCATAGTCGGCAACTGCGACTCCGGCTACTCCTGCGCCTATTCCAACTCCATCGCCTGGCGCTCCGCCGAGACCCCGCTCCCCCCGGAAGTCAACCCCAAACAGGTCTTCGAACGCCTCTTCGGCTCCGGCGACCAATCCGCCAACCCCTTCCGCAAATCCATCCTGGATTACGTCCGCGAAGACGCCTCGACGCTCCAATCCAAGCTCGGCTCGAACGACAAGCGCAAGCTGGATGAGTACCTGACCGGCGTCCGCGAAATCGAAAAGCGCATCGAGCTCTCGGAGAAGAACGCCCTCTCCCTTCCCCGCCCCGAGATGGATAAACCGGAAGGTATCCCGGTCGATTTCGAAGAGCACGTCAACCTCATGTTCGACCTCATGACGGTGGCCTTCCAGACCGATTCCACCCGCGTGGCGACCTTCATGATGGGCCGTGAAGGGTCAAACAACACCTACCGCCAAATCGGCGTCCCCGACGCCCACCACGGCATCTCCCACCACCGCGGCGACGCCGAAAAGGTGGAGAAGCTAACGAAGATCAACGAGTACCACGCGACGCTCTTCGCCAAGTGGCTCCAGAAGCTCGCCGCCACCAAAGACGGCGACGGCAGCCTACTCGACCACATGATGATCGTCTACGGTTCGAGCCTCGCCGACGGCAACCGCCACACCCACCACGACCTGCCGATCCTGGTCGCCGGCGGCGCGAATGGCAAGCTCAAAATGGGCCGCCACCTCCGCTACGCGAAGGAAACGCCGTTAACCAATCTCTACCTCTCGCTCCTCGACCACGCCGGCGTCAAACCCGAAACCCTCGGCGACTCCACCGGCCGCCTCACCTCCCTGTAACACCCCGGGAGCCGAGGGAAGGCGCGATCAAAAACCCCAGAACCCCCACCACCCCGATCGGCTCGCCCGCCGAAGCCCGAAGGGCGAAGGGGGGTGCCTGGCACCGTGCCTGTCCGTTGCAACATCCCCGACCAGAACTCTCTCCCCGGTGCCTGGCACCCCGGAACTGCGGGAGGGCAGAATGAAAAAGGGGGGAGCCTAGCCGCGCCCCCTCCCCGGAAACTACTTCGCCAAACAAGCACAAGGCATGTAGAACCCGCTCCGCTCGGCATGCATCAACGTCCCCGGCGCATACGAATTTCCCTCAAACACCTGCTGGAAGTGGTATCCCCGGAACTCGCAATACTCCGGACCCTTCGTCGCCACGACGGTGTCAATCTTCCGATGCAGGATGATCCCCGACACCGGATGCCGCTCAATCCGCCACACCGGCGACGCCATCTGCACATACACCGGCCGGTTCACCTTATCCGGCCAAACCGCCTGCGCCGTCTTCAAAATCTGCGCTTCCAACGCCGCATCCTTTGGCGTCACCGTCTTGTACGAAATACACAAATCCGGATTCGACGCCGTGATCACGCCCGCCGGAACATTCATCGTCACTTCCCCGCTCGCCACCACTTCACCCACCACCTTCGGCCGTTCCCGCACATCGTACGAAGGGAAGATCTCCACCTTCATCGAATGTTTCCCCGGCGTCAATAGACCCTTCTGTGACGCCCGCGCCACGAACTCCCGGAAGATCGCCCCGCCCTGATCACTGGTGATCTCCGCGTTCGGCTCCTTGATGAAATACCCCCGCCACGTCGTCCAGCTCAGGTTGTTCGATTTGGACGTAAACCCCGTAAACTTCAGGTCCATCGGCGCCTTCCCGTCCACAGAAACCCGCATCGTATAGAGCATCCCCAGCGCCAACTCCTCCAACGGGTTCGCCGCCCCGGCCTTCACCAGCGCCTTCGGCCCCGTCTGCTCCATATACACCCGGAAATACACCGGCTGCCCCAACGTGAACTCGTTCGTAAATTCGGACTCCACCACTTCGTCCACCAGCCGGTCGGCCTTCACGAACACAACCTTCTTCATGTACTTCTCATGCAGCGGCCCGGTGACGCCCTGCTCGGCATTCGGGTCCGGCTTAGACGTTCGCGACGCCGACCGCCGCGCCGCCGCGGACTCACGTAACTTCGCCGCATCCGCGTTCTCCTCGGCCGCCTTCGCCCGCCGTTCCTGCCCCGCGGCGACGCCTTCCTCCCGCGCCTTCTGCCGCGCCTCTTCGTTGGCCTTCTGCTTCTCAACCGCGGCCGCGTGCCGCGCCTCGTTCTCTTCCTTCTGCTTCTGCCGCTTCAACGCGCGCTCCGCAATCGAGGGCAACTGCCCATACACAAACGGCCCAGCTAATACCAAGGCCAAGGTCAACCTGGAAATCCACATGATCTCAGAGGCGTCATCGCTCGAAAACAGGGACCAAAAAATTATGGGACCATCCGTCCCAATACCTCAAAATACCGCGCAAAAGCCTCCCCATACGCCACCTGAGGCATATACACCTCCCCCACAGCGCAGTACGTTTCCCCGTTCCCCAACCAACCAATCGCCCGCGCCGCCACCGTCGCCGCGCCCAGCGTCGTCACCTCCGTATCCAACTGCGCCCGCACCGGCGATCCCAACACGTCCGCCTTCATCCGGTTCAATAGCCCGTTCCGCGACAACCCGCCCCCCAGTTGGATCTCCCCAACGCGCACCCCTAACTCCTCCATCACCACCACAATGTGCCGCAAGGAAAAACACAACCCCTCATACACCGCCCGCGCCAGATCGGCTCGCGTCGTCTGCGCCGTCAACCCGTGGAACGTCCCCGTCGCCCCCGGCTCCCAGATCGGCGCCCGCGCGCCCGCTAGAAACGGCAGAAACGTCACGCCATTCGCCCCCGCTGGCGTCCCCAGAACCATCGCGTCAAACTCCTCAAACGTACACCCCAGCAACTGCCCCCGCGCCCACTCCAACACCCCGCCCGACATCGCCGTCGAGCCCCGCACCAGCCACTTCTCCCCATACGGAATCGAGAACACCCGCCGTGCCGGATCCACAATCTCCCGGTCCCACAACACCCCGAACGACGTCACCGTCCCCGAAATATCCAACGCCTCCCCCGCCTCCGCCAGCCGCGTCCCCAGATAGGCCGCCGCGCTGTCGTAGCTCACGCTCACCACCCGGGCATCCGGAAAACCCAGCGCCCGCCCGATCGTTTCCCCCGGCTCCACAATCCGCCCCACTCTGGGGAACCGCGCCGTCGGGTCACCGTAGCAGGTAAACGTCGTATACCTGTCCAGCGTCGCCTCCCCCGTCAACAGATAGTTCAAATACCCCGTTGCATCCAGCAGATACTTCGCCCCGGCAAAGTTCTCCGGCTCAGCCTCCTGCAAATACAGCAGCTGTGGCAAAAAGTCCCCGGAATAGGCCCGAAACGGGCTCGCCTGGTACTCGGCACTGGCGGCAATCCCCGCCAACTGCCCCGCCGCCCGCCGGTCGCCATACAGAATCGCCGGCCGCATCGGCTCGTCGTCGGCCCCCACGCAAACCAGCCCGGAGAGCGTCGCCGTCGCCGCCACCACCCGGATCGCGTCCCGGTCCACGCCTGCAAGCGCCTCTTGCAACGCCGCCCGCCACACCCGCGGATCCTGCTCGGCAATCACCCCGTCCCGATGGGTCTCCACCGGCCGCGAGAACTCCCACACGCGCCGCCCCGCCCGGTCCAGAACGGTCGCCCGAAAGCTCTGCGTCCCCAGATCGATAATCAGAATCATAGCTTCGGCAACCGCGCGCTATAGTGCACCGCCCGGTGCCGGTTATCGTCAAACGCAAAGTGCAGCCAGCGCTTGTCCTTGCTCACAAACCCGTCCGGATAGTTCATCCGCCCCTTCGGCCCGTCCACCGATTCGGCCTGCAACACCCGCCGGTACGGCCACGTCTTCATCCCGTCCAGACTGATCCACAGCGCCATCGGGCTCCGGTGCGCCGGATTCGGATTGTGCAAGATCGCCACCGCGTCCCCGCCCAGCCCATACAGCGTCGCCTTCGACCCGGGATTCGGAATCGCTGACTTCACCGCGAACTCCGGCCACGTCCGCCCGCCATCCCGCGATTCGGCGTAGTACAGCACCCCGCCCAGCTTGTCGCCGCGAATGATCATCGCAATCCGGCCATCAGCCAGCTCCACCAGATTGTTCTCCGCCCAGCCGAAGTAGTTGTCGTCGGTGGTGATCCGGATGTCCCCGTGCTCCGTCCAGCTCTTCCCGCCGTCGGCGCTCATCAGAACCCCGTTCCGCGGATTCGTCAACGCCCGTTCCAACGGCGCCTTCCCGGCCTCGGCCACCGGCCCGATGTAGTGCTGAAACGGCAGCAGAATCCGCCCGTCCCGCGTCACGATGTGGTTCCGGATGAACGTGCGGTTCTGAAGCCGCCCCGGCACCGGTTCCGGCTTGCTCCACGTCTTGCAAAGATCGTCGCTGAACATCACCCACGACCGCCAATCGTTCCGCCAATGGTGCGAGTGCGTGGAGAAATACATCGTCGCCCGCCGGCCCTGCACAATCAACTCCGTCGGCCCCTGGCCGATCGTCTTCCCGCTCCGTGGGAAGCCAACGTTCACCGCCTCCAATGGCGTCCACGTCCGCCCCTGGTCCCGGCTCCGCACCAGCCCCGTGTAGTTCTCCGGCGAAGGTTCCGTGTCCCCACCGGCCAGCAGGAACAGCACCCACGACCCATCGGCCAACTGCCGCAGAGTCGTGTCGCACACCATGCTGTTCGGCTTCTTCCCGTCGTAGGCAATCGAGGTCCGGTCCAGCCTCGCGTCCCGCGCCGCCTCCTTCTCCCAGTCCCGCTCGCGGGCCGCGGCGCCCATCGCGCCGGCCAGATACAGTGCTTCCCGTCGTGTCATCATGGACGTTTTTTCAATGGCCGGCTGATCAGGTTCTTCAACCGCGATCGCGGGGCAACCAGGGCCCGCGCCAGCACATCCTCCTCGGTAAATTTGGCAAACAGAATCTCCCCATCCACCGCCCGGTTCCGGTCGTAGGAGATGTAAATAGAGCCATCCGGCGCCTGGAACCCATCGGGATACGAAATCCCCGTCCGCTCGTCCAGCATCAGCCCGCCGGCCCAGCTCGCCCCGTCATCGTCCGATAGCCACGCCGTCAGCTTGCTCCGCCCCTCGTGCGTGCCTATCGTTTCCCCGTGCTTCACCAGCAACAGCCGGCCCGACTCCAACCGCCGCAGATGGAACCGCGCCACTGGATGCACGATCGCCGTTTCCGTCGGCGCGGCCCACGTCTTCCCCCGGTCCGACGACGTGCTCTGCATCAACCCCTTCGTCGTCCGCGCCAGCATCCACAGACTGCCGTCCTTCCGCTCCACCGCCATGTGCTCGTCCCACGTGGCGTTCGGAAACAGGACATGCCCGTGCCGCGTCCACGTCGCGCCCTGGTCCCGCGAGACAAACCAGTTCGCTCCGCGCACCGGATCCAACTCCCGGAACGCCCCCTCAAACGGGCCCAACCCCTTCGGGTTCAGCGAGACCGGCAACAACCACTCGCCCGTCGAAAGCACCGTCGGCTTGTTCAACGTGAACCCGTGCCAGATGCGGCGCGGCGCAGACCACACCGGCGCGTCCCCATCCGGGTTCTCGCACTGCGCCGCCCACACCCCGCTGCGGCCATCAAACTGCATCATGGACTGATTGAAAAACAGCCACAGCTTCCCATTCGGATCCGTCCACAAATTCCCCACCAGCACGCTGCGGTACATCGGCAAGTTCTTCGATTGCCCGTCGATCACCAACCGGGGCTTCGACCACGTCACGCCGTCATCGTCGCTCGAAGCCAACACGAAGAACGCCTTCGGCCCGTCCTCCCCCGCCACCCAGGCCGCCCACAGGCGCCCCTTCGGTGTCCGCGCAATCCCGATGGTCATCCCATAATCAAGCTGGTCGTAGTCGTACTGAGGCAGCGGCGCGGTATTCAATCGCGGCGGAATCAGCGCCAGGTCGGCAATCTTCTCCATCACCGCAATCTCAAACGCCCGCGTCTGCTCCGGCGTCAGTTCCAACGCCTGCCCGCAAACCACCCCCGCCACCAACAACATGCTACAAACCAGCCGTGTCATGTCATCGCACCTTTCCCATCGACGCCGCAATCTGCCCCGCATCCAAACTGAAGAACGGTTCCAACCGGTACATGATCTCCTCCAAGTGGTGCCGCACATGGCGCCGCGTCGCCCGGTCGGCCGCCTCCGTGTCCCCGTCGCAAATGGCCTCCGCCAACACGCCATGCCACTGATACGGCAAGCGGCGATCCCCAAACAGCCGGTCATAAAACGAGCTGAACACCAGGTTCTGATTTTTCTCAATCTGCCGCTCCAGGTACGGGCACACCGCCCCCTTCGCGATCAGCAAATGAAATTCTTTGTGCTCCAAACGCAGCTTGTACAGCCGCTCCGGATGCTCCGCGCTCTTTTCATATAACTTATCCAGCTTGCCCGCAAGCGTCTTCAGCCGTTCCCGCTCCGCCCCGCGTGCCCGTTCGTTGAACAGCCGTGCCGCCTCCGTCTCCAGCGCTTCCCGTACCGTACAGTAGCCGCGAATATCCTGCGGCGTCGGCACGCGCACGCGCGTCCCCACGCGCCGGTCGCTTTCCACCAGCCACTCCTGCTCCAACCGCTGCAGCGCCTCGGAGACCGGCAACACGCTCATCCCCAACTCCCGCGCCACCTCTCGCCGCGAGATCTCCGCGCCCAGAGCCAACGCCCCGCTCAGGATCTGCTCCAGCACATGCCGGTAAGCCACTTCCGTCAGATTCGCACTCGGCGCCGCCATGCGCGCATCCTATCAACTGGCATGTCACAGACGCAAGTTGTAATATCAACCCATGGCTTTCACCCGCCAATCCCTCCTCGCCGGCGACACCCAACTCGGCACCTGGCTCAACCTCGGCTCCCCCTTCACGCCGGAAATCGCCGGCCTCGCCGGCTTCCACTGGGTCCTGCTCGATCGCGAACATGGCTCGGGCGATGAAAACTCGCTCGCCTTCCAGATCATGGCTGCCCAATGCGGCAACACCGCCGCCATCGTCCGCGTCTCCGGCGTCAACCCGGCCGAAATCAAACGCGCCCTGGACTTTGGCCCCGCTGGCATCATGGTCCCATCCATCGATACCGCCGACCAGGCCCAACAGGTGATCCGCGCCGTCCGCATCCCCCCGCTCGGCGACCGTGGCGCCGCCTCCTCCACGCGCGCCAGCCGCTACGGCTTCGGCTACCAGCACTACCTGGAAACGGCCAACCAAACGCTGGTCACCATGCTGCAGATCGAATCCCAAACCGCCGTCGAGAACGCCGGCCGAATCGCCGCCATCGATGGCGCCGACGTCCTCTTCGTCGGCCCCACCGATCTCTCCATCAGCATGAACGTCGAAGACGCGAGCCACGCTTTTCAACAAGCCCTGGAAACCGTTGCCGCCGCCGCCCGCGCGAATGGCAAAGCCGCCGGCATCCTGGCCCGCACCCAGCAGCAAGCCGCCAAATACAAGCAACTCGGCTACTCCGTCATCGCAATCGAGTCCGACCGCGGCCTGCTAGCAAAAGGCTTCCGCAACGCCGTCACCGAGTTCGCCCCCTAACCAGCCCTGCTATTCTTTCCCCATGGCCAACTCCACCCGCCGCAACCTGTTACTCGGCCTTGCCGCCGGGGCCGCCGGTGTCGCAGCCGCCAAGGCCAATGGACTCATCCCGCCCGACGCCGCCGGGCTCTACGGCTGCGGCCACACCCTCACCTACGCCGCCCAGCGCCTCCTCATAGGCAACGCAAACGCCCGCGAATTCCCGCCATCGCAAATCTCCGCCATCAATCACCCCAAGGACACCTTTCCCAAAGGCGACGCCTTTCAGCAGCTGAAAGCCAACGGCTTCGCGGACTGGAAACTGCAGATCGACGGCCTGGTCACCACGCCCCAAACCCTGACCATCGCCCAGCTCAAAACCTATCCCGCCAGCTCCCAGATCACCCAACTCATTTGCGAAGAGGGCTGGTCCTACATCGCCCAGTGGGCTGGCGTCCCGCTCTCGCACATCCTCCAACTCGCCGGTGCCAAGCCAGCCGCCCGCTTCGTGGTCTACTCCGCCATGGACGAATGGGTGGACGCCATCGACATGAACGACGCGCTCCACCCCCAAACCATCGTCACCCACACCATGAACAACGCCCCGCTGCCCATCGGCCACGGCGGCCCCCTCCGCCTCCGCGTCCCCCGGCAACTCGGCTACAAGAGCCTGAAATTCCTCAACAAAATCACGCTAACGGACTCGCTCAAGGGCGTTGCCGGCGAAGGCAGTTACTCCTGGTACGCCGGCATCTGACCAACCGGTGGCTCCGGCACGTGCCAGCCCAGCCGCCGCCACTCCGTCGGCATTCGACAAGGAAGGATCGACGGCAGATGCCAGCCGCGTAGCGTCTCCCGGCGATAGTCGACACCATACCGCCGAAGCACGCTCTCTTCGTATCCGGCGAACGTGCCCATCACGAAACGCAGCAGCCGCCGGCTCTCGCGGATCGTCTTGAACGTCACGGCGGGCGCGCAGCCATCGAATACCGCGGCCTTCCACGACCCCGCCGCCACCTCCGGTTCCGGAACCCAACGCGGAACGAATTGGTAGCGGTTGATATAGATTCCCCCGCCCCCCGGTACATAGGCCAACGCCCCGAACGCCCACAGGCACAACGCCGGCTCTCCGGGCCGCATTCGCCAATAGCGACTACTCGCCGGCTGCCCCTCGGGCGGCCGCTCCCGTTCAAACCCCTCCGCCAGCAGTACGTTCCCCTGCGGCGCGACGACGTCCCGGCCGAACTGCCAACACTGCTGGTGCATCAGTAGCGCTCCGGCCGTCCAGTACTCGCAAGGCCAATCGTTCATACCCCGACTCCGGCGCTACTTCCCAATTCGCAGCGATCCGCGGTCATGTTCGATCTCCGCCCCGGTCTGCACCGTGTCGCTCACAAACTGCACTTTGATGCTGTGAATCCCAGGGAAGAACTTGCCAAAGGCGAAGGTCACATCGCCAGTTAGCGGCTTCTTGCAGGTAATCGCCCCATGCGTGTGCATCTCGCTGTGATTGCCGTGCTGCTCCACCTCCACCCCGGACACGGTAATGGCGCAGCCAGCCGCGGCGGGCAACAGGATCATCGCTCCGGTCTTCGTCCGGATGGTCTGCTCGGCATCGGCCACCTTCTTCTTGTCGGCCGCCGATTTCGCCTGGTGCTCGAAGCCCGTCAGACTCTCCATCGGGATCTCCCACTCCCACTTCCCTTTCAGCCCCTCCATGGCGATGTCCAGTTTCCCGGCGCCATGTTCATGCGCCCCGGCGGAGCGTTTCTCCTTCTTCGGCTGCGCGTGCAACGCTACGGCCAGGGTCAATAGCAATGCGAGTGTTTTCATGGTTGGTTCTCCGTTTGGGTTGAGTGGATGGATAGAGCCGCGCAGGCGGCCTGAACATCGGCGAGAGTGAGCGAGGCCGCGGCGCGGTGGACCTTTGCCTGGACCGTTGGCTGGCCTCGACGCAGAACGGCGATCACGGTCTCCAACGGCGGGCAGCCCGGTTCGTGGCAACGCAGTTCGGTCACCATCACGTTGTCCTCTTCTCCCAGCAGCAGGCATTGGGCGGCCCAATCCTTGACACGCCGCATCGCTTCCCGATCGGGTTGCGGCGCGGAACGAAATAGATCCTGTCCGATGTCCATGGCAGGCTCACCCGATCTGAAACACGCGAACGTCACCCTCACTGCCCGTTGCCGCTAACCGCCGGTCATCGGGCGCCCAGGCAAGACCCGTCACTTCACCCGGCAGACTCACGGAAAACAAAGGGTCCTCCCCTTTGGCAGGGCTCCACAAACACACGCGGCCGCCACGGCACCCGGAGGCCAACAGCGCCCCTTTGTGCTGGTAGGCCAGCGCGCTCGGCAACGCCCGGTGCCCATCCAGTTGGATCGGCCGTGACCCCGCGGGCCCTTTGCCGCCACAGTCCCACACCGTTACCACCGGGCTCCCTCCTGTGGCCAGATAACGGCTCGTCGCGTCCCAGGCCAGTTCCCGTACCTTGCCCGCGTAGCCGCTCATCTCCAGATCCTTGCCGGATTTCCGGTACCAGAAGTGCACGCTGGCATCCTGGTTCCCGGTGGCGACGTAGCTGCTGTCCGGGCTCCAGACGACCCGCAAAATGGAACCCTTCCAGGCAAACTTCTTGAAAGGCTCCGGCTCACCGGGACGGAAGATGGCAAGCTGGCCATAGGCCGCCGAGGTGAAGAAGGGCTCGTCCTTCTGCCAGGCCACATCGCTGATTGTGCTCGGGTGCGAAGGGTACTCGGTGAGCAGCGCGCCATCGCTATCCCACAGACGCAGCACCCGCCCGGCGGCCGAAACCAGCCAGTCTTTGCGCGTCGCAAACGTCACCGTCTCCACCCACAAAGCGCCGGCCTCCAGCACCTGCCGCTGCTCCCCGGTGGCCGGATCCCAAATCCGCACCTTCCCATCCTGCCCGCCTGTGGCCACCACGGCGCTATCGTAGCGCCAGGTGACCGAGGTTGTTCCGAAGTTGTGGCCGGGCAGAGTCGCCACGCGGTGGCCGGAGGCGGCGTCGAAAATCGCCACGGGCCCGCCGATGGCCGCCACCGCGAGCCTCGACCCATCGGGCGACCACGCCGCCGCAATCGCGTGATCCCCCAGATGACTCTCCCACTCGCCCGCCACGCGCGCAGCAGCCGGTTTCGTTAGGCCAAACATGCCTTGAATCCTTCCACCAGAGCTTCGCGATTCAGGTTGCGGCCGATGAAGATCAGCGAGTTGTGCCGCGGCTCCTTCCCCCACGGGCGGTCCGCCCGGCCGTCAAAAAGCATATGAACCCCCTGGAACACAAAGCGGGTGTCTTCGCCCTTGATACTGAGCACCCCTTTCATCCGGAAGATGTCCGGGCCAAGGCGCATCAGCACATCGCGCAACCAGCCGTTCAACTTCTTGATATCCAGGTCTCCGGGGATCGTGATGCCAACCGACGTCACCGCTTCGTCGTGCTCGTGGTCGGGTTTGTACTCCTTTCCCAGCACCGGCGCAAGCGCCGCGCCGCCGCACTGAAGCAGGGCGCCGAACTCATCCGGATGGTGCTCGGTGAACAGCGCATAGGCGCCATCGGCGGGAATGGCGACGGCAAAGCGCATCTCCTCGGCGGGGAGTTGCAACTGATGCAGGGTCTTTCCGGGCGTGATGGTCCCGCCTGGCGCAACGGCTTCTTCCTCGGCCGAGTACGTCAAAACGGCGTCAAACTGCGCGCTCTCCAGCCCGCTGTAATCGCCGCTGGGGACTGGCAACAGGACCGCGTTCATCGCCGGATCGGGGCCCGCCTTCATCACATACTCGTAGTCGCCGGCCACCAGGTTGTAGATGCCACCCCACTCAAACGGGTACTCCGGTTCCAGGAACATTGGATCCACTTCCAAGGCCCGTTCCAGGTTGAAGCCGCCGAGGTCCAGTACCCGGTCCAAGGCGATGCCGGCGTCGCGGGTCCGGTAGATCTTCGCCGCTGGATTCATTTGCCGGATGCGCGCCTCCAGTTTGTCCACTTCGGCGGGCTCCACCAGGTCGATCTTGTTCAGCAGCAAAACATCGGCAAAGGCGATCTGTTCCTTGGCTTCATCGGAATCATCGATATGTTGCCAGATGTGTTTGGTGTCCACCATCGTGACGATTCCGTCCAATGCCAGGCGCTCTTTCATCTCGTCGTCGACGAAGAAGGTCTGCGCCACCGGGGCCGGATCGGCAAGGCCGGTGGTTTCGATCAGGATGTGATCGAAGCGATCCTTCCGCTTCATCAGGTTGCCCAGAATGCGAATCAAGTCCCCGCGCACCGTGCAGCAGATACAGCCGTTGTTCATCTCGAAGATCTCTTCTTCGGCATTGACGACCAGCTCGTTATCCACCCCCACTTCCCCGAACTCGTTCTCAATCACCGCCACGCGCTTGCCGTGATTTTCGGTCAGGATCCGGTTCAGCAACGTGGTCTTGCCGGAACCGAGAAAGCCTGTCAGGACCGTTACCGGGACCCGTGTTGCCGTATCTTCTGTCATCTCTTTCAAGCCTCCATGGGAACTGCAATCGAATGAAACCGCTCCATCCGGAACGGTTCGAGGGAATGCGGCAGCGGCAGGATGGAATCCTCCGCGCCGCAGGCGGTGGCCCAATCGGCGATCGCCTCATACTGTTCAAATCTGTCGAGCCCGCCTAGCCAGACCGGACTGTCGCCGAAGAGCAGCAGCACGACGTTGCTGGCGTCGCACGGGCCCAGACAGCCGCTGATCGTCAGGTGGATCTTCTTCGGCAACGCGCGTTTGCGCCACTGGTCTTTCAGCCAATCAACCGGGGCTTCCGGGTGGCCCTTGTCGACGCGCCCGCAGCAGCATCCCAGGCAGATCACCACTTGTCCCAGCGTCTTGCGGGTCGTCGTGTTCCTTCGGTTCATCGGCTCATCCTCGCGGCCGCCAGGGCCGGTTCCCGCAGTCCACAGCCTTCGGTTGCCCGTGGCCAGTCTCGTAGCAGCGTGTCGGCGCCGCCATCGAAAACCAAACGCCCGGCGCGCAGCACCATCGCCCGCGTCGCCCATCGTTCCACCATGCCAGTGTCATGGGTGGCAACAAGCACGGTCATCCCCTCCGCACAACGGGCCGAGAGTACGGCGAGCAGCGCGTCCTCGCCAGGCGCGTCGAGCCCCGCCGTCGGTTCGTCGAGCAGCAACACCGACGGGCCGCCCACCAGCACACCCGCCAGCGCCACCCGCTTCTTCTCTCCCACGCTGAGGGCGTGAATCGGGCGCTCCGCCAACGGGCCCGCGCCGAGCGCCTCCAGCGACTGCCGCGCCAGCCGCCGCGCCTCCGCTTCGGCCAGTCCCGACTCCACTGGCCCCATCGCCACGTCCTGCAATACGGTGGCGCCGAACAGTTGGTCCGAGGGGTCCTGCAGCACCGTCGCCACCTTTCGCCGCAGCTCTCGCAGTCCCGCGTTAGTGTAGGAAAACAGCACCTGGCCCACCCGCAGCTCCCCATGGCAGGGCCGCAGCAGACCGTTGCAAAGCCCGAGCAATGTCGACTTCCCCGCTCCGTTGGCACCCAGGAGCACCACGCGCTCCCCGGCCCCGAGCGCGAACGATATGCGGTGCAGCGCCGCTTGCCCAGGCGCATAGGAGAAGCCGAGATGGGAGGCGGAGATCACAGCGTCTCCCCCGGGCCCACTAGCGGCACCCGTCCCTGAAAGCCCCGGACGGCCAGCCCCGCTTCAGCCCGCCGCGCGTTCTCCAAAGCCCGGACCGCCAGCGCTCCGGCGAACAGGCCATAGACGCGCGGCGCGGTTCGCCACCGCTGGCCCAGGCTCCGCAGACGGGTCGCCTTCACCATTGCCAGTCCGGCCTCCCCGACCGCCACCACGGCGCGGTAACTCAACAGAAACAGCTCCGCCAGCGTGCGGAACCCGCGCCGGCCTTGCAGCAGCGCCACCAGGTCCAGCACCGGTGTCGTCGTCGCCAGCAACAGGGTGGCCGAAGCGGCGCCGAACACACGAGCCAACGCCGCCACCGCGCCTTCGCCGCCGCCCATCGCGGCCACGGCGGCGCCTGTGGCCGCGAACAGGATCGGCGCAAATAACAGTTCCAACCACGTGTGGAGCGAAATCCGCGCCGCGCCACAGGCCAGCGCCCCAGCGAGTACTCCCGCACCGATCCCGGCCGCCGGCGGCAATGGGGCCACCGCAATCCCCAGCAAAACACCGGAGAGCAACGCCTTGTGGACTACCTTCTTCCGCGCCCAGCGGTTGTTATACGGCAGCAACAGCAGCCCGGGTTCCAGGTGCATATCAGTCTCCCCGCCCGCCGCGCGCCTTCATCTTCCACAGGCTCCCGCCGAGGAGCACGACGCCCGCCCCAGCCTGCGCCAGGAATAACAAGTCTCCCCCGCCGGGCTCCACTCCGGCGCTTCAAAAACACGTGTCCCGGCCGGGGCGGCGAACTCCCCCATCCGGTCATCGGTCCCCACCCACTCCGCGTCCGCCGGAGCCATCAGCCAAAACGCGAAAGGCACCGCGCAGGCGACCGAGATCCACCCCAACGTCTGACGTCTCATCCCGCCATGCCCCGCACCGGCGCGAGTCCCCGCGCCGAACCCATATAGTCACTCACGGTCTGCAAGACCAGGAAGGTGACGATCCCCTCCACCATCGCGATCGGCACCTGCGTGATCGCAAACAACCCGGCGAACCGCACGAACGCCGCGGCTACGCCTCCGCCCAGATCGGGAAACGCCAGGGCCAGTTCCACCGATGTCGTTGCGTACACCGCGATCGATCCGGCGAACCCCGCCAGAAAGGCTCGGCCGCGCGAAGGCGTCCGCCCGCCGGCCACCCACCACGCCACCCAGGGACCAACGACTCCCAACGAAAACAGGTTCGCCCCCAGCGTCGTCACGCCCCCGTGCGCCAGCACCAAAGCCTGGAACACCAGGACCACGAAACACAACGCCGGCATCACCGCCGGCCCCAGCAGGATCGCCCCCAGCGCTACACCAACCGCGTGCGAACAGCTCCCCGAAACCGAGGGCAATTTCAATGCCGACAGCGCGAACAGAAACCCTGCCGCGGCCGCAATCCGCAGACGCGCCTCCTGCCCCTCGGCCATTGTCCGGGACACGCGCCGCAGGCCGTACAGAAACATCGGCGCACTCGCCACCGTCCAGGCCGCCGCATGCTTCCAAGGTAAAAATCCTTCGCTGATGTGCAAATCGTCCCTCTTCTGAGTATGATGATAATGCGATCGCAGTATAGATTCAAGGCAATTTCCATCATGCGCCAAACAAAACAGAGAGAAACCATTCACGCGGTACTTTCTACAAGCGTGGCCCCGCTATCGGTTGCGGAGATACTCGCACGGGCGAGGGAGGCCGCTCCCGAGATTGGCATTGCCACCGTCTACCGCCACCTGAGCCACTGGCTGCGCGATGGCGAATTAGTGCCCGTTGAGATTGCCGGCGAGGTCTGCCGGTACGAGCTTGCGGGGAAGGCGCACCACCACCATTTTCTCTGCCGCCATTGCGGCCGGGTCTTCGAATTACCCGGCTGCGTTCCTGGACTGCACTCGATTGTGCCGGAAGGATTCGTTCCCCAGAACCATCAATTAACCCTCTATGGCGCATGCCGTTCGTGCGCCGCCCACAAGGAAAACACCCATGCAAACTGAAAAACAGAACCTACCCGTCACGGTCCTGTCCGGATTTCTCGGCGCGGGAAAGACGACGCTGCTGAACCACGTACTGGGCAATCGCGAAGGAATGCGCGTTGCCGTTATCGTCAACGACATGAGCGAAGTCAACATCGACTCGCGCCTGGTCGCCGGCCAGGCCGGCCTCAACCGCGTCGACGAGAAACTCGTCGAGATGACCAACGGCTGCATCTGCTGCACGCTCCGCGAAGACCTACTCATCGAGGTGAACCGCCTGGCCGCCGAAGGGCGCTTCGACTATCTGCTCATCGAATCCACGGGCATCAGCGAACCGATGCCGGTGGCCGCCACATTCAGCTTCGTCGATGAGAAGGGCCGTTCGCTTTCCGACGTCGCGCGGTTGGACACGATGGTCACCGTCATCGATGGCGAGAAGTTCCTGGAGGACTATGAATCCATCGAGTCCCTGCAGGACCGCTCTATCGCCCTTGGCGAAGAGGACGAACGCAACATCGCCGACCTGCTCATCGACCAGATTGAATTCGCCAATGTCCTGGTGTTGAACAAGACCGATCGCATGGAGACGGAAGGAGTCGGACGCCTGCGGGAGATTCTGCACCGAATGAATCCGGACGCCCGGATCGTCGAATCCTCGTTCGGCCGCGTCGGCATGAACGACGTACTCGCCACGGGTTTGTTCGACGAAGAGAAGGCCGCCGCGGCTCCCGGCTGGATGAAGGAACTGCAGGGCGAACACATCCCGGAAACGGAGGAGTACGGCATCTCCAGCTTCGTCTACCGCTCCCGCCGCCCGTTCCATCCCGAACGGTTCTGGGAGGTGCTGGACGCGGGGTGTATCGGCGTCCTGCGGGCCAAGGGCTTCGTGTGGCTGGCCACGAAGCACAACGTGATCGGCATGTATTCCCAGGCCGGCAACTGCGTCACCACCGAACCGGAGCGCTACTGGTTCGCGGCGCTTGATAAGAGCGAATGGCCGGAGGACAAAGAGTCCATCCAGGCCATCGAACAGCTATGGGTCGAACCGTATGGCGACCGCATGCAGGAGCTGGTTTTCATTGGCCAGGGGATGGACCGCGCGGGCATTGAAGCGGCGTTGCGGGGGTGTGAATTGACCGATGAGGAACTGGCGCTGGGGCCGGAGGGGTGGGCCACTATGGCTGATCCGTTCGGCGATTGGGAAGTGGTGGAAGACCCGGAGGAGATCCCCGCTTAAGAAAAAAAACGGGGCGCACCCGGATAGGCGCGCCCCGTTTTCAGATAACCGAAAAACTACTCTTCCGACTTCGGCTCGTCCAGCAGCCGCATGCCTTCGAACGACGCGGGCGACAGCAGCCCGGCCTCGGCATACACAAACAGCTTCTTCCGGCTGTCCGTAATATCCAGGTTCCGCATCGTCAACTGCCCAATGCGATCCTGCGGCGTGAACTCGCCCTTGCCCGATTCCATCGTCAACCGCTCCGGCGCGTACGTCAGGTTCGGCGACTCGGTATCCAGAATCGAGTAATCATTGCCACGGCGCAGTTCCAACGTCACCGTGCCCGTCGCGGCCTTCGCCACCCAGCGCTGCAGAGTCTCGCGCAGCATCATCGACTGGGGGTCGAACCAGCGGCCTTCGTACAACAACCGGCCCAGCCGGCGGCCCATGTTGTGATACTGCTCCAGCGTGCCTTCGTTGTGAATACCCGACAGCAGGCGCTCGTAGCAGATGTAGAACAGCGCCATCGCCGGCGCTTCGTAGATCCCGCGCGACTTGGCTTCAATGATGCGGTTCTCAATCTGGTCGCTCATGCCCAGACCGTGACGCCCGCCAATGGCGTTCGCCTCCAACACCATCTCCACATCGTCGGCGAACGACTTGCCGTTGATCGCCACCGGCCGGCCTTCGTCGAAGGTCACCGACACCGTCTCCGGCTCCACCACACAATCGCTCTTCCAGAACGGCACGCCCATGATGGGCTCCACGATCTTAATCCCGTTCTTCAGGAACTCCAGATCCTTGGCTTCGTGCGTCGCGCCCCAGATGTTGGAATCGGTCGAATAGGCCTTTTCCTTGGACATTTTGTAGCCCAGGCCGGCCTTTTCCAACAGCTCCGACATCTCCTTGCGCCCGCCCAGTTCGTTGATGAAATCCTGGTCGAGCCACGGCTTATAGATTTCCAGCGAGGGGTTCACCATCAGCCCGTAGCGGTAGAAGCGCTCGATGTCGTTGCCCTTGTAGGTGGACCCGTCGCCCCAGATGTTGACGCCGTCTTCCTTCATCGCGCTCACCAGCATGGTGCCCGTCACCGCGCGCCCGATCGGCGTCGTGTTGAAGTACGCCACGCCGGCCGTCGTGATGTGAAACGCACCGCATTGCAACGCCGCGATACCTTCGCGCACCAGTTGCGAACGGCAGTCGATCAGCCGCGCCACCTCGGCGCCATAGCCAAGCGCCTTGCGCGGAATTTCGTCGTAGTCGGCTTCGTCGGGCTGGCCCAGGTTCGCCGTATAGCAGTACGGAATGGCGCCCTTTTGCCGCATCCAATAAATGGCCGCGCTCGTGTCCAGGCCGCCGGAAAACGCAATACCGACGTTTTTGCCGGTAGGAAGTGATTGCAGAATGCTACCCATCGTGTTGTATCTACTAGCGTACCGGATCGCGGCGAAAGATGCCCACGGAATAGCCGTTCGGCGTCACCGTCTCCACCCGGTACCCCCGCATCGCCATGCTCCTCTTCAACCCCTCCGGCACATCCCCGAAGCGCATGAACAGTACCGTGGGGGCGTCCTTCAACTCGCCATCCAGGAGCCCTTCCAGATACAGGTACTCCGCCGTGTCGAGCCGCATCGGCAAGGGATACACGCGGTTCTTCACCGGATAGGCAATCAGTTCATGGAACAGCCGCGACCCCTCCGGCCCCTTCTTCCAGTCGTGGAAGTTGGATTCGAGCAACGTGGAGTGAAACAGTAGCGGTGGGGGCTCCCCTGGCGTCACATTCCGGACAACTTCAATCGCCGGCAGCGCCTCGGCATACCCCGTCTCCGCCGCCTTTTCCCACGTCATCGGACTCCCGGTGGACAAAACCACCGACAGGAACGCCCACCGCATCGCCACCCGCGCCGGAAAGGCCATCATCCCCATCCCAGCCAGCAGTAGCGCCAGCGCCGGCGCCGCATGGCCCAGATACCGCGGCTCAAAGAGCGCAAACCCCAGCAGGTGCGCACTGGCAAACAGAATCAGAGGGCCGGCGACAAACCAGCCGCCAATCAAAACCCACGCGCCCCCGCCACGCACCTTCCAAAGCCGCCGCGGACTTCCCCACACTCGCCACACAAAAAGCAGCAGCGTCGCCACCAACACGCCCTGGATCAGTAAACTTAACGGGAGTCCCACCATTACCGCGTACAGCAGGCTCGGCTTCATCAGCGCCGGCATCGTCGAGGCTTCGCGCGACGCCAGGGCAAAATGCCCCGCCAACGGCAGCAACGCCACACCAACAGCCGCCATGGCCGCCGCCAACTGCTTCCACCCCTCCGCCCGCCGTTCCACCGCGAACACCCACAGCAAAAACGCACCCTGCGCCACGAACACCAGGGCGTACAGATAGTGCAGGTAGAACACCAGCGCCGTCGCCAGCGCCCACCACAGGGCCGTCCGCAACGCCCGCCGCTCCGTCCACTCCCACAACAAACAACACGATGCCGCCACCGCCCCGGCCGCCAACCCGTACGGCCGCGCCTGGATGAACCAGTCCGCGCTCGACGGCTGGAACAGCAGAAACAGGAACGCGCACAAGCCCGCCCCCGCTCCGAATGCCCGCTCCGCCAGCCGCGCCGTAAAGTACAGCGCCACGCCCAGGCCAATCAGGCTCGGCAACCGCAACAACGGCTCCCGCAACGGCCCGCTCTCCAGGCAAAACATCGACGCCAGCGCTCCGTACAGGACCGATTGACCCGCATAGTGCATGCACTTGTCCACAGCGGACCAGAACCCTTCATGCGCCATCCAGAACGTCCCCGACTCGTCCACCCAGAAGCTCCGCATCATCCGCGGCAAGTAGATCGGAACCGCCAGCAGCAACGCCATCGCATAGGCCAGTCTCAAGGTCGCTCCTCCGGCCCGCGCCCGTCCTGCAAAGCACTCGCCCGTACAAATTCTGTCAGCTTTCGCTCCAGCCGCCGGATCCGCGCATACAGCAGCAACAGCGCGAAGCCCCCTGTCACAATGCCCAGATACAACAGCAGATCCGTGCCGCGTCCCACCCCCAGCATGTGCGCAATGTCCGTCGTCCGGTCCGGAAACGCAATGAAGAAGATCCCCCCGCCACCCAGCCCCAACAGCGCCAGCCGGTAGGTCAGCCGCGCTCCGAACGCCATGGACCCGAGCGCTCCCAGCCCCAGCACGCCAGCCATCAGCACAAGCTGAATCTTACTCACGAGATTAACGTCCGCAGCACTAAGTCAATGAGTAAGTTCAAGCTGTTACTTACCGGCTGTCCTTTCGCGCGCGAGTAATCGGTATAGCGCACCAGCGTCGGCATCTCGCGGTACCGCAAACCGGCACGGCGGATCTCCCCCAGGATCTCCGTCGCATGCCCAAACCCGTCCTCGGTCATCCGCACCCGTCCGGCCGCCTCCCGCGTAAACCCGCGCAACCCGTTGTGCGTGTCCGTCAGCCACAATCCGGAAAACAGCCACGAAACCAGAATCCCCCCGCGCAGCACCCACCGCTTCCCTCCGGGCACCTCCCGCGCATGCGCCGTCTCCAAGAACCGCGACCCCAACACCACGTCCACCTCTCCGCTCCGCAGCAGGGCCACCATCTCCGCGATCGCCCCCGGATCGTGCTGCCCGTCGGCGTCAAAATGGATCACAACCTCCGCACCCGCCCGCCGCGCGTAGTCCATCCCCGTTTGTAGCGCCGCACCCTGCCCTAAGTTCACCCCATGCCGCACCAGATGCACCGGCAAATCGCCGCATACCTCCGCCGCCGGCGGCCGGGAACCATCGTCGACCACCACCACGCTCACGCCCGTCGCCAGCACCCCGGACACCGTTTCCCGCAGCACCGCCCCCTCGTTGTAACAAGGCACCACCACGAAAACTGCCGAAGCCGGTTGCCTCATACTCAAGAATTCTACACACCCGCACCAACAATTGCCGCATCATAGGTACCAAGTACCAGAGGATTGTGCCAAATACCCCAGCCGTCCGCCGTGTCGCCATCGCCGGAGTTACCGGCTACATTGGCGGCCGCCTTGCCCCCCAACTTCTCGCCGACGGTTATACGGTCCGCTGCCTGGTCCGCTCCGCCGCCAAACTGGCTGGGCGCGACTGGTCCGACAACGCCAACGTCGAGATTGTCGAATCCGCCCTCAACAACCCTGGCGCCCTGGAAAACTGCCAGATCGCCTTCTATCTCGTCCACTCCATGACCTCCGCCGCCGGCCGTTATGCCGACGAGGATCGTTCGCTTGCCCTCCAGTTCGCCCAGGCCGCCAAAACCGCGGGCGTCCAGCGCATCATCTACCTCGGCGGCCTCGGCGAAACCGGGCCCAATCTCTCCGAACATCTTGCCTCCCGCCGTGAAGTGGAGTCGGCACTCGCCTCCACCGGCATCCCAGTCACCGTCCTTCGCGCCGCCATGATCATCGGTTCCGGCTCGGCGTCGTTTGAAATCCTCCGCTATCTGGTCGAACGCCTCCCCATCATGGTCACGCCCAAATGGGTCTCCACCAAGTGCCAGCCCATCGCCGTTCGCAACGTCATCGGCTATCTGGCCGGATGCCTGGCCAACCCCGCCACCACCGGTCAAACCTACGACATCGGTGGCCCCGAAGTCCTCACCTACCGCCAGATCATGACCATCATGGCCGCTGAACTCAAACTCCGGCCCCGCGTCATTATCCCGCTCCCGTTCTTCACGCCCAAACTCAGTTCGTATTGGATCCACCTGGTCACGCCGCTGTCCAATGACATTGGCAAACCTCTCGCCGAAGGCCTCAAAAACCCCGTTGTTTGCCGCGAAAACGCCATCCGCCCGCTCATCCCCCAAACCCTCCTCACCGTCCAACAGTCCATCGCCGCCGCGCTCGTCAAAATCGCTCAGCACGGTGTCGTCACCAACTGGGCCATGGCCGGCCCCATCCCCGGCGATCCCGACTGGGCCGGCGGCACCGTCTTCCGCGACTCCCGCAACATCACCGTCAACGCCCCCGCCGCGGCCGCCTTCCGCGCCGTCTGCCGTGTGGGCGGCGGCCACGGATGGTACGCGGCCGACTGGTTGTGGAAGGTCCGCGGCTGGCTCGACCGGCTCGTCGGCGGCCCCGGTCTCCGCCGCGGCCGTCGTGATCCCGAGCGCGTTGGATTCGGGGAAGCGCTCGACTTCTGGCGCGTCACCGGCATCACCCGGGACCGCCGTTTGGCGCTCCGCGCCGAAATGAAACTCCCCGGTGAGGCGCAGTTGGAATTCGAGATCACCCCCATCGACGACACCCACTGCACGCTCCGCCAAACGGCGCTGTTCCAGCCCCGCGGCCTGCTCGGCCTGGCCTACTGGTACTCGGTCGTCCCGCTGCACCACGTCGTCTTCCGCGGTATGCTCCACGGCATCCAGCGCGAAGCCGAAAAAGAGGGACAGTAACTTAAAACCGCAATGCCCTTTCACAACTCCACCATCGCCATCATCGGCGCCTCCGGCGCCATCGGCACGGCTCTCGCCCGCCGCCTGAAGGCCCAGAACGCCAGTCTGCTATTGATTTCCCGCACACCCGATAAACTCGCCCCGCTCAGCGCCGAACTCGACTCCCCCGCACTCACTCTGGACCAGCTCAACACGCCCATCACCGGCATCGTCAACTGCGCCGGCTCCATCCTCCTCAAACCCGCCCACCTCACCACCGACGACGAGTGGAATCAGACCATCGAAACCAACCTCACCACCGCCTTCCACACCGTCCGCATCGGCGCCAAAGCGATGATGGCCTCCGGCGGATCTATCGTCCTGTGCTCCACCGCCGCCGCCCGCGCCGGCTTCGCCAACCACGAAGCCATCGCCGCCGCAAAGGCCGGCGTCATCGGCCTCACCCTCTCCGCCGCCGCCACCTACGCCCCACGGAATATCCGCGTCAACTGCGTCGCCCCCGGGCTCGTCGATACCCCTCTCGCCGCCCGTATCACCGCCAACCCGGCCGCCCTCCAGGCCTCCACCGCCATGCACGCGCTCGGCCGCATCGGCCGCCCCGAAGACGTGGCCTCCGCCATTGCCTGGCTCCTCAACCCGGAGAACAGCTGGGTTACCGGCCAGGTTCTCGGCGTCGATGGCGGCCTCGCGTCCCTCAAGCCGCGCTAGCCTTCCCCTGCGCCAGCCCTCTCTCCGACACACTCCCGCAGCGCCGCCTCCACTTCGCTCACCTCAAACGGCTTCACCACATAGCCGTTCATGCCAGCCTTCAAACACTCGTCGCGGTCACCCCGCATCGCATTCGCCGTCAGCGCAATAATCGGGATCTCGTTCCCCGCCGCCCGAATGCGACGCGACGCCTCCATCCCGTCCACCCCCGGCATCTGCACGTCCATCAGCACACAGTCAAAGACCCCGGCGCTCAACTTCAGCAGCGCCTCGGCCCCATCTCCAGCCACCGTCACGGTATGCCCGGCCTTCTCCAACAGCCGCACCGCGACGACCTGATTCACGCGGTTATCTTCCGCCAAAAGAATCCGCAGCGGGGCCACCGGTTCGGCCGCCACCGGCGTCTCCGGCGCCTGCTCCGGCCGGTTCACCGCCGGCATCCGCACCGTAAAATGGAAGACCGATCCCACACCCGTCGCCGGATTCGGACTCTCCAGCCAAATCCGCCCCCCCATCATACCCACCAGCCGCCGGCAAATACTAAGCCCGAGTCCCGAGCCGCCAAACCGCCGCGCCGTCGAACCATCGGCCTGCTGAAACACCTCGAATACCTGCTCCTGCCGGTCCGCCGGAATCCCCATCCCCGTATCGGACACCGTAAAGTGAATCTCATCCCCTTCCCCGCCCCGCGCTTCCAGCGCAATTTCCCCCGCCGCGGTGAATTTGACCGAATTGTTCAACAGGTTCATCAACACCTGGCGCAAGCGCATATCGTCCCCGAACACGAACGCCGGCACCCCATCACCCACCCGCATTCGCAGGCCCAACCCCTTCGCTGTCGCCGGAATCCGCAGACTCCGCACCACCCCGCCCACCGTCTCGGCAATGGAAAACTCCACCGGCGCCAGGTCCAGCTTCCCCGCCTCGATCTTGGAAAAATCCAGAATGTCGTTCAACAGGTGTAACAGCGAATACGCCGTGAATTTGATCCCTTCCAAATCCTCGCGGCTCTCGCTGCTCGTCTTCGAGCCCAGCAACAACGTCGTCAGACCGATAATCCCGTTCATCGGCGTCCGTATCTCGTGGCTCATGTTGGCCAGGAACTCGCTCTTGGACCGGCTGGCCTGTTCGGCCGCTTCCCGCAACGCCGCCGCCTCGTTCAACTGCTGCTGAATCCGCGCGGTCTGCCAGCGAACCTGCCGCCGCAACGACACCACCCACACGATCGCCCCGCCCGCCAATACCGCCACCAAGCCCAGGATCCACCCCACATGCCCCAACGTCCACCATGACGGCCGCGCCACCACCGTCACGTCGCCCGCATCCCGCAGAAGGAGTTGAAACCCGCGCGGCATCCGGAAGTGCCGCACCGGCTCCACGTCTTGCGAAATGCAGATGCCCGTCAACCGCACCCGCGTCTGGTCCTCCAACGCCTCCACCGCCGCAATCGGGCTCCCGGTCGGCAGAATAGCCGAAAATACCAATGCCCGCGAACTCCCGCTCCCGTCCGGCGACGCGTCGAGCAATAGCGTATAGTGGCCCGGCGCCCACTGCCGCGTCACCAACCGTCCTTCCAATTGCACCAACTCCGCCTCATGGTCTCCCGTCAGCGCCTGGCCCACCGTCACCACCCGGGGCTCCGGCGCCACCCCTCGTCCCAGCGGCCGGAATATCGCGTCCTGCAGACTGTGAATCGCATCCCCCAACGATGGAAAGCCCACCACCGCCACCCGGTCTCCCACCCGCAGCGAGGCGTCTTCCCCCGTCGGCAAACCCACGCTCTGCGTCCCGTCGGTCAGGAAAACAGCCTTTCCCGGCCAGATCGCCGTCACCACCCCTTGTGTATGCACCGGGTCGTCAAACGTACTCTCCGGCCCATACTCCCGCAGCCGGTTCAGCGGACGCACCGGTAACGTAAACGGGTCTATCACCGACAACTTCTCCACCGCCGCCAGGCCCGGCGCAAATACATTCACCCCGATCACCTGCCGCCGCTGGTTGAACACCGGCGCCGATGCCCCCTTCACACGTACCCGTGCCCCCAGGAACCGCCGCGCCTCGGTCACATCCTCGTCCGGTAACTCCACTTCCATCCGCGACCATCCGCTCGCCAAATGCAGCGTCACCCGGGAACTCCGTTGCGTCGCCGCTCGCACCGTCCCTTCAATCTCCACCCACTGCCCGTCTTCTTTCCCCGTCGACAGATGCTCCAACGTCACCCGTCGCGCCTGCGGCAGTACGCCCGTCCCAATCCGCTCCACGGCGCTCGCCGTCACCACCGGCGCAAAATCCCCCGGTCCGCTCCTCCCCCGTACGCGCAACAGGTCCCCGGACCGTGCCGCCACATATCGCCCCGGCGGCGCCTGGACAAAGATACCGCCCGATTCATCGGCCGTAAAATACGCCTCGTCCTCGGCCAGCGCCACCAACACCACCACCGTGTCCAACTCCACCGGTACGCCCCGCCGCGCCTCGGCAACCGTCAGCCGGTGCACCGCGTGCGCGCTGCGAAGGGGGGTGCCAACCGGACCCTCCGGCTCAGCGGCCCACAACCCGCCGGCCAGCAACACAATCAAGCTCAGACTTCCCGGACACAGGCGCAATTGGTTCTCCGGTTACCCCAAGCATACTCCTCGGTAACAGGAAATAAAACAAGAGAAGAAAGTTCGAATCAATTTGCCGTTCGGCCGGCTGTAACTGGAACCCTATCGCAACTCCGCCATCATCCCGTCCAGCGACAACCGCTGCTGCATCGCCCCCCAGCCGTAGTTTGCCGTCATGAACTTCCCGATCTCCTCTTTGCTCTTCCCCGCCCGGACCTGCTCCCGCGCCGCCGCCACCAACTTACCCAGGTTGTCCCGGTAAGCCTGTAAATCGGCCTTCTTCTGCACCGCGCCGTGCCCGGGAATGACGACGTCAAAATCATTCGCCAGAATCCCATCGAGCGTCTTCAGAAACTCCACCACGCTGCCGCCATTGGGGTAGTCGATCAACGGCGTCGCCCCGGCCATCAGGTCTCCGGTATGAATGGCCCGCCGCCCGGGAAAGAACACCACCGCGTCGCCATTGGTATGGCCGCGGCCAAAGTATCGCGCCCGGACTTCTTTCCCGCCCAGCACCACCTGCGCCTCATCCCCGAAGGCGATGCGCGGAATCCCCGGCATCTTCCCGTTCACCATATTGGCCCGGGCATTCTTATGCAGCAACACCTCGTACCCCGCCGCGAGCATCTTCGCGTTGCCGCCGGAATGATCCCCGTGGTGGTGCGTGTTCAGGACATACCGCACCGGCTTGTCGGTAATCTTTTTGACGTTCGCCAGGATCTCATCAGAGTTCCGCTCAAACTTATCGTCGATGACAATCGCGCCCTCGTCGGTCAGATAGACGGCCACATTGCCGCCGCTGCCCTCAATGGAATAGAGGTCATCGGCCACTTTCACAAGCGCCAGCGGCGGCGGCGGTTGCAACCCGCCCCCCTGTTGCGTGAAGGCCGTCCAGGCGCTCCCCAAAGCAAGCGAAGCAAAGGCAACCCGAAGCCCGACGAGAGATTTCATAGAGCTCCATGCTACCGCGCCCCGAACCACTACTGCCCCAACGCCACCCATTTCCCCGCGGCATCTTTCCGCGCCAGCGTCAGCGAGCCCGGATCAATCTCCGGCTCATCCTGGCCCAGATTGAAATACCAGGCGTACCCCTGAAATACCCGCCAGAACGACTGGGAGTCCTCATCCATTCCATAATTCCCGCAGGCGCTTCGCGGCTCATTCTTGGGCGCTTTCGCCGCCTCGGCGTCGCTGACATCGACGACCAGCGCATCGGCCGGAAAAAACTCATTCCGCGCCGGCCGCACAAAGCACCGCGCCGCCTCGGCTTTATTCAGCGTCCCCCGCACGTGCCCCTCAACAGCCTGCTTCCCCTGGCCCGGTTCCGCGCCCCGGATCTCAACAACGGCCGGCTGATTCTCTTCAAACTTCAGCTCCGCGCGGTGCGCCCCGCCGCTGTACTGCAACTCCCGCGTCTTGCCCTTGCATTGGGCCGCCAGGTACAGCAGAAACTCATCCCCCGGCATCGCCACGGATTTCAACACCCACTCACACCCGGCCGGTGGATTCGGCCGTTTGCCGCCGGCAAACACAAGCGGTGAAGCAGGCGCAGCCGCCGCCGGCGCTGCCTGTTGCGAACTCCCGCCGCCACAACCGGCCAACACGCAGCAGGCAATCCAAACAGACGCACCAAAGAACCGGGAAACATTAATCATGGGATCAACCTATTTCCCAGCCAGCCGCCCAAACAGCCACGCCCGCGAAAACTCCCAGTCCCGCTTCGCCGTCGACAACGATATCTCCAACGCCTCGGCAATCTCCGGAAACTCCAGCCCGCCGAAAAACCGCATCTCCACCACCCGCGCCTTCCGCTCATCCTTTAGCGCCAGCTCATCCAACGCCCGGTCAATTTCTATAATCTGCTCCACCGGCACCGACACGCCCGCCCCGGCCATCTCCACCCCCGGCGTCCACTCCAACCGCTCCCACTCCCCCTCCCGCTTCTGTGCCATCCGCGCCCGCACCGCGTCGATCAACACCATCCGCATCGTCCGCGACGCCAACGCCAGAAAGTGCGTCCGGCTCTTCCACCCGTGTCCCGCCAGCCGCAGCCACGCCTCATGCACCAACTGTGTCGCCTGCAGACTCGGCTGCTTCCCGCCCCGGCTCAGGTGGATCACCGCAATCTTATGTAACTCGCCGTACACCGCGGCAACGTCGGCTTCCTGGCTCACACCTCATCTTAGCAGTGCCATACCCCCCACCGCCCGAACGGCATAAGGCTTCTTCTTTCAGCATTTTGACTAGGAAGAACCCCGCCGCCACCGATATAGATAATTGTGAGACAACGACCCAAGACTCTCCTGCTCTGTGCTGACATCGTCCAAGTGGAATGGTCCGACGACCGTGGAGTCCCCCGCCGTTCTCCCGCCATTCTCGAAGAGATTCAACCCTCCGGCGCCCTGCTCCTGCTCGATACCGACAACCCACCCCACAAGGCCAACGCCGTCCGGCTCTCCCCGTGCGGCTACCGCGGCAAGGCGCGCCGCTCCACCGAATCTCCGTCCGGCTACCACATCGAAATCGCCTTCGATAAAGGGGTGCGCTGGCATCCCGCCGACTACCAGCCCACTCACTCCTTCAATCCCAACTCGCGCCCTAGTCCTCCTTCCGCACCCGGTCCACACCACTAACCGCGCGCGGAGTGTCAACGGTAAGTTATTCGACGCGGATGTTGACGCGCGCACTGGCGGCCCCGGCGGCGAATAACTGTACCGGGTAAGTCCCGGGCGGAAGCACCGGAACAACGGCATTCACCTGGTAGAGGCCCGGTTGCCCCGGCGCGGCGCCGGCAAAGAGGAGCTCGGCGGGCACGCCGGCGAACTCCACCCGCACGACGTGCTGGCAGATCCCGGACCGCAGCGCGCCGAGGCCGTTGGCGTAGATCACCACAGGCTGACCGGCACGGGCGGCGTCGATCGCCAGGATGGCGGGCGACGTGGGCGCGATGACCAATTCCACTGCGTTGGACGTGCCGGACACGGTGCGGACGGCGAGCGTCGAGCGGCCCTCCGGCGTCTCGCCAGGGATTTGCGCAAGGATGCTCGTCCGCTCGATGGAGTGGATGGGAATCGGAGCCCCATCGAGCAGCACAGTGGCTCCACCCAGAGTGAGCGGCAACGGGAGCGCGGCGGCAAGAGAGGCGACGGCAAGGTTCGCGCCATCGATCTGGAGCCACGCTCCGGGGGAAGTGGAGCCGATGGGGGCGAGCGTGGGCGGAGGCGGGGGAATGTCAAAAAAGACGGGAATGCGGACGGTGCTGCTGGCGCCGGCCAGGGTGAGCCAGGCGGAATGCAGGCCGGGCGCCAGCGTGCCGGCGGCGGCGCGGAGTTGTAAGTTGATGGGCGTTTGGCCGGTGGCAGGAGTGACCGTTAGCCAAGGACTGTCGACGGCGGCGGTGAGGCTGACGGAGCGGCCGGTGGCGGTGACATAGAAGGTGTGCGCAGGCGCGGCGGATGTCAGGTTTACCGATGTTTCCGCCGGGAGCAGGCGAACCGGGGGGATAACGGTACAGCGGACACGGATCGTCTTCGAAACGCCGTTGGCGGTCAGGGCGATCACCGCCTCGTGCGTACCGGCGGCGAGTGTCGCGGGCACAATCTCGATGCGGAGATCGTAGGGAGTCACCCCGGTCGCCGGCGTGAGCCGGAGCCAGGAGAGGCCGGCGGGTTGCACCGTCGTGGTGATATCGAGAGACCGGTTGGAGGTCAGCCGGACACGGCGCTCCATGGGGGCGTAGGGCGGCTCCACTTCCACCTGAATCACTTCGTCAGTTACGAATAACTCCGGCTCCTCTTCACGGTCGGCTTCCTCCGGCCGGATTGAGAGAGAGACCGGGATGGCGACGGCGACGGCGGGTAAGTCGGCAGATTGAACCTGTAGCAGGCCGGTGTACAAGCCGGGCAGGCGCCCTTGTGGCTGCGGGGTGACGGTGATTTGCGCGGCGGGCGTTCGGCCGGTTACGGTGGCGGTTACCCAGTTTCCCGCAGGCGGGGTGACGAGGAGCGCGGTGGATACGCCGGGCGCGGAGATGGAAACGCTGCGCGGGAGGGGCGGAGGGTCACCTGCCCGGGTTACGAAGGCGACAGAGGCAGGCGCGGGGATCAGCCGGACGGGCTCCGCGCGGGGGAGAACCAGAAAAGTGACAGTCAGCCTCACCCGGCCAGCGCCACTGCGCATAAAGTCGATGAAATCGTCGTAGGTACCGGGAGCGAGACCGGTGGGATCGACAGTGACCGCGATGTCCGGCGTAGTAGTCCAACCAACAGCACTGAGCCGGAGCCACGGTGCGTTGGGAGCAGTAACTTCAAATGGCATTCCGGGACAAATCGACGATCCACTCGCGACCGAAACGGCGCGGGAAGCGGGCGGATTCGCATCTCCCACCTGGGACTGAAAAGTAAGTGCGCTGGGACTGAGCACCAATCGGGCGTACTGCCATTCGGTGGGAACTTGAAAGTATCCGACGGTGGACTGGTTGACACTGACCCGTCCTTGTAACTCCCGATCCGTGCAGTTTACCGCCGTTGAAAACGAGATCGTCGTATTGCCCTTTCCACTGGTTGGACTGAGCATCGTGGCCCCGCCTGACGTCGTTGTCGACCAGGGACATTCCATTCCCGTGGAGCATTTAAACAGGACCGTTGCGGAGAGCATCTGGCTCGAGGCACTCCGCTTGGCGACGAAGCCGGGAACCAGATACGGATATTCGCAACACGGACCCAACTGCGAGAAATAGAGCGATTTCCCACCGACCTGGAGATAGGTGAAGCGAGGGGCACCCGTGTTGGGAGCTACGCTCACCTGCAGGGTGCCCGGCAAGTTACCCGTGGGGGTTAACACTTCCAGCCATCCAGCCGTGGAAGCCGCGGTCCACGTACAAGGCGATACAGCGTAGTGGCCCACCGGGATGGAGACCATGCCCCCTTCCGAGGGGACTTCGGGAGCAAGATACTCCGGCGAAAATAACAGGTAAGTTGGACATCCCTGTGCCAGGAGAGCCGATGGCGCGCAAGCGCCCAGTACTAAGCAGATGATCAGCCGCATAACACCTCCATTCGAGGCCGGCATGCGAAACATCGCATCCTCACGCTACTCCCGGTTGCGATCCAAGTCAACCCGGCCCTCAGCACGAATTTCCCTCCACGCCCCGCCCCCCGCCCGCGTCATACCCAACAAGGGTCCCCTCATGAAACTCACGCTCCTCCTCTCTCTCC
>JBIKOG010000066.1:0-32668 GCA_044358225.1 Bryobacteraceae bacterium | reverse complement strand
GCAAAACATGCAGTCGGTGCCGATTTTGCGGCCGGTGGGAGGGTCCGCTGTATCGAAACCCGGGTTGAGGGCCCAGGTGCCGCCGGCTTCGGCGTACCAGGCGAGGGGAAGCTCGGTGAGGGTGCCGCGAGCTGTGCGGTGCAAATACGTTCGAACGTGGTTGCCGGAGCCCATCACGAAATCGATCTGGGCTTCCCCAGTGCTTTCGCGGTTTCCCTTGGTGCCGATTTGCCACCAGCGTTGGAACCAGGCTCCGTTGCGGGCGGCGATTTCGTACCAGGTGGCGGACGCGGGGTGGAAGTAGGGTTTGGGATTGGGAACGCTGGCGGCGGTGGGGACGGAGAAGGCTTGGGCCATGCCGGTTTGAGCGTAGCCGCGGGCGATGGTGGCGTGACAGGGGGCGCAAGTGCGCGCGTCGACGTAGTCGTTCGACGCCACCGGGGTGGCGGGCTCGCGATGGGAGCACGAAGTCAGCGCGACGAGGAGCCAAACGGTGCGTACGACCCAGGATGTGGAAGGACGCCGTGTCACACGAACTCTTATGATAGCGGGTGGTGGGCTAGTTCTTTTTCAGGTGTTGATCGAACCAGCGGACCATTTCGCCGAGGTAGTCCGGCGGGTTGATGGCGCCCGGAAAGCTGGGGCCGTGGGCAGCGCCGGGGATCCGGAGGAACTTCACCGGAACGCCGGTGGCCTTCAGCTTGGCCTCCATTTGTTCGCTTTGCGAGATGTTGACGCTTTCGTCCTTATCGCCGTGCATGAGGAGGAACGGCGGGTCGTCCGGGGTGACGTGGGAGATGGGCGAGGCTTCGACGTGGGTGCGATATTCGGCGGCGGTCTTGTCGGTGGGGAGGGGGCGGGTCATACCGAGGAGGAAAGAACCGTTGGTGCCGGTGAGGAAATCGATGGGGGCGGCGCGGGCGACGACACATTGAACTTTGGCGCTTTCGCGTTCGACGGGATCGGGATCGGTGGAGAGGCCGCGGCCGTCGAGCGTGCCGAGCATGCTTACGAGGTGCCCGCCAGAGGAGCCGCCGGAGGCACCGATTCTATTGGGGTTGATGCCGAACTTGGCGGCGTTGTGGCGGATGAAACGGACGGCGCGTTGGACGTCTTCGACCGGGGCGGGATAGCGGAAGCGGGGCAGCGAGCGATGGTTGACGCTGAAGACGGTATAACCGGCGTTGGCAAGGGCGGTGGCGTACTGTTTGGACTGGCCGTTGGATTTGAGTTCGGGGGCGGAGTAAGCGAGCGGAGTGGTCCAGCCGGAGCCGGAGACGTAGATGATTCCGTAGCCGTTGGGTTTGGCGGGTTTGTAGATATCGAGGAGGAGCGCGGCGCCGGAGTACATGCCGTAGGGGATGTTGGATTGGACGGTGAAGTGATAGGCGGCGATGAGTGGGAGGGACAGAGCGAGTAAGACCAGGGGACGCATGGGGGGAGTTTATCAGGTGGCCTGGTTGGGTACACTGGTGCGGTAGTTTTGATATGTCCGAATTGACTCCTGAGCGCTGGCGGCGCATTGACGACTTATTTCAAGAAGCCGTGGATATGGCGCCGGAGGACCGGGCGGCGTTTCTGGAGCGGGAAACGGCCGGGGACGAGGACCTGCGGAAGACGGTTTCCGCTATGTTGGAGGGGTTGACGGGGAATCTGATTGCGCCGGCGATTGAGGCTGCGATCATCGAATTCAAAGGGCCGGGGGTGCTGCCAGATTCGTTTGAGGGGCAGCGAGTAGGCGCGTATCAGGTGTTTGAGTGCATCGGGAAGGGCGGGATGGGGACCGTGTACCGGGCGACGCGGGCGGAGGCGGGGTTCGAGCAGAAAGTGGCGATGAAGATTCTGCATCCGGGCATCGCCGGGGGGCGTCTGGCGCACAGGTTCTATGCGGAACGGCGGATTCTGAGTTCGCTGGAGCATCCGCACATTGCGCGGTTGATTGACGGCGGCGAGCATGACGGGCTGCCGTATCTGGTGATGGAGTACGCCGATGGCGTGCCGGTGCACCATTACTGCCGGGACCAGAAGCTGGACACGCAGCAGAAGCTGGAGCTGTTCCGGAAGATCTGTCAGGCGGTGCAGCACGCGCACCAGCGGCTAATCGTGCATAGCGATTTGAAGCCATCGAACATACTGGTGCTGGCCGATGGGACGCCGAAGCTATTGGACTTCGGGATTGCGAAGCTGCTGGACCCGGCGGTGCTGGAGGATGGGCCGTTGACCGAGACCGGCTGGCGGCCGATGACGCCGGAGTTTGCGAGTCCGGAACAGATTCGGGGGGAGGCGATCACCGTCGCGTCGGACGTGTATTCGTTGGGCGTCATTCTGTTTTTGTTGCTGACGGGGGACCGGCCGTATCAGTTGAAGAATCATTCGGCGGCGGAGGTGGAGCAGATTATCGGGACGGCGCCGGTGCCGGTGCCATCGACGATGGTGAAGGAAGACACGCGGCTGCGGCGTTTGCTGCAGGGAGATTTGGACAACATCCTGCTGATGGCGTTGCGGAAGGAGCCGGAGCGGCGGTACCAGAGCGTGGAGCAGTTTTCGGAAGACATCCGGCGGCACCTGGCGGGGCAGACGGTGATCGCGCGTCCGGATACGGTGACATACCGGGTGCAGAAGTTTGTGAGGCGGAACCGGCTGGCGGTTGTGCTGACGGCGGCGCTGGTGGTGACGGCGGGGGTGGGTGGATTCCTGACGATTCGTGAAGGACGGCGGGCGCAGAACCGGTTCCGGGAGGTGCGGGCGCTGTCGATGAAGGTGCTGACCGATTTCGACGCCGAGGCGCGCAAGCTGGCGGGCAACCAGAAGCTGCGCCAGGTAATGGTGGACGAGTCGCTCCGCTACCTGGACAGCCTGGCGGCGGAGGCGTCCGGCGATGCGACACTGCAGCAGGAGCTGGCTTTGGCGTATCACCGGATTGCCGATATTCAGGGATATGCGCGGATTTCGAATCTGGGGCGGCGGGATTTGGCGATGTTGTACCACCAGAAGGGATTGGCGATTGAGGAGGAGTTGCGGCGGCGCCATGGGGACAACCCGGAGCTGTTGAAATCGATGGCCATCGGCTATGCGCGCCTGTCGGATGTGTACGCGCGCGCCGGCAAGCCGGCCGAAGCCGATGAGGTGTTGGAAAAGGCGGTGGCGCTGGCGAAGCCTGATGATCCGTCGACATTTGTGCCGACGCGAATCCAGATGGCGCGACGGCGCGCCATGGTGGGCGACAATGTGGCGTCACTGCGGTATCTGGAGGAAGCGCAGGGGCCCGCCGATGCGTGGGGGGAGCTGTCCTACCGCATGTTGCTGCGCGTGGAGCGTTCCGAGACATTGCAGTTAATGGGGCGCCCCGAGGCTTCCCTGGCGGCCGCCCGCGAGGGCCTGGCCATTGCAGACAAGAACCGGGACAAGAACGCCGGAGACGTCATGTTCGCGCGGCGGGAAAGTTTCCTTTGGAGCCATGTGGCGGCGGCGTTGGGCTCTCCCGGAGTGATCAGTCTGGGGCGATGGTGCGAGGCGATTCCCCACAAGGAGAAGGCCCTGGCCATGCGGCCGTATGATTCCACCGAGGGGCCCTTGAAAGCGGGACTGGGGCTGGAGTTGTTGCAGACTCAGGCGTTGTGCGGCAAGGGATTGAACGCGGCGTTGGTGAAGGAGGTCCAGGGTTGGCTGGGCGGCCACGCGGAGGGACTGGCGGAGTTGGAACAGGCCTTGGCGGTGGATGAGTTTGCGCATGGGAAGAAGGCGGCGGCGCGGGCGCGAATGCTGGCCCTGGCGGAGCAGTGGAAAGGCGCGGCGGGGTTTGGGGCGTTGGAGATACTGGCGGACTTCGCCTGGGCGGATGGCCAGCGGGTGAAGGCGTGGGAGTACCTGCGAAAGGCGCGGGAGTTGCGGGAGCCTTCGTTGACGGAGAACTCGTATTTCCTGTTTACGCGGCGCTTCCAGATGGCGCAGAATCTGGCGCGGGCGATGCAGTGGGGGGATCCGGATCCGGGGCTGCGGACGGCGTTGCGGCGCGTGGTGGGGACCTGGCCGGAGTGGAAGCTGGCCGGGGAGTTGGAGGCGATTCGGCGGATGGCGTCGGAGTAAACGTTACCGCGCCAGCCGCAATCCCAGCCAAGGGTTACGGCGCGCGGGGCGCTCGCTATGCCGGAAGGCGGGGTTGAGGTATTCCGGACTGTCGGCGTAGGCGCCGCCGCGGACGACTCTCAGGTCGTCCTTCGTTCCTGGGGCTTCGGTGTAGGGATAGGACTTCAGGATCGATTGGCACCACTCGGCCACGTTGCCTTGCATGTCGTAGAGGCCGAGTTTGTTGGGATTCTTCGTTGCTACGGGTTTGGGGGCGTAGGCGGTCGACTCTTTGAAGGCACCGGCGGCACCGCTGGCGGTGTTCGCTCGGTACCACGCCTGGTCCTCCAGCGGGCCCTCGGCGGGTTGCGCCGCGCGCTCCCATTCGGCTTCAGTGGGCAGGCGGAAGTTCCCTTGCGTCTTCTGGTTTAGTTTCGCGATCCAGGTCTGAGCATCGGTCCAGGAGATGTTGTGGACGGGGAAACTTGGCTCTTTTAAGGGGCTGGGGTTCTCCAAACCCAGCAATTCCCATTGCTGTTGGGTAATCTCCGTTTTGCTCAGGTAGAACGGCTCCGTATGCACGCTATGCACCGGGCGCGTGGCGGGCCACTGGTCGCTGCCGATATCGGTATCCGCGGCGGGGACCAGGAGAAGTTCAATGCTCGTTCCTTTGACCCGGACTCGCCTGGGGTAGCCGGATTCTTCGTCGTATTCCGTGCCGATGATTTCCAAACCCGGCAACTCGGGATTCTGGCGCCGTCCTGCCATCCGCGCCCGGATGGCGGCACGACGGTCGGAGGGACGGGCTTTCGAAGCTGTTTCGTAGGCTTCCTTTGCCTTCGCCCAGTCGCGGATGGCGGCCAGACGGTCACCTTCGGCCATCTTGGTTTTGTAGGTCTCCTGGACGGGGTCGGCGGTGGTTTGGGTCTGCCGGAGTTGGCGGTCGTTCGGGTTTGCGAGCGCGTGGGGATGATGGCAGGATTGGCAGTTTTGCGTCTGCTTGGTTTTAGGGCAGCCCGCGTTATGGCACGTGGCGCAGGTGGGGACCGGACGGTCCGGCTTAACCTGATTGCGCTCGTTGGCAACGTGGGCCGCGCTGGGACCGTGGCACGCCTGGCAGTTGGTTTGGGCGGCCACATGTTTGGCGGCGACCGACCATTCCAAAACCTGGGCCACGTGGCACCGGGAACAGACGCCGGCTTGTTTGAGTTGGGGCGACTGCGCCGCGAGACTGAGCGCGAAGACTAGCCCTGCCAGCGTTGGTCTAACCATTGATAGTGTTTCGGAAGCCAGCGTTGATTGGTGGCCTGGGCGACCTTGGTGGCGGCTTCGAGAACGTTGCGCTCCGCGCGGCTGAGTTCCAAGTGACGGTTCAGGCCGGCCAGATTGTCATCCAGCGTCTCCGCTTCAAACATGCCGGGCATGGCGGCGGTCATGAAGGGGCGGGAATACACAAAACGCAGGGCGGCCTGGCAAAGGGTTTCTTCGGGAAGCTGATCGAGGCTCTTCGTGAGATCCGCGACCACAGAGGGCAGGAGCGGACGGTACTTGGCCTGATAGAGCTGGACGAAGTCGCGTTCGGGGCTGGTGTTTTGCTTGGCTTTGGGATCCATCTTGACGATGGAACCGGCGGCGAGCGGCTTGATGGCGATGAGGCCAACACCCCGGCGCGCGGCTTCGGGGAGGAATTCGGCGTAATCGGCGCGGGCGTGGATGAAGTTGTACGGGAACATGAAGTAATCAATTCCTTCAAGTTCCTTCAATGCGCTGAGCATCATCCCTTCGTCGTGCGTGGAGATGCCGATAGTGCGGACTTTGCCCGCTTGTTTCGCTTTGCGGAGGACGTCCCAATCCGATAGGGCTTTGGCGTCCACCGACTTTCCTTCGCCCAAATAGATACGGTACAGGTCGACATGGCCGAAGAGGCGGGCGGCGTTGTCGATGTTCTCGCCGACAAATTGCGGGAACTGGCGGCAGAGGGAGACGAGGGCTCGCTGGCGCTGATTGCCGCCCTTCAGGACTTTGGCGAGCGGGTTCCACTGGCCTTCGTTTTCGTAGGTATCGATCAGGTTGACGCCGCGGTCGAGCGCGCGGGCAATGAGACGGTCGCGACGAGTTTGGCCTTCTTCTTGAAGGACGTTGCCGTTTTCCACCTTCTTTTTGAAACGGGGGTCGGTGTGGGAGCCGAAGGAGAGGAGGGAGACGTTGATATCGGTCTGGCCAAGTTGGCGGTAGACCATTCCGCCGCGGCGGAATTCGCGGACCTTGGGGAGAGTGTCGGCGTAGGAGTGGCGCGCCGCTAACGCGGCCGCGAGGAAGGCGCGGCGGGAGGAGCGTGGACACATGCTGTTGGTGATGTTATCACTCCTTAACAGTAACCGGGGGCAACGCGGATGCGCCTGTGGTGTTAGATCGATTTGACCATGCTAGTCGGAACTCGTCTGCTACTCGCGTTTTTCCTCTCCACCGCTGGCTTCGCCCAGTATGCTGTGGTGTTACCGGCGCAGGCCGTGGAATTGCCGAAGGTGATTGATGGCAACACGGCCGCGATGTGGGCGGACGGGCAGTTGCATATCTTTCATTCGACGGGGGTTCCGACGCGGAGCCGGGGCGCCGACCAGTTCCAGCTGGGGAACACAGAGCCGGTGCAGTTTGACTCCAATGAACATAAGCCGGTGTGGTTTGAAGCGGTGTGGCGGGACACGGACGGGACGTTGTTTCTTTGGTATCACAACGAGCCGGGGGGCGTTTGCAAAGGTAACGATTTGACGCTGCCGCGAATCGGGGCGGCGATTTCCTACGATAACGGCAAGACGGTGCAAGATTTGGGGATCGTGTTGGAGTCGGGTGATGGGCCGGATTGCGAATCGAAGAACGGATTCTTTGCCGGCGGGCATGGGGACTTCTCGGTGATTCCGGACCGGGAAAACGGTTTTTTCTACTTCTTTTTTACGAACTACGGGGGAGCGGCGGGGGAGCAGGGCGTGGCGACAGCGCGGATGACGTTCGCGGACCGTCACCAACCGGGCGGCGCGGTGAAGAAGTACTACCAGGGGACGTGGGAGGAGCCGGGACGGGGCGGACGAATGACGCCGATCTACCGGGCGGCGGGGACGTGGCAGGAGTCGACGACGGATTCGCATTGGGGGCCGTCGGTGCATTGGAACACGTTTCTGGAGAAGTACGTGATCCTGATGAATCATGCCTGCTGCGAGCCGGGGTGGCCGCAGGTTGGCGTTTATGTGGCGTTCAACGGGGACCTGTCGAATCCGGGGCAATGGACGGTACCGTGGCGGATACTGGACATCGGCGACATTGCGCACAAGCCGGGTTACTATCCGCAGGTATTGGGGCTGGAAGAGGGCGGGACGGACACGCTGGCGGGGCGGGTGGCGCGGCTATACGTCCACGGGGAGTCGCACCACGAAATCGTGTTTTTGAAGGAGACGCCAACGGTGACGCCGACGGATCCTTGCGATGATAACTCGGGGCAGATTTGCCCGCAGGTACGGGGGCCGCGGCCGAAGATTTAGCGCAGGCTTTATTTCATAACGACGTCGCGGACCTTGGTCCAGCGGGATTTGCCGGCGGGGCCTTCGATTTCTAACGTGACGATGTATTCGCCGGCCGCTTTGTAGGTGTGGGTGGGGTGTTGTTCGGTGGACGTTTCGCCGTCGCCGAAGTGCCATTTGCGGTTGGTGATCTGGCCGGTGGATCTGTCCTGCAAGGCCACCGCGCGGCGGTCGTAATCGAGCACCTGGAACGTCCAGTGGGCGGCGATGGGTTTCTGGTTGTTCGCTTCCAGGGGCATCAGGCGGAAGGCGACGAGGTCGCTGGCGTTGCCGAACATGCTGGTTTTGTGGGAGAGGTTCCAGAAGGCTTCGTTGTCCTTGGCGTCGACGTTGTCGTAGTCGAGGACGGCCCAGGAGAGGCCGATGACTTTGTTTTCGGTGAGCTGGGAGACGACGGCGCGGGAGGGTCCTTCGAGCGGGGCGTAGTCGAACGGGGTGATCCAGAATTCGAGGGTGAGCTTGCCGGACTGGCCGTGTTGGAAGTTGTAATCGTAGGCGGCGTTGGCCCATGGCAGCTCCTTGATCCAGGGCTGGCAGCCCCAGACGAAGGCCCAATCGCGTTCGGGGGCGGGAGTGAAGATGTGATAGTTCTGCGCGTGTACACCGTGGAAGGTCTGGAAGGCTACGCCCTTTGGCAGGTCTTTGTTGGGGTGGAGGGTGGAGATGAGCGGGCCACCGGAGAGGTCGCCATCGACGACGAGTTCGAAGATGTCGTTGTGGCGATCGGCGCGGCGGAAGTCCCAGTAGTCGTCGGTGGCTTCGTAGAGGACGTAGAGGCGGTTCAGGCCTTTCACCCAGCCAACTTTGACGGTGACGTCGAGGTCTTTCTTGTTGATGGTGGAGTTGTGGACGGTGTCTTTGAGCTGGTCCATTCCGATGGCGTAGGTTGCGGGGACCTGGGCCCAGTCGGTGGTTTTGCCGTCGATGGTGGGGATCTGGTTCGGGGGGAACTGGTAGATCTTGAATTCGACGCCGGGGCGTTCGAGGGCGGACAGGGTGGTAACGGCCAGGAAGAGGAGCAGGCGCATGGCTAGGCCTTTTGGAAAATTTCGCGGAGGCGGGCGAGGACGATCTTGTGTTCGCCGGGCTGCATCATCCACGGGGAAATTTTGAGTTTGCGATCACCGAAGGCGGAGACGGCGATTGAGGGGGTGCCCTCGCGGAGTAGTTTGGTGACGTCGCCGGTTTTGTAGGGGAAGGCGGATTCGGACCAAGTGACGAGGACGTGGGGGACGTGGTTGGCGATGGGCGGGACGTAGCGTTCGGTGGCGAGGCCGTTGATAGGGGCGAGGCCGTCGCGGATGTCTTTGACGCGGGATTCGAGTTCTTTGTATTCGGATTCGTGGTCGGCCTTGAGATAGCGTTCCAGGGCGGTGAGGAGGCCGATCAACTCTTCCTTGCCGACCTTCATATTGCGGCCGATGCCGGCGAACGGGGTGAAACCGGGAGTAGCGGCGGCGATGAGATCTTTGCGGCCCATCAGGATGCCGGAGGACTGGGGGCCGCGAAGGGCTTTGCCGCCGGAGAAGGCGACGAGATCGAAGCCTTCTTTTTGGTATTGGAAGAGGCGTTCGCGGGGCGTGGCGTCGGAGGCGGCGTCATTGAAGGTGGGGACGCCGCGGCGCTTGCCCACTTCGATCCATTCGTGGCGGTTAATTTTTCCTTCGGGCTCCATTTCGTTGTAGAAGAAGAGCATGGCGGTGCGGGGGTTGATGGCGCGTTCCAGTTCTTCCTTCGTTTCGACCCAGACGATCTTCGTGCCGACGAGGAGCATCTGTTGTTCGTACCCGCCGCGGTGGGTTTTCTGCTGGACGATTTCGTTCTTGAGGCCGGTGGTATCGGGGAGGGTTTTGAGAGCTTGCGGGTTGCCGAGGGCGACGCAGGCGACAGTGCCCATGGTGATGGCGGAGGCGCAGCCGTTGGTGACCATGGCGGCTTCGGCGCCGAGGAGTTCGGCGATGCGGGCACCGACCTTGGTTTGGAGTTCGGAGAGAGGGACGAAGCAGCGGGCGGCTTCGGTCATGGCTTTGAGAGTGTCAGGGTGCATCAATGAGCCGCCGAGGTGAGTGACGACGCCGACTCCGTTGATGACGGGGCGGATGCCGAGCGCGGCGTAGACGGAGGGGGTTGGCGAAGGGGCGGCAGTTACGGTTGTGGCAGCTGCGGCAGTGGCGAGGAGGGCGCGGCGGGAGAGTTCGTTGTCCATGGGGGGTGTCTCGTTACTTGGGTAGAGGTTTGGCACGTTCCTGGAGCCAGGGGGCGATGGGTTGCTTGGTCCCGGGCGGGGCGCCGTGGTAGTTGAACTCCTCGCCGTACGTTAATTGGTGCCTGGCACCAATTAACTGGGCTAGCTCGGTGAGGAGTTCGGGGACTACGGATTCATCGATGCTTGCGGCGGGTTTGCCGGACTGCGCCAGACGCTGGCGGACGTGTTCGGCGTAGGCGCGGTTGGTGGTCTTCAGTTCGGCGGCGGCGGCCAGTTTGCGGCTCAGGGTTGGGCTGATGTCGATGGCTTCCAGGCGGGCACCGTTGTGGCCGCCTTCGCCGGGGCGGTAGGGGCGGCGGGCGCTGTAGTAGTACGTCTCCGGGACACCGTGGCCCTTGATGCCGATTCGGCTCAGCTCCGCCAGGAAGACGGCGCTGTTGGAATAGTTCGTTTCTTCGGCGGCGCGAGCGGTCCAGAACTGGTCCCAGTCGGGGTCGTAGTGGATGAAGGGGTCCGGCAGAAATAACTTCTGGGGTTTGAAGAAACGGATCAGCGTCGAAAGCTGGTTGCGGAGTTCGTTGCTGGAGAGTTGGCTGAGTTCGCCAGACTTGTTGTTGAGGTTGATGACCTCGGTGACGCCGAGAGCTTTGGCGGCGCGAAGGGCATCGGCATTGTTGGCCAGGCGGGTTTCGGCGGGGCCGAGGTTGAGGCTCACCTTTTCATCGTTGCCGACTTGGATGACGTAGACCTGGAAGCCTTCGGCGATGAAGCGCGCCAGGGTGCCGCCAGCGCCTTTGATGTAATCGCCGCCGGTGGCGCTGATGGCCACGATGGTCTTGGGCGATTCCTGCGCATGCGCCGCCACGGCACAGAGGAGGATGTTAGCGAAGATATTTCGTGGGTATGCCATATTCAATCCCTGCGTAGCGGAACTCTTCGGCTTGTTTGAACGCGGTGCCTTGGGCGCTGATGGCGGCGAGGCCGCGGAGGTTTTCTTCGACCAGTTTGTCGATGGATTGTTGGGTGATGGTGTCGAGCAGTGGGAGGCGGCGGCCTTCGGCTTGGAGGGTTTGCTTGAGGCGGGTAGCGGTGGCGCGGTTGATGGTGCGGAGCGCACGGGCCGCGGCTAGTTTTGCCGCGAAGGTCTTCGAGATGTCGATTTGGCGGGGCTGGGGGACGAACGTCGCGGTGGATTCGGGTTCGCGGCGGCGCGGGTCGGTGGGCGGGGCGTAGTAGGAGACTTCGGGGACGATGTGGGGCGGCAGGTTAGCGGCGGGGAGGAAGTTGGCGTAGCGGGCGCAGTGCCAGGCGTCTTCGGCGGCGGCTCCGACGTAGTAGCGATCGAGGTTGCGGTCGTGCTCGGTATGGGGGTTCGGGAAAAAGAGAGCGGAGGGGCGATGGTGGCGAATGAGGAAGATGAGGCGGTCGCGAATGGTGGTGTGGGGGACGTCCTTCAGCTCGGAACTGCGGTAGCCGAAGGAGACGGTTTCGGTGATACCGAGGAGCTTCGCGGCGGCTTCCGATTCCTGCCGGTTGCGGTGCGCGGTCTCTTCGGGGGTGAGGCCGACCGATTCCTTTTCGTCGTTGCCGACGCGGATTAACACGGCATTCGCCCCGTTGGCGATTTGGGCGGCGATGGTCCCACCGGCGCATTCGAGCCAACCGGCGTCGGAGGCGACGATGAGGACAGTTGGCTTGGGCTTGGCAGCGAGGAGCTGGAGAAAGACGCGGCGGGCGAGGATCATGGCAGTTTCCTCGCGTTGGTTTCGATGTAGTTCTTCAGCCCGGGGAGATGGTACGTCGCGTCCATGTAGTAGAGGTCTTCGGCGTATTTGACGCCAGCCTTGGCGCCGATTCCGCGGGAGTTGTGGTTCATCCACCAGTGGAGATTCAGGTCTGACGCTTCGTCGTCGGTGGCGGTGTCGAACTCCGGAATGTGCTGGCCTTGCGCGGCTAGACGGGCCTGCGTGGCACGGCGGAGGCCGGGGCTGTGATAGACGTTGCGGTGGGCGGCGATGGCGCGTTCCTTTTTCTTCACTTGGGATTCGTTGAGTTCGAGGGCGACGTTGGAGATTTGGCCGAGACCCCAATCGAGGCGGCCCTTGCCGTAGAAGTGGCGGGCGGCGTAGGGCTTGAGGCCGAGCTTGAAGTGTTCGGGGTGGACGGTATCGAGCCCGGCCAGCCAGTAGGCTTCGACGAGGGCGCGGGCGACCTGGCGATGGTCGGGGTTCTTCTGATAGTGCTCCCAGGGGTTGTGGCCGAGGACGACTTCGGGCTGGTATTTGCGGATGAGAAGGATGAGCTGTTCGCGGAGTTCGTTGAGGGGGATGGGGTTCATGAAGTCATTGCGCCAGTTGAGGCTGATGACTTCGTCCATGCCGAGGATCTTGGCGGCGTCGCGGGTTTCTTTGAGGTTGGTGATGTCGTTGACGCCGTAGCTGTTGGCGCCATCTTTTTCGTCATTCGACGCGCGGATGTAGATGGCTTTGTAGCCGCTTTCGACGAAGCGGGCGATGACGCCGCCCATGCCGTAATCGGTGGTGTGGTCGTCGTGGTGGGGCTGGGCGATGAGGACGACTTTCCCTTTGGGGAGCTGGCCGAGGGGTTGAGCGATAACTGCGCTGATGCTAAGGGCGAGGAGGAGGCCGAGGCGCATGGGTAGAGCATAACGCAGCGCGGAGGTTGGTATGGTACGTGCAGTGGAAAAAGTGTTATGCGCCTTCTTTTGTTTGCCGCTTTGCCGTTGATGGCTCAATCGTACTTGCTGACCACGCTGGCTGGTAGCGGGGACGAGGGAGGGAAGGGTGACGGCGGGATGGCGACTGATGCGCGGCTGGTCGGTCCGCAGGCGATGGCTTGCGACCCGTTGGGGAATTGTTTTATTGCCGAGACCTATCGGGTGCGGCGCGTGGGGGCGGATGGGCGGATCTCCACCTTTGGGGGAACGGCAACGATGCCACGGGATATTGGCACCGATGCGCAGGGAAATGTCTACGTGCTGGAGACGAGCGGGGCGTTTCGGATCCTGAAGTTTTCGGCGGACGGGGTGATGCGCGCGGTGATTGACCCGGAGGTGTTTATCCAGGAGATTGCGGTGGCGCCGGATGGGACGGTGTTCTGGCTGACGTGGGAGGGGCTTGTTCGGCAGCGTCCGGACGGCACGCGAACGATGGTGCCGATTGTGAGCGAATTTCAGGCCCAGGGGCTGGCGGCGGACAGTGCGGGGAACGCGTATATCTACGTTGCTTCGCGGAAGGAGTTGCATCGAATTGACACAGCGGGGAACGACGTGACACAGCCGTTCCAGATGTTCAGCCCGAATCAACTGGCTGTAGATGGCGCCGGGAATCTGTTTTATACGGCGGCGGATGGGCAGAGCAGCGTGCGCCGGGACCCGCAGGGCCGCGTGACCAGTTTTCCGGCCACGCTGTTCTTCACGCCGAACGGGCGGGGCGGACTGTATGTGTTGGCGCAGGACACCATCGTGAACGTGGAGGCTTCCGGAGCGCGTACCGTCTACGCGGGAGGGGGAGGGGGCGACGGCGGGCCTCTGTATAACGCCACGTTCTCCGGGCGGGACCTGGTGAGCGACCGGGCGGGAAATCTGTACGTCACCGATTGGGATTTGAAGAGCGTCCGGAAGATCAGCGCGACGGGGGTGGTGAGCACGGTGGCGCGGGGATTTGCGGGCCCTTTGGGCATCGCGATGGACGCGGCGGAGAACCTGTACGTAGCCGATACGCTGGCGAACCAGATTAAGAAGGTGAGCCGTACCGGACAGGTGACGGTGGTGGCCGGGACGGGGGTGGAGGGGTTTGGCGGCGACGGCGGGCCGGCGTTGCAGGCGGGCCTGTCGTTCCCGATGGACGTGACGGTGGACGGTGATGGATCGCTCTACATTACGGACTCGCGGACGAGGGTGCGGAGGATATCGACGGATGGGAGAATTGCCACGCTGGTGGGTCCGGACCGGCTGACGGGGGCGGATTCGGTGACGGTGGACCGGCAGGGGAATCTGTACATCGCCGATAGCTATGGAGCGAAGATTTTGCGGCGGACGCCGGGCGGGGAGATCACGACGATTGCGGAAGGGTTCGAGGTTCCGACGGGGCTGACCGTGGACAGTGCGGGGACGTTGTATTTCTCCCAGGCGGTGCTGTACCGGATATGGAAAGTGGCGCCAGGCGGGAAGCCGGTGCTGGTGGCCGGGAATGGGAACCGCGATGGGGTGGGCGACAACGGGCTGGCGACGCAGGCGAGTTTGTTGGGTCCCTATGGGATGACGTTCGACCCGGCGGGGAACCTGCTGTTCACAGACCACCGGTGCTGCACGACGACGTTGATCCGGAAGCTGGAGGTGGCGAATCTGTTCCCCCGGAGTATCGTGAATGCCGCGACATTTCGCTATGCGCCGATCGCGGCGGGGGAGATTCTGACCGCTTATTGGATTGGCGTTTCGACGGATGGGTTGAAGGTGTTTTTTGACGACGTGGCGGCCCCGGTTTTGTATGCCGATGCGCGGCAGGGGAATGTGATTGTGCCGTTTGAGGTGGCGGGGCGGGAGGTGGTGACGATGCGGGCGGAATCCGCCGCGGGGCGGACGAATACGGTGATTCTCCAGGCACGGGCGACGGCGCCGGGGCTGTTTCCGCCAATCGTGAATGCGCGGGATGGACAGTTGAATTCGCGGGCGAATCCGGCGGCGGCGGGGGAGTATTTCAGCCTCTTTGCGACGGGGTGCGGACAGACGAATCCTGGGGGGAAGACCGGGGGCGTTGCGACGAACGAGTTGAAACGGGTGGCGCAAGCGGTGACGGCAACGGTGGGTGGACGGGTGGCGGAGGTAGCGTATGCGGGGACGGCGCCGGGGCTGGTGGAGGGCGTTTGCCAGATCAACGTGCGAGTGCCGTTGAGCGCGACTGTCGTGGAAGTCGTGCCGGTGGTGGTGACGGTGGGCGGGGTGGAGTCGGCGCCGATTCCGGTGGCGATTGGCGTGCCGCCGGTTTAGCGATTTGTGGCTGGGGGATTGGTGTTGAGGAGGGAGAGGTTGTAGGTTTTCTGGGCGCCGGTGGCGAGGTGGATGGAGGCGATGAAGTGCTCTGTGGTGTTGGGTTGGGCGCCGAGGAGGATGAGCGTGGTGTCGCCGGGGAGGACGGATTGGATGACGGTGAAGGGGAGCTGGGTGGTCCAGAGGGCGTTGCCGGCGGGGCCGGCGATGCGGGTGAGTTGTTGGTTGCTGTGGTGGATGAGGATGCTATCAGGATCGTGGAGGAGGAGAGGTTGGCCTTGGATTCCGAGGAGGCCGGGGTTTTGAAATTCGGGGGTTAGGGGGGTGAGGGCGGTGTTCGTGCGGCTCCAGAGCTTGCGGGGGGCGGGGCGTTCCAGGTTTGGGTAGAGGAGGTTTTTTTCGCGGAAGAGGGCGGCTTCGGCATCATCGAGCAGGCCGAGCCAGCGGCCGGGCATTTGGAGGCCGCGGGAGCGGAAGACGTAGGTGGCGGTTTTGGTGAAGTAGGCGGGGGAGGCGGGGATTTGGGATGGGATTGTGGAGGTGGCAATCGTGCCATCGAGGAGGCGGATGGAGAGCTTGCCGGCTTCGGCGCGGAGGATGGCGGGGGCGGCGGTGAGATCGGCGGTTGCGGTGTGGAGGCGGATGCGGGAGAGCGGGTTGGCGGTGTTGGCGTCGAAGGTCCAGAGATCGGTGTAGTGTTTGCGGTCAACGAGGCGGGTATTGTCCTCCGAATCCATGCGGTAGCGGGGGTGGTACTGGGTGGTGAGGAGGTAGAGTTGATCGCCGATGCGCAGGGGCGGACCGGCGGGGATGACGGGTTGGAGCCGCCATCCGTGATTGTCATTGCAGGCGGTGAGGAGAAGGATGGCCGCTAGGGCGACGCGGGTCATGCACGGGATTTGTGGACGTGTTGGGCGATGTTGTGGACGGTGTCGAGCCAGACGTTCTGGGCGCGGGCGTAGGCGATGAGCTCGGCGAGGGCGTCGAGATTGGTCATCTGGTTCCGATTGGTGAGGCCCATTTCGTGGCCGGCGAAGATGAGCCAGCGGTGGTCCTTGATGGCGGCGTCGAGCTGGGCCTTCATTTGGGGGAAGGTGAGGTTGTCGAGGCCGGAGCCCATGAGGGCGGAGAGGTCGCAGATGGTGGGGTCGTTGGCGGCTTCGTCGAGGTAGCCGCGGCCGGTGACGAAGCGTTTGGCGATGAGGGGGACGTAGGACTGGGTGTTGGCGCCGCGGCCGACGAATTTCTGGCCGCAGGGGTAGGCGAAGCTGGTGGGTTTGACGCCGAAGGTGGTGACGATTTCGTCGGTGGCGGTGTCGAGGTCTTCGGCCATGCGGGTGAGGGTGAAGTCTTCGAGGGCTTTGTTTTTGGCGAAGGCGTAGTTGCCGGTGCAGGCGTGGGTTTTGGTGTGGTGGGCGATTTCGTGGCCGGCCTTGAGGGCGGCTTTCCAGGCTTCGAGGCGCTGGGTGTAGGCGGAGGAGAGGACGTAGAAAGTGGCCTTGGTTTCGAGCTTGTTGAGGAAGGGGATGCCGGCATCGACCTGGGAGACGCGGGCGTCATCGAAGGTGAGGGAGAGGGCGGCGGTCTTGCCGTTGGGCCATTGGAAGGTCTTGGTTTGGGCGGCGAGTGGAGTTAGGAGGAAGAGTCGGCGGGTCATGGGATAATTGGATTATGGCTGATCGGCTAAGCGCAGATGAAGTCGTTCGTTTGGCAGCGGAAGCAGGACGGGCTGCCTATGAGGATGGGCTACGGGCCGGGTTGCCGGTGGTGACTTCCGATGAGGCCTTGGGCAAGACGTTTTTGGAACAGAACGGGCACAAGTTTGAGGTGGAACTTGTGAACGGCGAAGTGCGGGTATTGCGGGAGATTCCGCAGTCGGACGCTGCGTAAAATGGACCGTCCGCTGTTCGTGCTGCTGGCCGGCCCCAATGGGAGCGGCAAGAGTACGCTGGCTTCGGTGATTCCCCTGGACGGGCTGGCGGAGAAGATTGATCCGGACCGAATGCAAGGTGCGGATGGCGCGTTGTTGCCTCCGCTGGCGGCTGGGCGGGAGGTGATCGCGCGGACCGATGCCCACATTGCGGCGGGGCGGAGCTTCCTGCTGGAGACGACGTTATCCGGCAACCGGGAGGTGCGGTTGGTTGAGCGACTGCGCGCGGCGGGCTACTGCATTGACGTCTATTTTGTTTGCCTGTCTTCGACAGAAGTGAATATTCAGCGGGTTCGGCTGCGTGTCATGAAGGGCGGGCACGATGTGCCTGTCGAGGACATTGTGCGGCGGTATGAGCGCAGTTTGGCGAACATGCGGGCGATCTTGCCGATGACGGACCGGGCGGTGCTTTTTGACAATTCGGGGAATGGGCACCGGTTGGTGGCGCGGTATGAGAATGGGGCGTTGGAGTGGCGGGCTAAGGATGGGCCGGGGTGGTTGTCACGAGTTGAGTAGGCGGGTGACTTCGGCTTCGACGTTGAAGGGTTGGCGGTCGAATTCGAAGCGGGCTTCGAGGTGGAAGGCGTGGGCTTCGAGGGGGATCTTTTCGTAGGCGCGGTGGGTGAGCAGGCCCTGGACATAGTGGCGGGCGAAGGCGGGGATGCCGAGTTGGCGGTATTGGACGACGTGGACGAGTTCGTGGAAGAGCAGGCTGATCGGCATGGGCTCGCGGGTGACGATGAGGTCACCGAAGGTGATGGCGGCAGTGAGGGAGAGATCGGGGTAGCTGAGGCCGAGTTTGCGGACGAGGCCGGTGAGGGGCGGTTGGGGGATGGGTAAGGGGTCGCGTTCGTGGACGCGGACGGCGTGGAGGATGGCTTCCGGGAAGTAGGGGGCGAGGCGGCGTTTTTGTGCGCTGGGGAGGGAGGTGGCGCCTTCGATGAGGCGGCGATGGTTGCGGGTGATGTAGCCGGCGACGGGGAGGGCGATGAGATGGGCTAGCATTTGGGGGGCGGATGCCGGTATGGCTAGAGTGTACTTAGCTTTGCTGTCCGGTTGCTTGTGGGTTGGGCCGGCGGGAGGGCCGCTTGCTTACGCGCGCGGTTCGGTGGAGGTACGGGGGGAGGAGGAAGAGTCGGCGGGAGCGCATCGGTTTTGCGATCTTGCGGAAGGTCGTTTACCACCGGGCGGGGTGGTACGCCAGGGGGCGATTTCTTGGGTTATGTTTTCGGTATTCTGTTGGTTTTGTTTGGGTTTATGTTGGGTTTATGTTGGGTTTCTGGACCGAGTCCCGAGAGTGATGTCCTGTGTTTTCAATCACTTTTGGGTTATATCCACCATATGGAGTTTTTCGGGGCTTTTCGGCCCCTTGGCGGGCGTTTGCCACTTGGAAAGGTGGCAAGTTTTGGCGCGCCGGCGCGGGGGGAGTAAGTCAAAAGGGCTTGTTCTGTTGGATGCAGAACAAGCCCTCACTCTTTCAGTATACCAAGTTGTCAAGGAACGGATGGCTGTTATGGGAGCTAACTTATTGATTATATGAGAGATCTAGTGTTGTGACTGGCGGGGATTGACACCGGCAGCCGGCAGCGCAATGATGCGCGTATGTTCCATGTGATGGCGAAGCCGACGGGCGCGATCTGCAATCTGGACTGTAAGTATTGCTTCTTCCTGTCCAAGGAAGAGTTGGGGCGGGAGCGGATGGGCGAGGATGTGCAGGAGAGCTATATCCGGCAGGTGGTGGAGGCGGCGAAGGGGGCGCCGTCGGTGACGATCGCGTGGCAGGGCGGGGAGCCGACGTTGATGGGGCTCGACTTTTTCCGGCGGGCGGTGGCTTTGGCGCGGAAGTATGCGGGGCCGGGGACGACGGTGGAGCATACGTTTCAGACCAATGGCACGCTGCTGGATGAGGAGTGGTGCCGGTTCTTTGCGGACAACCGGATATTGGCGGGGTTGTCCCTGGACGGGCCGCGGGAGATTCACGATGCGTACCGGGTGGACAAGGGCGGGCGGCCGACGTTTGAGAAGGTGATGCGGGCGGCGCGGTTGTTGCAGGCGGCGGGGGCGGAGTTCAACATTCTGTGCACGGTGCATGCGGCGAATGGGGACCGGCCGTTGGAGGTGTACCGGTTCTTCCGGGATGAGGTCCGGGCGAAGTATTTGCAGTTTATTCCGATTGTGGAGCGGGTTGGAGAGGCTGGGGTGACGGACCGGAGCGTGGGGCCGGAGCAGTGGGGGCGGTTTTTGAACCCGATTTTTGACGAGTGGGTGCGGCGGGATGTGGGGCGGGTTTATGTGCAGCATTTTGATTCCGCGCTGGCGTGCTGGCACGGGGCGGGGGCGGCGTTGTGCATTCACCAGGAGACGTGCGGACAGGCGATGGCGCTGATGCCGAATGGGGATGTGTATTCGTGCGACCACTTTGTGGAACCCTCATATTTATTGGGGAATATCATGCGGGATTCGCTGGTGGAGATTGCGGCTTCGCCGAAGCAGGTGGCGTTTGGGTTGGACAAGCGGGACGGGTTGCCGCGGTATTGCCGGGAGTGCAGTGTGCGGTTTGCGTGCCAGGGGGAGTGCCCGAAGAGCCGGTTTTTGACGACGCCGGAGGGGGAGGCGGGGCTGAATTACCTGTGCGCGGGGCACAAGTTGTTTTTTGGGCATATTGATCGGCCGATGCGGATGATGTCGGCGTTGGTGCGGGAGGCGCGGGCGGCGGCGGAGGTGATGGGGATGCTGGCGGAGCAGGATCGGCAGCGGAAGATGGGGATGCCGACTCGGGCGCGGGCGGCGTGGGAGGTGGGGCGGGGGTAGGTGGAAGGGGTGAGTCAGGGATTTGGTGTTGGTGGATTCGGGTTAGACTGTGAGCGGTGAAGGTCAGGGAGCTGATCCGGCTCGTGGAATCTGACGGCTGGCGGCATGTTCGGACGACAGGTAGCCACCGGCATTTCAAGCATAAGGCGGCCGGCTTGGAGAAGAAGGTATGACCTTGCAGTACACTGTCATTTTTGAGCGGGCGCCGAGTAACTGGGCGGCGTATGTGCCGGACCTGCCGGGATGCATGTCGACCGGGCGAACACTCGACGAGACAAAAGTGAATATCCGTGAAGCGATCGAAGGCCATCTGGCGACGCTACGAGCACTGGGGGACCCGGTTCCAGAGCCCTGCATTTTGGCTGGGGAAGTGGAAGTGTCGCCAGCGGCGGATGCGACGCGGGGATGGCCGGTTTTGTCATAGGGACGGGGCGGGAGTCGTTTCTCTGCATTTTATTTCGACGCCGTTCCTCGGGTACGGTAGAAGAAGCCGATGAGAGATCCGTTGCCCAGCACGCCGTCGTACGCCACCCTATTGAAGAGCATCAAGGAGCGGATTCAAGCGGCCCAGGTGCGCGCGGCTGTTGCCGTCAACCAGGAGTTGGTTCTGCTGTACTGGGGGATTGGGCGGGAGATTATTTCGCGACAGGCGCAGGAGGGTTGGGGGAAGAACGTCATCCCTCGCCTCTCGCGGGACCTGGCCTCGGAGTTCCCGGAGATGAAGGGGCTTTCGCCGCGGAACCTCGGTTATATGAAGGCTTTCGCGGAGGCTTGGCCGGATGAACCAATTTTGCAGCAGCCTGCTGCAAAATTGCCCTGGTTCCATAACTGCATCATTCTGGACAGGATAAAGAACCAGGCAGAGCGTCTCTGGTATATCCAGGCGGCCATCGAGCACGGCTGGAGCAGGAACGTTTTAGTGGTCCAGATAGAGGCTGGGCTTTATCGCCGGCAGGGAAAGGCGATCACGAACTTCACCAAAGCCCTGCCGGCTCCCCAGTCCGACCTGGCCCAGCAGCTTCTGAAAGACCCTTACAACTTCGACTTCCTGATGCTCTCCAAGGACGCCGATGAACGTGAAGTGGAAACCGGCCTGGTTGCGCACATCCAGAAGTTCCTCCTGGAACTCGGTACCGGCTTTGCGTTCGTCGGGCGCCAGTATCCACTTGCGATCGCAGGCGACGACTACCGGCTGGATCTTCTCTTCTATCACCTGAAGCTTCGCTGTTTTGTGGTGATCGACTTGAAGACCGGGCCCTTCAAACCGGAATACGCCGGCAAGATGAACTTCTACCTTGCCGCGGTCGATGACATGCTCAAACACCCCAGCGACAATCCGACCATCGGACTCATCCTGTGCAAAGGCAAGAAGGAGCTGGTGGTCGAGTACGCACTTCGCAATCTGGCAACGCCGATGGGGATCGCGGAGTTCCGGCACCTGGAGAAGTTGCCGGCAGAGTTGAAGGGGAGCCTGCCATCGATTGAGGAGATCGAGGCGGAACTGGGATCGTCTTCAGTGGACGGGGAATGAAGGCGATCGTTACTCGAGATGATCTGAGGATGCTATCCATCGGCTGGAAGAGGAGTTGTTGAAGCAGGGTCGCTGAAGGTTCGCGATCATGATCCCTTATCCGAGCTTCGCGCTGCTGACGATTCCCGTGGAGTTCCGGCCGGCACCAAGGGCGGAGGGGACTTCGTGCGGCCGCATCTCTCGTCTACCGGGAGAAGCACTAGTGCTTCGCGGACTCCGTGTAGCGGCAGACGAGCACCGACATCGCCGCGCCGTATACTCTTGATTGAAACGGCGCCCATTACCGGTTCGACCCACACGGAGTGACGGGCGCGTCAACCTCAACGCTCGAATTCAAGGGAGGATCACCATGAATTCCGAAACCAGCCGTCGTACTTTGTTCCGTGCCGGATTCGTATCTCGTCTGGCCAGTCTGTTGGGGCTGGCCGCTCCAGCGGCAGTTCCTATTCCGGTGCGCGGCTCCGGCCCGTCGGTCTATCAGCGCTTCGGCGTCGAACCATTCATCAACTGCACCTCCACGTATACGATCAATGGCGGTTCACGCCAACTGCCGGAAGTCATTGCGGCCGTCGAACAGGCGAGCCATTACCACGTCAATATCGACGAACTCATGTCGAAAGTGGGTCCACGATTGGCCGAACTGCTTGGGGCCGAGGCCGCGATAGTCAGCTCCGGGGCGGCAGGCGCGGTGACTTGTGGCGCCGCGGCGTGTATTGCGGGTGGCGATCCCGAAAAGATGCAGAAGCTGCCGGACATCACAGGGATGAAGCGCGAATGCGTGGTGCCCAAATGGTCACGCAGTTACTACGATCATGCCGTGCGCGCGACCGGCGCGACGATGATCGAAGTAGAGACGCTGGCCGAGCTGGATCGGGCGTTAGGCCCTCGAACCGCCCTCGCGCACGGCCAGGCCAACCTGCTCGCAGAAGGAAACAAATTCTCACTCAAACAGTACGTCGACGCCTGCCACAAGCATGGCGTCCCCGTTCTCATCGATGCGGCTGCTGATCTTCCGCTCAAGCCCAATCCGTATCTCGCCGCCGGCGTGGATCTTGTCGCATGCAGCGGAGGAAAGATCGTACGCGGTCCGCAGACGTCGGGGCTTCTCTTCGGACGCAAGAACCTGATCCAGGCAGCCTGGCAAGTGAGTTCGCCCCACATCACCTTTGGACGCTCAATCAAAGTGAGCAAGGAGGAAATCATTGGCCTGGCAGTGGCAATAGAGGCCCTCTTTTCCACTCGTAGCCGCGAAGCGGAAGACCGCGAATGGCTGGGCTGGTTTCAGTACGTCAAGCAGCGTCTCGATGAGGTGCCCGGCGTCACAAGCCGGGTCGTCATTCCCAAGGAGAAGAGTTACTATCCGACGTTGCAGATCGATTGGGACCCCGAGGTGATTGGCCTGGAAAACTGGGAACTTGGCAAGCGCCTGCTTGACGGCCAACCGCGTATTATGACTCATGCCGAAGGGGAAGGCCACGGCTTTGTGCTCCGCCCGGCGGCCATGTATCCCGGCGAGTACAAGGTCGTTGCCGAACGACTGCAGGAAGAGTTCCGCAAGGCACCCCGAGCCAAGGCAAAGCCCGCGAGAATACCTCCCGCCGCCAACTTGAGCGGCCACTGGGAGCTCGACATCACTTTCCTGGCAAGTTCGACGAAGTGGCATTTATACATCGACAACGACGGGAACGAACTCAAAGGGGTCTACCGCAGCCCGGTAGTACCCGAAGGAACGCTCATCGGGACAATTTCTGGCGATCGCGTCGAGATTCGTTCGAGCGGGCGACACGAGGGCATGGATTTCAATTACATTTTCTCCGGCAAAGTGCAGGAAGGAAAAATGGAAGGAATGGTGGCTCTTGGCTGGGAAGATGGGTCCGTGCGATGGACAGGACGGAGAGTGGGATCGAAAGGTTAGCTGAATCAACCATGGCACGGGACTCGCCGTGGCGACTATGCAATGGAGCAGGCCGGGGTTGACAGCGCCCGCGGTCATTCCGTTCCTTGGGGCAACCCGGCGTGGGAGCGGGTGGTGTCCGCAGGAGTTTCATTGAAGGGAGCGGCTCTCAACGGGTCTCAGCCTCCGGACCGTCGCTTCTCTGGCCTCGCCGGCACATCTGCCGTACCCGGCACCACGCGCGTCAAATCGTCGGACAGGATAGACGGCGCCCACATCGTCTCGATGTGCTCCACAACCAACTCCGTGCCGCGTGCGTGGCTAACGAACGGTCGCGTCCTTGGATCGTACATTGCATCTGTGAGGTCTCGAGCCAGCACGACCTCGAAGCCAAGGCGTGTCATCTGTCGTGTTCCGAACCCGCGGTTCAGGATACAGATGTTCGTGTGGACCCCCATCAGCACGATCTTGTCTATGCCCTCTTGCTTACAGAAGTTGTATACCTCCTGGCCGCTATCGCTCACTCCGTCGAAGCCCACAATGTCAATTGCCGGGTGTTCGCGGGTCCACGGGTAGGGCGGGCCGTTGAACGTTTTCAAAATCGGATCGTCACATCCTCCAGCGGAATCGTCGATGGGGAAATCGCGCTCTTCGGCCGGAACCCGCGGGCAGCGATCGATAATCGGGAAAGGGGATGCGGCAACGGGCGCATTCCGCATCCGCTCTCGCCATGGAGTTCCGTCGTAGAACTTCATCGTGTCGCTCGGCGCATGGATGATCATAATGCCCAGACTTCGGGCGGCGCTGACGATTTGATTCATTCGGGGCGCCATCAAAGCGACACGCTGCGCTGACATTCCGCACGTGTGTGAATCCCACATGTCGCAGATGATGATCGCGGTGCGTGCAACCGGCCACTGCAATGTTTGCTCAGTGGGTCCGGTCTCTTTCGTTCGCCGGCGCGCACGGAGACTTAGGGTCCCTGGGACCTTGGGCCGATTGGGAAGCGCAGCTAGCTGAGGAGAGGACGCAGCTGCTGCCAGCATCATCGCTGAGGGAATAGATCGTAGAAAGGACCTTCGGTCGACAAGCCTCATTTCAAGAAACCTCCGCTGCTGGGCGTTTGCATCGCAATTCAATTCTTGCAATGACTGCGAGTCTACCAGTACAGAGGGATCGCCGGCGGGTGATGGGGGGGCCTATTCGGGATAACTATCGCGCGCCGGCCGAGATGGGGCGTGGTCAGAATCTCGCCGTCCTGCTCGGCGCTCATCCTTTGCAAAGGCAAGAGGGAGTTGGTTATCGAGTACACACTTCGCAATCTGGCGACGCCGATGGGGATCGCGGAGTTCCGGCACCTGGAGAAGCTGCCAGCAGAGTTGAAGGGAAGCCTGCCATCGATTGGACGGAACTGGGATCTTACTCGGCGGACGGGGAATGAAGGGGATCAGGCGACTGCGTCGAGGCCCTTGTGCTTGACCAGAGAGAGGAGTTTCAAGGATGCGCCGGAGGGCTTCTTTTCGCCGCGTTCCCATTTGCTGATCAGGCTGGTGGTTACGTTCAGGTAGTTCGCGAATACGGTCTGGCTGACGTGTTCCCTTTCGCGGATTTCTTTGATCTCTTCGGGCGCGAGGTCTTGGATTGGCGTGAGGCATGTCTCGTCGAAGCCACGCATGGTCCGCTTATCGATGGCACCTATTTCATGCAGCGCTTCCATGGTCTCGTGGATGGAAGCGAGTGCTTCACTACGATATTTCTTGCTCATTTTCTGTTACCTCGATGAGTTCTCCCCGTTCTACGCGCAAATCGATTTGTCCTGCCGACAGCGAAAGAAGTTACCTGTCCGCACAACTCTCTGCTTTATGATTGAGGAAACGTTCATGCAGTGGTGCTGTGGTGCCAGGATCCCGTTGTTCTGCATCTTTTTAGGATGTGCAGCCTATCCATTTGGCGGCGTTTATCGAGCAGATGCAAGATGAGAATGCGGCGCCGACCGTCAAGCAACACTTGGCGGCGATCAGCATGGCCGGCTATTCAAACGCAAAGACTACCGGCCGCTACGACCGGCGCAGCGATGATGTCAGCGTTAGCGAGGTCGGGTCGGGATCTGAACGCTGGCTGAGCACGGAGACACGGCGGACGCGCAACACTATGTCTATTTTTTACAAGGATAGTTGTCGGCGAGGGCAGCAAGAACTAGAACTCTGGCAGGAAGATGTAGGTCTTTGGGATTGTCTTCTAAGTGCTTCACAATAATTCGTCGCATCTGATCCTTCGATCGGCCTTCACTCGGAATACATGCAACTGGAGATCGTTTGGTCACTATCGACTGAAGCAGCATGCCGTCTAGGAAACCGTCAATGTATGCCATGCAGGCCAGTTGCCCGGCATTGTCCCCTGTACAGAGAGACAAGAACATTTCCCCACTCGCCTGGGCTCGCGCAGGAACCCCAGTACCGAGAAAAATGCTGGCAAGTACGAGTACTGGGACAGCGTATCGCGTAGGTTGCAAATCCATATACGCTTTACTCTATAGGATTCTGCGGTGGGTGCTTTGCCAAGATAACGGAGGGAGTCAGGCCGAATCCCACTGTCCACAAGTAGTGGGTCACGAAAAACCCATTGTTCGTCGCTATGGTCTTTGCCGGCCCCCATTTAAGTTCGGCGAGTAGGCTCCTTCTGGTTCGATCGCGGAATAGGAGGTGGATCCGTCTACCAGCGATTGTCGCCTGACGGGCTTCGAGGGCATGACCGTACTCAGGATAGCGAGCGATTGCGTCTTCCAGATGTCCTTCCGCCTTCGAGGAATCGGCAGAACAACCTGTGCATTATGTGCGCTTGAAGATTAGAAATGTAACTCTAGGGACTCGGGTTTAAGCGTCACCCAGCACCAGCCCACCGGGGAGCTCTTCGCCGAAGACACGGTCGAAGTCGGATTGGGCTTCGCCGTTGAGGAGGGCTTCCAAGTCGGTATCGTTGCCGATTAGTTTGCGGACGAGGCCGGTGGTTTGGGCGTTGACGTCGAGGGTGACGTTGCCGGTCTTTTGGGCCAGGCGGACCAGGGTTTCTGTCGCGTTGGGGACCTTGGCTAAGGACTCCACCCAGCGGCTGGCGGTGCTGGCGGGGAGTACCTGATTTGTGGGTCCGTAGAAGAGCTTGCGGGAGCCGATGCGGGCGATGCACCAGAGTTCGCTGGCGGCGCCGTCGTTGTTTCTTAGCTTCTTGACCAGGGCGTCGCCGAGTTCGGTTCTGGTTCCGGCGGGGAGATGCTCCAGGCTGCTGGCAGTGCGCCACATTTCGCGCTGCAGGCTGGTGTTGATGCGCTGCACCTTCTTATTTCCTTTGGGGAGGAGGTATTGGGCGATGCGCTGGTAGATGTCGGCTTGTTGATTCTTGTTCAACCCACCGGCGACGCGGCCCCAGAAGATGTACCACTCGCGTTCCACTTCCACCTGGTTGCCGAAAGCCATGCCGGCGGCGTAGATGCGGCGGGCTTGCTCGATGCGGAGATCGTCGCCGGGGTAGCCGAAACCGGGGCGGAGGCAGAGGCCGCAGAGGTTCAGCCAGCGTATCTCGTGTTGGGCCGATTTCTTGCGGCCTTCGGCGAGCTCCAGGAACTTGTCGGCCAGGGAACGGATGAGGTCGCTGGGCCACGAATTGCGGCCGAGACCGAAGGTCTGTTCCAACTTGGCTGGGAGTTCTTCGGGGGCTCCGGTGCCCGTTGGGGAGAAGACTCCTTCGACCAGGGCGATGCCGGCGACGCGGGCTTCATCGCTGATCACAGCGGCGGCGCGGCGGGCGGTGGCGGCTTTCTTCGCTTTGCGGAGTTCGAACTGGAGACGCCAGCGGTTGTCGCTGACTTTCGAATCGCAGTAGATTTCGAGCGTCCCGACGGCGGTGAGCTTGGCGCCGAGTTTGACGGGCACCAGGCGTTCGCCTTGCGGTTTGCCGAAGCGGATCAATGCGTTCAACGGCGCGTGGGCGTGGAGTTCACCGGATTCGACATCGGTGGCGGGGAACTCGACGACGGCGCCGAGTTGGTCTTCGGTGCGGGTGAGGGAACTGTACAGGCGGAAGCTGACGGGCTTGTTGGCGACCAGTTGCAGGCCTTCCATGTCCAGTTCGAGGCTGCTGCCTTCTTCGGTGCCACGCGGGGCGAGGCAAACGGTTTTGATGGGTTCGGCGCCTTCGCCGATGCCGATGAAATAGGCACGGGGCAGGCCTCCGCGGACGAGGACGCCGGTGCCGGTGGTCTTGGCGTTGGCGTAGTAGGCGGCGCCGACGGCGACGGCGAGATCGAGATCGCGGTTTTCAAAGATGGCGGGGCGCTTGCCAAACCAGCTTTCCAGCACGTCGGCGACGCGCTGGCGGAGGATTTCGGGAATGAAGAAGCCGCCGTTGAAGAGGATGGCGTCCGGTTTCACATCGCCGGCGCCGGCGAGGAAGGCGGCGAGATGTTTTGTGACGGCCGGGTCAGAGACATAGGGCAGGCCGAGTTCGCGGAAGATGGAGCGCTTGTCGTCGCTGGGACGGTCCGACAGTTCGCACTTGGGCAGGAAGCCATCGAGCGCCAATTCCAGGGCTTCGGCGCGGGTGATTTCGGTGCGGAGCGTGCCGCCGATGATGGACGAGCCGCTGCCGAGGACGGTGATCTCCACCTTCTCCACGGCGGGGTTGTTCAGCATGCGCTCCTTGGCGCTGGCGCACTGGCGGCGGAGAGCGGCGCGCTGGCGGAGGGAGAGCGGCTGGCCGAGCTTGGCTTCGACGAGCCAGGCGAGAGTCAGATCGAGATTGTCGCCGCCGAGGAGGAGATGCTTACCGACGGCGGTGCGGGTGAATTCGACGAGATCGCCTTTGCGGGCCACCTTGATGAGCGTGAAATCGCTGGTGCCACCGCCGACGTCGCAGATGAGGACCGTTTGGCCGTCGAACAACGTCTTCTGGGATTCGGTGAGGTGGTTGGCGATCCAGGAGTAGAAGGCCGCGGCGGGCTCTTCGAGAAGCGTGATGTTTTCGAGGCCGGCTTCGCGGGCGGCTTCGACGGTGAGTTCGCGGGCTTCTTCATCGAACGACGCGGGGACGGTGAGGACGATGTCCTGATCGGCCAACGGGTGCGCTGGGTTGGCGGCGTCCCAGGCTTTGCGCATGTGTTCGATGAACTTGGCGCTGACTTCGACGGGGGAGAGTTCGCGGGCGGATTCCTGGGTGTCCCAGGGGAGGATTTTGGCGCGGCGGTCGACATCGGCATTCGACAGCCAGCTTTTGGCGGAGTGGACGGTGCGGGTGGGGGTGAGGGCGCCTTGTTCGCGGGCGTAGGCGCCGACGTAGTTCTGGTCGCCCAAGTAGAGAAAGCTGGGGAGGGTGCGGAGGCGGTCTTCGCGGCCCTGGGCGACGAATTGGGGAATGTCGAGTACGTTTATGGTCTGGTCGTCGTCGGACGAATCCATCCAGGCGAGGGCGGAGTTGGTGGTGCCGAGGTCGATGCCGATCTTCATTGCGTTTGCTCGCGAACGTTGAATTCCAGTTTCCAGCGGTTATTGTCTTTGGCGACGCACCAGAGTTCCAGGACGCCGGTGGCGGTGACGTCCGCGGCGAGGGTGACGCGGGTGACCGATTCGGCGGCGGCGGGGAGGTGCACTTCGATGGGGGAGAGCTCTTCGACTTCGGGGAGGATGGGGTCGAGGATTTCGCCGGGTTTGTCGGCGTGGCGGGAGACGGAGGAGAAGAAGCGGAACTCGGCGGGTTCGCCGGTGAGGAGGCCGAACTCCATTTTGGGGAGCTCGACGCTGGAGCCTTCTTCGAGGCCGAAGGGGACGACCGTCAGCGCCTTCATGGGGGTGGGGATGCCGGGGACGGCGGGCATGGAGGATTCGATGCCGATGTAATAGGTCCGGGGGACGCCGCCACGGATGCGAATTCCTTTGCCCTGGCGGGCGAGGCCGTAATAGGCCGCGCCGCGGGCGACGGCGTGCATGAGGTCTTCGCCTTCGAGGACCTGGACGGGTTTTTCGAGCCAGCCGTTGAGCGTTTCGACGATGCGGCGGCGGACGATTTCACTGTGGAGGACGCCGCCGTTGAAGAGGACGTGGGTGGGGGCGCCGGCCTGTTGGACGAAGCGGGCGAGGTGGGCGGTGATGCGGGGGTCGGACGCGTAGGGCAGGCCGACTTCGGCGAGGGCGGCGCGTTTGGATTTGGCGGGTTGTTCGGTTTTTTCGACGGGGGGAAGGAAGCCGTTTAAGAGGACTTGTTCCAGGGTTTCGCGGCGGAGGGTGGCTTTGATGGTGCCGGCGATGAGACCCGTGCCGCGGCCGAGGATGGTGACGGGTTCTTCGGCTTGGGTGGCGTCTGGGGCGAGGAGTTTTTCCTTGGCGGCACGGCAGCGTTGCCACAACATGTGGAGCTGCATGGCGTCCAATTTGGTGTCTTTGGCGGCCAGTTCCTGTTCGACGGTGCGGGCGAGCGCGAGATCGATATTGTCGCCACCGAGGAGGATGTGTTCGCCAACGGCGACGCGCTCGAGGGTGAGTTCGCCATTGGCTTCGCCGACGGCGATGAGGGTGAAATCGGTGGTGCCGCCGCCGATGTCGATGACTAGGATTTTGTCGCCCGAGTGGACGCGTTCGCGCCAGTCTTCATGGCGTTCGAGCCAGGCGTAGAAGGCGGCTTGGGGTTCTTCGAGAAGGACGAAATTGGGGAAGCCGGCGCGGCGGGCGGCGTCCTCAGTGAGGGCGCGGGCGGATGCGTCAAAGGACGCGGGGACGGTGATGAGGACTTGGGCGTCGGCGATGTCGCCGAGGGATTGGCGAAGGTGGGTGAGGTAGGCGGTGGAGGCTTCGAGGGGGGAAACTTTGGTGACGCCTTCGGGGGCGGTTAACGGGAGCAGGGGGGCGGTGCGATCGACACCGGAGTGGGAGAGCCAACTTTTGGCTGAATGGACGAGGCGGCTGGAGTTTTCGACACCGCGGCGCTTGGCCCATTCGCCGGTGATGTATTTGGGCGCGTCGTCCCAGGGGAGGGCGGTGGTGCCTTCGGCGAACTCTTTGGCGCCGTGGATGTAGAGGGACGAGGGGAAGAGCGCCTCTTCGCGCAGCTCGCCGGGGCCGGTGAGCTGGGCGATAGGGAGCACGTCCACGGTGTCGCCGTTGGACTTGGCGATGGCGCAGTTCGTGGTACCCAGATCGATACCGATGACGGTGCCGTTTGCCACGGGTTACTCGACTTCGATTTCGGCGGGGGCGATGATGTTCAGGTTGACGCCGGAGTTGACCTTGGGGAGGTCGACAGAGGCGGCTTTCCAGCCTTTGTGGCGGAGTAGGCCACCGGGGGCGCGGCCTTCGGCGGGGACGTTGCCGATGAATTTCAGGCCCTGTTTGGCGTCGGAACCGGCGGCTTCGGACTTGGTGTAGGTGCCTTCGACGCCGTCGATGACGGGGGCGAGGGAGACGCAGCGCTTGAGGGCGACGCCGCACTGTTCGTGGAGCGTGCGGACGGCGGCGCCGACCTGGTCGTCGGAGTAGGCGGCGATGTCTTCCATGAGGAAATCGACCAGGCGGGCGTCGCGCTGGAGGATGCCTAATAGTTGCAGGGCACCATCGGAGGGTTTGACCTCCGGGACTTTGGGGGCGGGCTTGGGGGCTTCGGGCTTTTTGACTTCCGACGCCTTGATGAAGCCATAGGCTTTGGCGACGTCGGGCGGAAGCTCGCCGCCGAACAAGATACCGAAGAAGCTGCTGAACGCGTTACCAATACGAGACAAATTCTTTTACTCCGAAACTACCAGGATACAACCCTGGGGCGGGGCGGGGCTTAATCGGCCCAAAACTTTGGACCGTCAGTGGCCTCAATGGGCCTCCTGGATTGTCCCAGCGTTCGATTCTGAGCGTCCACCACAGAAAATCATCCTGCCCAATTGGTCCCCGAGCCACCTGGCAAGGTCCGGATCCTGTTCCTCGCGGTACCTTCTCGCTAGATCAAAGAAGACTTGTTGTTTCCATTTTTCGGCTTCAGTTCCGATCTTCATCGTGAATACCAGCATACGGGCGGCACGGCTTGTTTGAGAGGCAGAGTGGGTGGCAGCTCAACCTTTCATCTAATTGCCGATGGCGTTTGGCGCGATTTCGAACGTAGCATCCGCGGAATCTGGAGGTAGTTCCGCGTGCGCGATGCGATCCAACAGTATTTCCTTCGCTACCAACTGAGCGCGCTGAATGGCGTCTTGTTCAGAATCGCCGTACAGCAGGACGTTAAGTTCTGGGACCTCGGCGATCCAACGTCCATCGATCTCGCGATCCAGTTCAATCGTGAGCTTCATTCCTGCAACGGTACCACCCTCACAGCGCGCCGATGGCGAAGAGGGAGGAGGCTGTTCGGACATAGAGGCGTCCAACGGCGATGGCTGGGGTGGCAGAGATGGGCTCTTCGAAGTCGTTTACTTGCAACAGCTCCCATTCGGCGCCGGCGATGGAGGAGGCGCCAGAGGATTTGGCCGTTGGCGCGGTTGCTCTTGAGGATGAGGAGTTGGGAGTTTTCGGCGGCCTGCAAGTAACTGTCAACATTGGGTTTGAGGCACGTCTCGCACTTGGCAAAGCCCTTCAGCGCCATCTTCATTTTGATCGGTTATGATGGGGACGAGGACGGTTGGCCATGTCAGAGCAAGTTCAATCTATCGTTGAGGCCGTTCGGAGTCTGGACGCTACGCAGCGCCGGGAGTTGACGGCCGCTCTTGCGGCCATAGAGATTCCTGAGTCGGATGCCTCCGACAGCCGGAAGCAACTGGTCGATTCCATCAGGGGCAAGTACCGGCACATTCCGACATCGAGTGAGTCGTTCATGAGCCGTAAGAGGGAAGAGACCGTCCAGGAATCCCGTTTGTGATTTTCGTTCTTGACGCAAGCGCGATGATTGCCTATCTTCGGGATGAACCAGGCGCCGCTACTGTCGCCGAGGCTCTTGTCGACCCAGCGTCGAAATGCCATGCTCATGCGCTCAATCTCTGTGAAGTTTTCTATGACTTTCACAGGGCTTCTGGTCGACAGGAGGCGCTACAGGCAATTTCAGACTTGGCGCAGGTCGGCGTGATAGAGGACGCAAATGCCTCTGCGGTTGTTTGGCAAGCGGCTGGAACGTTGAAAGCCAACCTCCGTCGTGTCTCTTTGGCTGATTGCTTCGCCATCGAATTGGCGGCGCGACTGAGGGCCACGATTCTTACGGCGGATCATCACGAGTTTGATGTACTCGCCGAGCAGTCTGAATATGCGATCCGGTTCATTCGCTAATTCAAACAGCCGCGGGAGCAGTGGGCATCGGTAACGGCATTGCTGTTGACGTGGAGGCAGTATGCTCGTTCCACAGCGGGTCGTTTTTGAAACAAGACAAACGCTTGACCTTGTTTCGGTGCCCAGAACCTCGGTGGCCCTGCTAACATCGCTTTCATGGATTTCTCGATAGCAGATACTCACGGCGCAGTCGTCGATGTGGTCAAAGGCGAAGAAAATGTGGCGATGGGTATGGAGCGCCTGATTTCACACTGTTCAGACCTTTGCCCTGATAAAGTGTGGTCCGAGATTCAGAGGTTGGACTTTTCTGGTGACGCTGAAGATCTTAAGACCTGGCTTGAAAACGTTCTCGTATCGGAGTCGCCGGGCGCGAACA
>JBIKOG010000076.1:0-30596 GCA_044358225.1 Bryobacteraceae bacterium | reverse complement strand
GAAGTCTACATCATGCAGGCCACCTCCGACACCCGTCCGGAAGACCTGCTCATCACCCCGGTCATCGAAGGCGAAGGGATGCTGAAATACGTGGCCTCTCCGCTCGTCACCGCCATGATTCGCGGTGGCATCGTCATCCTCGACGAAGGCAACCGGATGAGCGAAAAAAGCTGGGCGTCGCTTGCCCCGCTTCTCGACAATCGCCGCTATGTCGAATCAATCGTGGCCGGCATCAAGATCAAAGCCAGCCCCCTCTTCCGCCTCGTCTCCACCATGAATGACGACAGTTCCACCTTCGATCTGCCGGAGTACATCCACTCCCGCCTGCAGCCGCAAATCCTCATCGATTTCCCTGGCTACGACGAAGAACTCGCCATTCTCAAGGAGAACCTCCCCTTCGCCGACGACGAGATTCTCGAATACGTCACCGAATTTCTCCAACACGCCCACGCCGCCGACGAACGCTATTCCGCCCGCGATGGCATCAACATCGCCCGCTTCGCGCTGAAGCTCCAGCACATCGCCAAGGACCGCGTCCAACAGGCCGAAGCGCTCCGCGTCTCCATCCTCGAAACGCTCGGCGAAGAAGCCATGCGCTACGTCCCGCGCAAGCCGTAGGAAAGGAAGCAAGCCCCGTGTTTGGCACTCCCGACGATCCGGCCAGCCTCCACCGCGGCCCCTGGCGCTACTTCCCCGTAGTCCCCGGCCGCATGGAGTTCGCCGTCGAAGTCCGCCGCGCCCTGCTGGCCGATAAGCCCAAGGTCGTCGCCGTCGAACTGCCCTCGGAGTGCCGCCAGGGCCTCATCCGCGCCGTCGAACGCCTGCCGCAGATCTCGGCGCTCATGTACCCGCACCGCCCCGAAGGCGGTCTGCCCGAATCGGACGACGACGACGCCCTCACCTACCAGATGCTCTACGTCCCCGTCGAGCCCTGCGACCCATTCATCGAAGCCGTCCGCACCGCTCGCGAAATCGGCGCCGACGTCGTCTTCATCGAACCCAGCATCGGCGACCGGCCCCACGTCGCCGGCGCCTACCCGGACACCTACGCCGTTCGCCGTCTAGGCCTGCAGCCGTACCTCGACGCCTACCGCCTCCAGGCCCAGCCCCACAACGAAGATCTCGAACGGCACGCCACCGCCATGGCCTGGCGTCTCCAGGGGGCCGACCCTTCCGCACCAACCATGGTCGTCGTCTCGCTCAACATCCTCCACCCTCTGCTCGACGCCATGCAGATCCCGCAGGAGGAGCCGAACGAAAAACTCACCGCCAGCCTCGTCCAGGTCGTCAACCCCGACCCCGAATGCCTGGCCGAAATCTGCAGCGAGACACCGTACCTGCAAAGCCGTTACGAGCAATGGCGGATCGATAGAACCGAGGACATCCTCATCGATCGCCAGCGCGCCAATCTCGACCTTCTCCGCGAAGCCGAGGCCCTCTACGCCAAAAACACCGGCGACACCATGAGCCACTGGCAGCGCCGCCTCATGGCTAAGTACACCCGTAACTTAGCCCGTATCCAGGGTGACTTAGTGGCCGGGTTATTTGACCTAACTGTCGCCGCCCGTGGCATTGTCGACGATAACTTCGGCTGGGAAGTCTGGGAACTGGCCAATAAGTACCCCCACCAGCAGATCGCCGCCGACATGCAGACGGTGAAGATCTCCGGCGAATGGGTGTGGATGGACACCCGCCGTATCCGCCTCCGCCGCCGCCTGCCGCGCCCCAAGCAGCGGCTCATGCCCCGCGGCCTGAAAGCCCGCAAGAAGGAAAAAGCCAAAGGAGAATGGAAGCACGAACTCGACGGCGACTCCATCTGCTCCTACCCGCCCGAAGACATCCACATCGAAAACTACGGCCGTTTCCTGAAGCAAAAGGCCCACAGCCTGTTGAGCGAAGAGCGCCTCCGCGTCCAGCCCTTCACCACTTCCTTACTCGACGGCATCGACCTCCGCGAGACCCTCCGCAATTGGTACCAGGGCAAAATCTACGTCCGCGAGGCCAACAAAATCGCCGGCTCCGTCGGGGCGCTCGTCGTCATCTTCGACGACGATGGCGACGAAGAACGGTACACCTATCTCGCCACCTGGCAGGGCGAACACCAGAATGAATCCGACATGGCCTTCTACGCCACCGATCCCACGGCCAACGTTGTCGGCCCCGGCATCGGGCGCGGCGAATACGGCGGGTTTCTCATGACGCTGCCGCCCCGCCGCATGGCCTACGTCTGGTCCGATCCCGACTACGCCTTCGCCGAATCCAAGCCCGAAACGCTCCTCATGGCCGCGCTCGACTACTCCGTCGAAAAGCACGTCGTCTACGTCGCCAAGAAGCCCCCGCGCAGCATCTTCCGCAACATGGCCGCCCGCCTGAACCGGTCGATTATTTACCTGCCCATCGGCGCCCTCAGCTCCGAAAAGCTGAAACGCCTGCGCGTCGTCCACATCCTCGACAGCCACGCCCGCCGCAACGACGCAAAAGATTTCATCTGGTAACGCAACGCCGCGAAACCATTTCTGCTGAGCGGGGTTCTAATGAGCATGAGTAAGTGGATTGTGATTCTCACACTCCTCGCACTGCCTGTCTTTGCACAGCGCACACGAGTCGATAACATGAAATCGTTTCGTCAGGACCTCGCCGCGGCAGTAAGTAACGGCAGCCTGACCGCAGAAGAAAAACAGAAGTACGAATCGGCGATGAAGATCATCGACGACCAACGCCAGATCCGCAAGAGCGGTCAGGGCACGCTCGACCGCAAGGCCACCCGCCAGGCCATGCAGGATCTCGGCGCCGTCGCACGCAGCACCAACCTCAAGGAAGAGGACCGCGCGAAACTCGCCAAGCACATGGACACCACCAACGCGGGCAAAGGCAAACACGCCAAAAAGAAGGCCCCAGCCGCCTAGTCCGGTTCCCCCTCCCGCCGGCGCAGTAGAAACTCTCGCGCCGGCGCCGACATCGTACAGCTGAGCGCGCGTTGGTAGGCGCGCTTTGCCAATTCCTGGTTTCCAGCTTCCTGATGGAGGCGAGCCTGCGTGGTAGGGAGAAGTGCATACCCACGCAGGCTCTTTTCTTTTTCCAATATCTCTAACTCCGCCAGCGCCTCCTCCCGCCGCCCGGCGCGGAACACCGCCACAGCCCGGTTCAGCCGGATCAGCGGCGCGGGCTTCAACTGCAGCAGCGCATCGTACATCGCCACGATATGAGCCCAGTCCCGCGTCGCAGCACAGTGCGCGTTGGCGATCGCCGCCTCGATGTGCCACGCGCTCAACGCCTCCGTCCGCATCGACTCCCGCAATGCCAATTCCGCCCGCCGCAGATGGTCCCGGTCATAAGCCGCGCCTTGAATCTGCGCAAAGTCCCGCAGTTGCCCATCGGCGTCCTGCCGCGCATCGAACCGCGCCAGATGCAGGTGAAACAGCCCCGCCAGCGCCCACCGCTCCGGCGTCGCCTGCCCGGACTCCAACACGCAATGAATCAGCCGCACCGCCTCCTCACACAGGTCCCGCCGCAACCCCGCCGCGCCCTGCGAAGCAAAGTAGCCCTCGTTGAACAGCAGATAAAGCACCTCGCAAACCGACTCCAGCCGCCCGGCCAGTTCCCCGCCCTCCGGCATCGTCATTTCGACACCCTGCTCCCGCAATACCCGCTTCGCCCGCACTAGCCGCTGCGCCACCGCTTCTTCCGCCACCAGAAACGCCGCCGCAATCTCCCGCGTCGAAAAACCCGAAACCGTCTTCAGCGTCAGCGCCACGCGGCTCTCCGCCGGCAACGCCGGATGGCAGCACAGCAGCATCATCGCCAGCGTATCGTCCAGCGCCGGAGCCACATACGCCCCCGCCCCCTGCGCTTCCAAAAACTGCCGCAATGCCGGCTCCACCGCCCCCCACGTCGCCGACCGCCGCAACTGATCCCGCGCATAGTTCCGCGCCACCGTGTGCAGCCACGCCGCCGGTTCCTTCGGCACGCCGCCAAACGGCCACCGCTGCATCGCCCGAATGAGAGCCTCCTGCGTCGCCTCCTCGGCCAGCGCCAAATGCCGCGCCCCCAACGCACGAGTCAGGGACGCAGTGATGCGCCCCGACTCGTGCCGGAACAGGTGCTCTACCAGCGCGGGAACGCCGCTCACTAGACCGGATCAACCCGCCGCACTTCAATCCGCCCGAACTCCAGATGGGGGCAGGTCTTCGCCACCGCCACGGCATCCTCATAGTCCGCCGCCGCAATCAGAAACACCCCGCCCACCACCTCTTTCGTCTCCGGAAACGGCCCGTCGGTCACCCTGTCGCCAACCATCTGGCGTGCCGTGCCGTCCTCCAATTTATGCCCGCCCCGCAGCCGGCCCTGCTCGGCCATCCGCTGCGCCCACTCGCCATAGCGGGTCACAACGCCCTGCATCTCCTCCGGGCTCAGAGCAAAAAACGGGCTATCCGCCCCATCGTGCAAAATCAGAAAAAATTCGTCCATGGTGTACATCCCTTTCTACAACGAGGACGATCCACCGCGCACAATTTCGACACGAGCCCGAAAATATTTCTACAATCGGCAATGCGTTCGATTTTGATTGGGATGACCTTCGCGCTCGCCGCCTGGGCCGCCGGCGACGAAGAAAAGCGCGTCGACGAGATCTTCGAGCAGTACACCAAGCCCGGCTCCCCCGGCTGCGCCGTCGGCGTCCTGCGCCACGGCGCCACCGTCCTCTCCAAAGGCTACGGCTACGCCGATCTCGACCAATCCCTCCCCATCACGCCGCGCTCGCGTTTCTACATGGCCTCCGTCTCCAAGCAGTTCACCTCCATGGCCCTGCTCATGGCCGAACAGGACGGCAAGCTGAAGCTCGACGACAGCATCCGCAAATACATACCCGAACTCCCCGCCTACGCCGACGGCATCACCCTCCGCCGCATGCTCGACCACACCGCCGGCTTCCGCGACTATCTCTCCCTCTGGGGCATGCGCGGCTTCTCCAACGAAAGCGTCCTCAAGGAGGCGCCAACCCTCGCCCTTATCGCCCGCCAGAAGGCGCTGAACTTCGCCCCCGGTACGGACCAGAACTACAGCAACACCGGCTACCTCCTGGCCGCCATCGCCCTGCGCCGCGCCACCGGCAAGCCGCTCGAAACCTACGTCCACGACAAAATCTACAAACCGCTCGAAATGCAGTCCACCCGCTTCCAGGCAGATCACGGCGACCCCGTCCCCAACCGCGCCCACGGCTACCAACAGCGCGGCAAAGCCTGGAAAACCGTCGACGTCGGCTTCGACGTCATCGGCAGCGGCGGCATGTATTCCAATATCGAGGACATGCTCCGCTGGGCCCGTAACTTCGAAAAACCCGTCGTAGGCGGAGAGTTGCTGAAAGCCCTCCAAACGCCCGGCAAGCTGGTCGATGGCCGCCCCACGCCCGGCGGCTACGCCCTCGGCATGATCGATAAGAACGGGGCCATCTTCCATACCGGCGGCGCCGTCGGCTACAGCACGCTCATCCTCCGCGTGCCCAAAGAGGAACTCACGGTTCTCTGTCTCTGCAACGTGGGCGGCGTGCCCATCGAACGCCTCGGCCGCCTCGTCGCCCGCGTCTACACCGGCGCGCCCGTCGTCGAATTCCCCGGCGACCGCCTCACACTCGCCCCCCGCCCATGGCAGCCCGGCGAGATGGAAAAACTCGCCGCCAGCTACTGGAGCGAAGAACTCTTCACCGTCTGGCAACTCACCCCTCGCGACGGCAAGCTCTACCTCCAAACCGATGGCCCCGAATTCCCCGTCCAACCCGCCGCCAACGGCGCCTACAAAGCCGGCGATTTCGAACTCAAGCCCACCGCCGATCGCGGCCTCGAAGCCAGCGTCGGCCGCGCCAAAGGCATCACTTTTTCACGCCGCTAATCTTTTTTGCTATCCTCGCGGCAGGATGCACCGACGATTCTTCCTCTCCACCCTCGCCCCCCTCGCCTTCGCCGCCCCCTTTGCCGAAAAAGACGGCTGGGATAAAGTGATGCACCTGAACCCCGGTACCGAAGTCCGCGTCACCAAAATCGGCGCCCGCTTCGGCATCGTCGCCAAGGTCTACGACACCACCGAAGACAGCGTCATCATCACCACCAAAACCGAGCAGATATCGGTCCCTAAGGACCAGATTGCTCGCATTGAATTCGTCCCCGGCCCGGCCACCTTCCGCGGTTCCCGCAGCTCCAGCGTAGACAATCTACCCATCGACAAAGAAGCCGCCCGCCCCAAGCCCGGCCCCGGCCGCACGCCCGGCCCCACCGGATCCACCTCCACCACCTACACCCGCCCCGGCAAGCCCAGCTACGAACTCCTCTGGACCCGTCCGCGCGGCAACTGACATCATGCAAAACGCCCCCCTCCGTCTCGGCATCGCCGGCTCCGGCTTTGCCGGCAAGTTCCATCACAAAAACCTCCGCGGCCTACCCGCCGTCACCGTCGGCGTCACCAGCGCCCGCGCCTCCTCCCGCGAAGCCTTCGCCCAGGAATTCGGAGTCCGCGCCTACGCCTCTGTCGACGAGATGCTCCCCGATATCGACGTGCTCGATATCTGCACCCCGCCCTCCTCCCACGCCGAGTACATCCGCAAGGCCGCCGCCGCCGGCAAACACGTCATCGTCGAAAAACCCTTCCACGGTTTCTTCGGCTCGCCCGAAACATTCTCAAAGGAGGAGATGCTCGCCTCCGTCACCGAGGAACTACGTGACATCCGCCGCGTCGTCGCCGAAAGCGGCATCCTCTTGGGCTACGCCGAAAACTACATCTACGCCCCCTCCGTCCAGCGCGAGCGCGAGGTAATCGAGAAGACCAAAGCGCAGATCCTCCGCATGACCGCCGAGGAGTCCCACTCCGGCTCCCACTCGCCCGTCTACGGCATCTGGAGCGAACAGGGCGGCGGCTCCCTCATCGGCAAGGGCTGCCATCCGCTCGGCGGCGTGCTCTATCTCAAACGCAAAGAAGGCCTCGCCCGCAACGGCAAGCCCATCCGCCCCGTCGCCGTCAGTTGCCGCACCCACTCCATCACCAAACAGCCGGCCTTTGAAGACCGCGGCTACCTCCGCACCACGTACAAGGACACCGAGGACTACGCCTTCCTCCACGTCATTTTCGATGACGGCATGATCGCCGACGTCATGACCAGCGAACTCGTCCTGGGCGGCGTCTACGACTTCATCGAGGTCTACGCCAACAACCACCGCACCCGCTGCCACATCCAGCCCGTCAAAGTCGTCGACCTCTACAGCCCGGACAAAAAAGAGTTCGCCAACATGGATCTGATGGAAAAGATCAGCTCCAACGAAGGCTGGATCCAGGCCTACCCCGAGTTCGGCTGGAGCAACGGCCAGTTCTACGAAATGCACGATTTCGTCCACTCCATGCGCGAAGGCCGTCAACCGGAGTGCGACCTCGAACTGGCCATCGACATCACCCTCGCCATCTACGCCGGCTACGTCTCCGCCGACCGCAAGGGCGCCGAAGTCGCCGTCCCCAGCATCTAGGATCCAGCGGCGCGGCTCAAGTCCATTGAGCCGCGCCATCTTCCGCCTGCCCTCCTACGCTCCGGGCTTTTTTCGCTTCACCATGGGCGATTGATTCCAAAGCAACCACGGCCGGACAGCAACGACGGCGGGACGAATACGGCTGGCATAGCTCCCCGGAGGGATTACGGGCCGGTCCATACCCGAAATGATCGCCCAGGAATGGGCCAGCATCGGCGGCGCACCAAAATCGGCATCGGTCGGCAAACCCTGAGAGAGAGCAAGCGCGCCGACGTCCGGACTGCCGGGCATGAGGTAGGACATGTTACCGATGACCTCCAACAGCAGCGACCGCAGTTTCTCCGCTTGGGGCTCCGCCTTAGCGATTGCATCCTCCACCTTCAGCCGCAGCAGGTGGCCAGCCAGAAGCCCGGCGATGGGGCAGAGCATCTTGCCGGATGCGGCCTGTCGAATTTCCTCCTCCTCCGGCAGAAGCAGGCGGTCGTAACTGAGGACAGACTTCGCCGATTCGGTCAACTGCATCAGCGGTTTCAACTCATGAAGTGGGGCCGATTGTTGAGCGACGAAGATGGAGGCGCTGCTCATATGAGGCCCCTTCCGTTTGACTCCGCGCACCCCCAGGCTGCGGCGGTCCATGTAGATCTGCGTGGAGCAATCCCGCGCCACCCAGAGCGCCATGATGTATGGCCGCAGCCCCGGCGTGGCGACGCGAAGCAGGTAGCACCCGTCGGCAACGTCGCCCCCGAATCCGGCCGTCCGCTCAGAACTACCCAAATCCCAACCCATAGCAGTGGCGTCCGCCATGCGGACGATCTTCTCGCCGGTGCGGTCGAGAATCTGGACATCGTCCAAAGGGGGCGTTCCGTCCTCACCGCGCACAATGACCGATAGACGCCGGCGGCGGCGCAGGCCGTCAGCAAAGTCGGAATCGGCCGTTCCCCATCCGGCGCGCTCGGAAATCGGCGCGGCGGTGGGCGGGATCGGCGCCTCCTGCCAGGTCTTGCTGACGTCCTCAGTCAACTCTACCCAGTGTTCGTCATAACGGTCCCCATTGCGGTATTTGACCAGATAATCGCCCGCCGGGAGCAGTGTATCCAGTTTTCCCTGCGCTCGCGCGACAAGATTGAAGCCGCCGTCGATCACGAAGACCTCGCCGAGGCTGGACCCGGCGTCGACCATTAGGCGGTGTGCGGGACGCACCGCAACCTCCGTCTCAGCCAAGAGTTTCGTTACCGGAAAGCGGTCAAACTTCGACAACTTTTTCCTCCCAAACCGCCATGACTTCCTTCTCCTGTCCATCGGGAAGCCTGACCAGATAATAACCCCGTTCCACTTCCTTTACCTGCACGCCTGCGGCCAGATCGACCTGATGCGTCGTGCGATCCTTTCGCACCGTGATTGTCACGGTACCGGTTTTAGTCGTCGTCGGCCGGATCACAATCCGCGGCAGTTTTTGCTGCGCGTAGAAAAGTGGCCACGGCTCCTCTTCGGTGGACGGATCCTCCACGTCGGGCTCGGTGTCGCGGCCCAGCCGGTCTTTCACAGCGGCATACAGAAATGACTTCAGTTTATGGGCGTAAACGACGCCTTCGGCATCCGCGGCATAACCCTGTACTCCGGCCAGGAATGCCTGCGTAACCACACCCGCCCACCGGTCCTTCGTGAATTCCACCTCTTTCGCCGGAGAGCCGGATTTGGAGGCGAAGATCGAGTAGGACCGGACGCTGGCATGCTTGGGATGGGCGGCTGGCCGGTCGGCCCACGGCGCCTCCGGAGCATACTTCAGAATGGAGCGGCAGGAATCGAACAGCAGCACGATCTCCTGGAAGTAGGCTCGCAGTTGCAAACCGTTGCGCAGCGGAACCATCGGAACGGCGCTCCAAATTCCCGTGGCACGCGAACGCGGCAGAATCAGAGCCTGTTGCGCGGTCGTGGCGTTATAGCCATGTCCCGCAAAGTAGACATAGAGCCTCTGGCCGAACGGGAACGGAGCGTCCTTCGCCTTGTCTTCCAGTTCGGTAATCCAATCCTCGAAATCGGCAACCCTAGGCTCCACATAGCGAGTGGGAACATCGCTAAACGATTTGATGTTTTGCAACGGAACATGCAGGTCTTCGGTCAACCACCGTGTCATGTCGGCCAGGTCATTCACTGGGCCCTTCAAGTCCCCAATCGCGGGGTATTTGCTGAGTCCGACCAGCAGCGCGTACTGTTTCGTGGGATCCATTTCTACCAGCCGGCTGACAGGAGTGCGGCGACGCTCAGCATGGTCATATTCGTGGAGTCTGGCGAGCCGAAGCCGCCGTGACTGGTCGAGTTAGACCGCATCCGCGGGTCGGTCGAACCAGCGACGGCCCAAACTCGCCGGTCCGCGGGGCCCTCCACAAATGCGCGGGCTTCGGCTACTTCCGCGACAGCGGCGCTTCGATATGTGGGATCGTAAACCCGCTGTAGTCCGGTGATGGCCGCGTCGACCACCTCCTTCCCGGCGGTCTCCTCCAAAATCCCAGAGATCAAGTAGAGCAACGAGCGAGGATAGAACCAATTCAAATCGCCGAATACTGGCACGTTACGAACCAGGACATCCCGCGATTCGTAGAAGTCATTCATGGTGTACATGCGAAATAGCGGGTTGCCGGCGGGGTTCTTCGCCAGCAGGTGCTGACGCTGGACCACGGCCTGCACGAAGAGCTCGACGGTAACAGCCGGCGCAAGGAAGACGACTTCAAACTTCCGATCCGAATCCGGGAAATGCTGCAGCAGCTCGGAGATGAAGATGGAACCGGCGCTGTGGCCGACCAGCATCACGCGCTGCGCCGCGGGGATCTTCTGCAGTTCCTCAATGAGTGCAATGCCGCTCGCATTGGTCGTGGTAGCGGAGAATGCCCATTGGGTGTAGTCCTTCATCTTGGACCACGCCGCCGTGCCAACGGAACCAAGGTAGAAAGCCCGTAGAACTTCCTCGACGACGGTCGCATGAAGGCCGTGGTCGGCCCGCCGGATAAAGCGCCCGATCACCTTAACAACAATCTTCAAAACCGCCACAGCCGTCCCTAAACCAAGCCCACGGGTGTTGGCGTCCTTCTGCAGCGGCTCCAGCGCGGCTGTATCGGCAAGAGAGGGAACGGATTGGTTTTGCGAGTTGATTCCCGGTGCGCGAGAGCCGGCGGCGACGGGCAGATTGGCGCCGCGCAGCACCGCGTCAACAGCGGTGTTCAACTCCACGTCCGTCTCCATTTGCGCCTTGATGCTCTCTTCCTGAAACTCGCGCAAAGCAAGTTCCTCCTTGCCGCGCACAGAATCGAGATTCAAGTTCAAGTACGCCGCCGGGAAATCGCCCTCCCCGGCGACAGCGACGGTGACTGGCCCGAGCGTCCGGTCCACACCGCCGCCACGGCTTCCCACAAAGTCGCTCATCCGGGCGTGGACGAGCCCGGTTACGCGATCGAGCAGGATCCGGAAAAGTGTCTCCTGGGCAATGCGGACCCATATGTCCTGCAGCACCGCCACCGGCCCCGTATTCCAAACGGGAATGAATGGGTACGCACCGGAATCTTCATAGAATTTTTGCAGCACGGGAGCCCCGGTCAAGGCGGAGTTCCGCGTTACCAGTCCTCCATGGAAATGAATCACGATGGGCTTGCCCGCGTTCCGTGCCTTCGCAAAGGCGTCCGCCATCGCGGCACGGTCACTAACTAACCGGCCTTCGTCAATATCCAAGACGTGATCTAAGTCCATGACTAACTACTATAGACACAGTGACAACCGGGCACCACGGGTCTGCGGGCCCTGAGATCTCGCCGCCATGTCTGTCCAAACGCAAAACAAGCCCGCCGGGCCTGGGGATCAACAAACCAACCCCTACCCCTTCAACATCACCATCGCCGCATTGTGCCCCGGCGCCCCCATCACCCCGCCCCCCGGATGCGCCCCGCTCCCACACAAATACAACCCCGCCACAGGCGTCTTGTAATTGGCATACCGCGCCGCCGGCCGCAGCGAGAACATCTGATCAATCGCCATCTCCCCATGGAAAATGTTCCCCCCGGTAATCCCGTACCGCGTCTCCAAATCCACCGGCGTCAACAGCTCCGCATGCTCAATCCCGCTCGAAAACCCGGGCGCGTACTCGTCAATAATCTTCAAAACCCGCTTAAAAAACGGCTCCCGTAAATCCGTCCAACTCCCAGCCCGCAACGTATACGGCGCATACTGCAAAAAGATCCCAATAATATGCCGCCCCTCCGGCGCCAGCGTCGGATCATACAAAGTCGGGCACGTCATCTCCAACATCGGCCGCTCGCTCGGCTTGCCATACTTGGCGTCATCCCACGCCTTCTCCACATAATCCATCGACGGGCAAATATGCATCGTCGCCTTATGATGCGGCGCGCTCGCCCCCGGCAGTGCCTTGAAATTCGGCAACGCCTTCACACCCAGGTTGATCTTCGCGCTAATCCCCTCGCACCGGAAATGCTCGATCGTCCGCGCAAACTCCGGCGGCAAAATCGAAGCATCCAGCAACTTCAAAAAGGTCCGCTTTGGGTCCAGGTTCGACGCCACCATCTTCGCCGCAATCTCATCCCCGTTTTTCAACACCACGCCCACCGCGCGGTTCTCTTTCACCAGAATCCGGGACACATGCACCCCGCACCGGATCTCCGCCCCCGCCGCCTTCGCCGCGCTCGCCATCGCCTCCGAAACAGCCCCCATCCCGCCCCGCACAAAGCCCCACAACCCACGCTTTCCGCCCACACCGCCCATGCAGTGGTGCAGCAGAATATAAGCCGTCCCCGGCGACCGCGGCCCCCCGTTCGCCCCGATCACCCCATCGGTCGCCAGCGTCACCTTCACCTCCGGCGACTCAAACCACTCGTCCAGATAATCCGCCGCGCTCATCGTGAAAATCTTCACCAGCGCCACCATATCCGCCGCCGACAACTTCCGCACCCGCCCCGCCAACTTCAAATACTCAATAATCTCCCCAACCCCCTGCGGCGGAAACGGCGGCGGACACACCAGCAACAAACTCTCCACCAGCTTCGCCAGCCGCTCCAACTGCTCTTCAAACTCCGGCATCCGCGCCGCGTCGCGCTTGGAAAACTTCGCAATTTCCGCCAGCGTCTTCCCCGCGTCCTGCCACGTGAAAAAGTACCGCCCATCCGGAAACGGCGAAAAGAACGCCGGGTCCTTCGCGTCCACCCGGTACCCATGCCGTTCTAACTGCATATCGTCCACGATCTTCTGCTGCAGCAGGCTCACCAGGTAACTCGCCGTCGACACCCGGTACCCCGGCCAAATCGACTCCGTCACCGCGCACCCGCCCACCATCTCCCGCCGCTCCAGAACCAGCACCTTCCGCCCCGCCCGCGCCAGGTAAAACGCCGTCACCAGCCCGTTATGCCCGCCCCCCACGATCACCGCATCATAGGCCTGTGCCATGCCGCTTACGCCTCCACGCCAGACTCTTCAATCGTCAACGTACCCTTATCGGCATCAAGCGTAGCCTGACATCCCAGCGGCAGCGTTAACTGGTCCGCCGTATGCCCGAACGTCAACCCCGCCAGCACCGGAATCTTCAACCCGCCCAGAATGTCATCCACAATCTCGCCCAGCGAAAACGTCGAATCAAACCCCGGCCGGAACTCCCGCGGCGAGCACCGCGCGCACTCCCCAAACACAATCCCCGCCGCCGCCTCCAACTTCCCGCTCAGCCGCAACTGCGTCAGCATCCGGTCCATCGAATACGGCTCTTCCCCCACGTCTTCAATACACAGAATCTTCCCCCGCGTGTCGATCTCGTACGGCGTCCCCATCGTCGTCGAAATCAGCGTCAGGTTCCCCGCGATCAGCGGCCCGCGCGCCCGCCCGCCCTTCACCGTCCGCAACGGATGGCTCGGCCGCATCGTGTTCGTCTCCACCGGATTCGTCACACTGCCCAACGGCTTCACTGCAAACAACGCCCGCCGGAAATGGTCAATCGTATACGGCGTAAACCCGCTCAGCATCACCGGCCCGTGGAACGTCACCAGCCCCGTCTTCTGGTGAATCGCCAGATGCATGGCCGTAATATCGCTGTACCCCTGAAAAATCTTCGGGTTCTTCGCAATCAGGTCATAGTCCAGCGCCGGCAGAATCTGCGCGCTTCCGTACCCGCCGCGAATGGCGAAAATGGCCTTCACCTCCGGATCGGCAAACATCGCGTTCACATCCGCCGCCCGCTCGGCAATCGTCCCGCCCACATACCCCGTGCGCTTCCGCACGTTCGCGCCCATCTTTACTTTCAGCCCGAAATACTCGGCCGTCCGCAGTGCGCTCGCAATCTCGTCCGGCGAAGAGACGTACGTCGACGGCGTCACAAACCCCACCGTATCGCCCTTCTTCAATAGCTTCGGTTTCACCATTCTGGTCGCCCCTATCGCTGGCGTCACCAGCGGAACAGTCAATGCTGAAAGAAACGCCCGTCGCCGCATATATAGCTAGCTTACGACTTCTTCGACCACGGCAAACTCCGCTTTACCCGCTCCCACAATCCCGGCGGCGGCGGCGGCTTCTGATTCGCCGGCTGCGTAATCGCCAGCGCCTTCAAATCCAACGGATCGTCCAGCTTTACCCACGGCGTCTTCGAAAGCAGCCGCACCCGGTAGCCCTCAAACGAGTAGGTCTTCCGCACCAGCGCGCCGTCCTCTTCCTCCACCACCAGCGAAAAGCCCTGCGCCGTATGCGTCTTGCGCCCCTCGGTCACCTCCACCGGATGCAGCGCGCTCGGGAAATACCCCTTCACGCCCTTCTCCCGGTAACCCGTCTCGTAGCGGTGCCGCCGCGCGTTGTAGACGAAGATCCGGAACCCGTCAAACTCATAAGCCTCGCCGCCCTTGGCGATCGTCGTCCACAGGTAATGCTTCTTCACCTGGTCGCCGTCCTGCACGTCCCCCAACGCGAACCACGACGTAATCCGGTGCCCCTCGGCATACCGCGACACATCGTCCGGAATCGTCATCGTCATCGTGCGCGTCAGGATCCACCCGGCCTTCCCATCCTTCGTCCGAATCAGGCTCCAGTCTTCAAACTTCGGCGGCTCCTGCGGCTGCCGGATCAGCATCGACAACGCCGACCGTTCTTCTTTCTTCTTCTCCGCCGCCGCCACCTCCGCCTCCGTCAACCGGTGCGACAACTGCCGCCAGTTCGCCGGCAACCGCGGCGGTTCCGGCATCGGCGGCAACTCCACTTCCCCTTCCTTCCGCCCCTTCTTGTCCTTGTTCTTCGAAACCCGCGCTGGCTTCTTCCGCGGCGGCGGCGCGCTGGCCTTCGCTATCTTCTTCGCAATCTCGGACTCATACGGCCCCCGCTCCACCAGCCGGTGCCCCAGCACATGAAAGTGCTCCTCTTCCTTCAGCATCAAAAAACTCGGCGACTGCCGGTGCGGCTCCGTATGCACGTTTCGCGCGTCAAACACCGTCGCCTCGGCCTGCGCCGGCAACTTCCCCGCCGCCTCGGCCACCGCCCGCAAACGCGCCATCTGCTCCGTCGTCAGCAGCTTTTCACTGTCGCACCAACCCTCTTTGCCCGACGGCGCCCGCACCCGCATAAACCGCCGCCGCACCGCCAGCACTTCCAACTGGTCGCCGTGCTTCACCGTCACCACCACCGGAGACTTCAGCCCAATCTCCTGCCGGATATTCAGTGTCATCGGCCCCGCGTAGGCCTCCACAATCGCGGACGCGGGTTCGGGACCGTCTGAACACGATGCCAGTGTCCACCCGGAAATCCCCAATAATATCGTGACGAGAAAGTAGCGCATGCACCTTACAACCGGCTGCGCCAGAGCATCTATGATTTTACCCTATGCGGGTACATACACACGCAAAATTTCCAGGTCCGCGCCATCGATCCCATAAGTCCCGCACCCGGCCGGAATCAGCCAGCACTGCCCCTGCCGCATCTTCCATTCGCCTTCTTCGGTCGTCATCACGCCGCTTCCCCGCGTCGCCACCAGCAAATGAAACCGCTCCGCGTCGGAGTGCCACTCCACCGGTTCGTTCAAATCCATTCGCTCCGTCGCAAAGTACGGACATTCGGCCAACAGCTCCCCGCCGCCAAACGGCACCGGATCCACCGGCCCCGGATGCGGCCCCAAATCGGCCACCGCCAGCGAGTTCTCCACATGCAGCTCCCGCGGCCGACCATAATCCCACAACCGGTACGTCACGTCGGAGTTCTGCTGAATTTCGCAAATCACCACGCCAGCCCCCACCGCGTGCACCGTCTTCGCCGGAACAAAATACGCCTGCCCCGCCTCCGCCGGCCACCATTCCAACTCGCTCTCCACCGACCCCTCGTACACCGCCTGCCGCAACTGCTCCGGCGTCAACGTCCGCTTAAATCCCGCGGCAATCGTCGCGCCCGCATCGGCCCGCAACACAAACCACATCTCCGTCTTGCCCGGCGAGCCTTCATACTCCTCGCCGTAAGCATCGTCCGGATGCACCTGCACCGAAAGCTTCTCTTTCGTAAAGAGAAACTTCACCAGAATCGGGAATCGCCCGCCAAACGCCGGCCGCACGGCCGTCCCCAACAGCTTCTCCCCGTCGCGCTCCATCAACGCCCGCAGCGATAACCCTTCCGATGTCTGGTTATCGTCGGCGGTAAACCACACCTCCCCCGTTAGCTCCGCCTGGTCGGGAAACCACGGCGCTAACGCCGTGGTCCCCCAAACCCGCTCTACAAACCGAGGCTGTAGTTGGACAGGCTTCATGCCAGTTCAACGATGAATTTGTGCAACCGGTCCAGCCCGCGTTCCAGCTCGTGCATCGACGTCGCGTAGCTGATCCGGATATGCTTCTCCGTGCCGAACGCCTCACCGGGAACCACGGCCACGTGCGCCTGCGAAAGCAGCTTTTCGCAGAAGTCCATGGTGTTGTTGATGCCGCCCTTGCCGAACGTCACGCTGATGTCCGGATACACGTAGAAAGCGCCCTGCGGCACCTGCAACGTCACGCCCGGAATCTGGCGGATGCGCTCGATCACGTAGTCGCGCCGCTTGCGGTATTCCGCCAGCATCACGCCCACGCCTTCCTGCGGCCCCTTCACCGCTTCCACGGCGGCCTTCTGCGCAATGGAGGTCGGGTTGGACGTCGAATGGCTCTGCAGCTTCATCATCGCGCTCGCCACCGCCGGCGGGCACAGGGCGAAACCGATGCGCCATCCGGTCATCGCGTAGGTCTTCGAAAGGGATCCGGCCACGATCACCGTGTCCTTGGCGCCCGGCTGGGCGGCAATCGAAAACGGCTCACTGTCGTACAGGAAGCGGCAGTAGCATTCGTCGGTCAACAGCCAGATGCCGCGCGAAGACGTCAGCTGGAAAATCTTGATGAACTCTTCGTTCGGCAACACCGCGCCCGACGGGTTCGAAGGCGAATTGATGATCACCATCTTCGTCTTCGGCGTGATGGCTTTCTCGATCATCTCGGCCGTCAGGTTGAAGCCATTGGCCTCGTCCGTTTCCACGAACACGCACTTGCCGTAGGCAAAGTTGACGACGTCTTTGTAGGTCACCCAGTACGGCACCGGGATGATCACTTCGTCGCCCGGGTTGATGCAAGCCTGCATCGCGTTGAAGATCACGTGCTTGCCGCCCACGCTGATCACGGTTTCGGCGGGCGTGTAGTCGGTGCCGTAGTCGGCCTTGTGCCGCGCACAGATGGCGACCTTCAGTTCCTGCGTGCCGCCAGCGGGCGTGTACTTGGTGAAGTTGTTGTTGATCGCGTCAAACGCGGCCTGCTTGATGTTGTCCGGCGTGGGGAAGTCCGGTTCCCCCGCGCCGAAATCGACCACGTCGATCCCATCGCGGCGCATCTTGTCGGCGTCAGCGGCAACTTTCATCGTCGACGAAACGCTGATCGTCGACATTCTTTCGGCTACAGTGAGCTGGGCTACAGGCACAGAAGAACTCATCCTTTCATTACACCTTACTTTGGGGCGCCGGGGGCGTTGAACCGCGCCGCCAGACGCTGTTCGACGGCGGCGGGCACAAGTCCGGAAACATTCCCGCCAAGGCGGGCAACCTCTTTCACCAGGCGCGAACTCAGAAACGAGTTCCCTTCCCCGGCGAGCAAAAACATGGTCTCAATATCGGGGCGCAGCCGGCGATTCATCAACGCCATCTGCAGTTCGTATTCGTAATCAGAAATGGCCCGAATCCCGCGCAGAATCACGCTCGCCCCCCGCCGGGCAGCATACTCCGCCAACAAACCCTCGAACCCACCAATCTCCACGTTGTCCATGCCGACGGTGGCTTCCCGCAGCATGTCCATCCGTTCTTCCACGCTGAACAGCGGATGCTTCGCCTCGTTGTTGAGCACAGAGACGACGAGTTTGCCGACCAACCGGCGCCCTCGGTCAATGAGGTCAAGATGCCCATTGGTCAGAGGATCGAACGATCCGGGGTAGATGGCCACGACGCTGTCGGTACGGAGACTCACGCAGTTAATCTCGTATTGTACCAGCGTCCGGCGACACTTTCGGCCAACTTTTCCTCGGGCTACCCACCGCCATACCGCTCCCCGTATCCCAACGGCCGTCAAACCTCAGCGTGGCGGAATCTGACGGCATCCCCGCATAGGACCGCGATGGGCATCGTAGCCGATCTCGCTTCGCAGCCGGGAGGCCAGGCGCCACGCCACCAGTCCCGCGGTGCAAAGTAACGCCCCGCCCAAATGAATTTCCCAGCGCCCCGAGCGGTCGTTGATACGGGCAACTATGGAAACTCGGCGCGGGATTCCCTGTACCTCTGCCGCGGTTCCCGCTCGCCAATGAGACCCGTTGTCTGCTCGCATTCAGGAACGCGCCGGCGGTGACAAAATCGCTCTCACGCATCACCGAATCGAGATCGACGGGTTCCACGTCCTCCGTCGCTTGCGTCAGATCTGGACCATAGACGACCAGCCTCGAGAAACCGGTCTTGCCGCAACCGATCGAACCCGGCACCCGCCCGCCTGTTCCGGTCCTGCACGAGCAGATTCTTCGCCGCCACAGGCCAGTCGCCGACACGTACAGACCTCCTCAGCGCCGATCCAGGACGCCGGCGCGAAGACCGCATCCAGCCGATCGGCAAAGGGAGGGGCAGCCCATTGCCCGGCAGTTCGGGCATCAGTGAGTAGGCGATAGAACACGCCCCACGGCCGCTGCTCCAATTGCGCTTCGGCCAGTCTGGCCCGCCAACCGGGAGCCAACCGTTAGCGGCGGCGGCGCAGCAGCGCCAACAGCCCAAGACCAGCGAACCCGAGGACCGCGGTACCAGGTTCCGGCACCGGAACCACTTCGTTAAAAGCAATTTCCGCGAACGCGAAACCGCTTCCAATCCCGCTCACGGAGGTCAAAGGTTCAATGACGAAGTATTGCGTTGAGACTTCCGAAAACGAAAGGATCGTCGCGAGATTGGTCGCGACGCTGGTGTTAACGTTGATGTTGAATGTACCCACTGCAGGACCAAACCCGTTGTTCAGGTTGCCATCGGTGTCGGTGTAGAGACGAATCGATGTGACAGCCGCCTGCGAACTGATCAGGTTCCAGACGGCCAACCCGGTAATCGGGAACAAGGCGCCCATGTCAATCGACATCGAGTACTGGTTGCTGGCCCCGCCACTCCAAACATTAGCTGGACCGAAGCTCTGGAAGGCGTGTGTCGTGGAACTGACATAGGTGGCGAAGTCCGTGACCCCGCTGACATATGGGGTCGATAAGCCGGATTGATTGATCAGAGCCGCTTGTCCTCCGGACGGGAAGCCCGCGACGGTCGCGGTCACGCCTACCGCTCCTCGAATCACACCGGCATGAAGCGCACTGGCTCCGCTGATCCAGAAAATCGAAAGAGTCACTACACCCAACAGCGATCGAACCATAGGAAAAATCGTAGCATACGGTCCGGGAAAACCCGAAAGCCACGGCGAGGCAAACTGTACTATTCCGCTGGCATACTCCATGCACGGCACAATGGACCTTTGCGTGCACGGCGGCACGGACGGCGCTGCAACTCGGCGCACCAGTCGTCGTCATGCCGACGCGTTCGGCGGATAACGACAAAATCCGGCATGGCGACCCCGACGGCCGACCGGAGCGTCCATCATCTTCGCCGCGGTCCACTCCATCCGGGCACCGAACCGAATTCGCGAAACCACCTGCTTCACCTTACGCGCAAGAACAGACTCGGCGCTAACCGCGCCGCCCCCGGAATCCTCGAATGATCGCGGTCGTGGGCAGTATCTTACGGAATGCATCGTCCCGCCCGCCAGGGAGCGCGAATCACGACGCTGCCGGTACCTGGCGTTAAGGCGTAACTGCATAGTGTATTCGCGCCCACCCCTGTGCTACCAATCAAAAGATGCCCCGTGCCCTCCTCATCCTCCTCCTCCCACTAACCCTCCTAGCCGCCCCCCGCTCCGAATACCGCGCCTTCTGGGCCGACACCTTCAACACCTCCCTCAACTCCCCCGCCGACATCGAACAAGTCATCTCCCGCGCCCAATCCGCCCGCGCCAACGCCCTCTTCGTCCAGGTCCGCCGCCGCGGCGACGCCTGGTTCCTCAACTCCCTCGAGCCCCTCCCCGACTTCACCCCCAGCGCCCCCGCCTTCGACCCCCTCTACGCCCTCATCCAGTCCGCCCACGCCGCCCGCATCGAAGTCCACGCCTTCGTCATCCTCGGCGCCATCTGGAACAAAAACCCAACCTTCGCCCCCACCGTCACCCTCGGCCCGCCCACCTCCCCCCAACACGCCTTCAACCGCCACTCCGGTTTCGACCCCGCCACCAACCGCATCGAACCCGGCCCCGACAACTGGCTCACCCGCACCCTCCTGCCCGACACCACCCCCGGCATCACCTTCCAGGGCCACCGTTTCGGCGCCGAATTCTGGCTCGATTTTGGCCACCCCGATGCCGCCGCCTACACCGTCGAAGTCGTCTCCCACCTCGTCCGCAACTACCCCATCGACGGCCTCCACCTCGACCGTATCCGCTACCCCGACTTCGCCGGCGGCCCCGCCCAATCGCCCGCCGCCGGCGTCAACATCGGTTACAACGCCGTCAGCGTCTGGCGCTTCCAGGAGGCGAACAACATCCCCCACGACGCCCCGCCCCCCGATCCCTTCAACCCGGCCTGGTCCCAATGGCGTCGCGACCAAGTCACCAACGTCGTCCGCCGCATCTACCTCAACGCCCTCGCCATCCGGCCAAGTCTCACCGTCTCCGCCGCCCTCATCGTCTACGGCGGCGGTCCCGCCTCCACCGCCGCCTGGCGCAACAGCGAAGCCTACTGGCGCGTCTTCCAGGACTGGCGCGCCTGGCTCGAAGAAGGCATCATCGACATCGCCATCCCCATGAACTACAAGCGCGAACACATCCCCCAGCAAGCCGCCTGGTTCGACCAATGGAACGAGTGGACCCGCGCCCATCAGTACAACCGCGCCTCCTTCATCGGCCTCGGCGTCTACCTCAACGGCATCGAAGGGTCCATCAAACAAATCCGCCGCACCCTCGCCGCCACGCCCCTCGGCGTCAACCTCTACGCCCTCGCCAACCCCGACGCCGCCGTCGACGCCACCCCCGCCCGCGGCTTCGCCGAATTCGCCGCCGCCCTCACCACGCAAACGCCCTACGACCCCAACCCCGAACCCATCTTCGCCGAAGAAGCCAACGTCCCCACTCTCCCCTGGAAGACGAACCCCACCACCGGCCATCTCATGGGCACGGCCACAGACACCGCCGCCATCTACGTCTACGACACCGCCGGCGCCCTCGTCCGCACCACCACCGCCGACGGCGGCGGCTTCTTCGGCGTCATCGACCTGCCCCCCGGCGAATACACACTCATCACCGAGCGCGGCGCCAACAGGCGGATCTCAACCCCCGCCCTCGTCACCGCCGGCAACGTAGCAACGGTCGATTTCCCCTAACGCGTACCGCCGCTAAGAAGGTCGGCCACAGCTTTCTTAAACTGCGGAACCATGGAGTCGGTATCGGTCCCCGCGGGAGCCCCCTGGCCGCCCGGGAGCTTGGCACGGACATGCATCAGCGTTCGGCCGAGTTTGTTGATGCCGTTATCATTCCAGAAATGATCCTTCGTCGGGCCGTGGGCATGCTCCAGCAGATACGCGCCGCCGGTGCTCAGCAAGGCGCTCTGCAGGTCCTGATTCTGCGTGTACTTCTGCGTCTCCACGAACGCCATAGCGCCTTCCCGGCCCAGGCCCGCGTAGCCGTGGAGCGAGTCATCATCGGCGGGCGGAAGGGTCATGCCCGGGGGAAGCTGTCTGCCCTGCGTGTAGTCATAGACCTGGCTGCCGGTCGTGGCGTTCCCGAAAAGCGCGCGCAGCCAGTCGCAGTTCCACCACTTGAGCGATTGGAACGCCGCTTCGGCGGTTTGAAAAGTGGGGGTAGGCGTAATTTTCTGCCCGTTTAACGGGTGGTCCAGGACGATCGTGCAGGGGTAGAAGTTCCCGAAACACCCGGCATTGCAGAGTAAGTCACAGGGGTCGGCATGGCCCGGATAATAGAAGGCTACAACCGTGTAATGGTCATTGCCGATCTGGATCGGTTGGGGAATGGGGTGGCGCTGGTCCATGCTCGGCGTGGTGGTCATGGTTTTTGTGGAGAGCATGTTGGCCAGCGTGATGAGATCGTCGAGTTGGCTGATTGGATAGGGCTGCCCGCCTTTGTGCGGGCGGAGATCGGGCCAGAAGGTCCCGGCCGGAATGGTGACCGATTTGGCGCTGGCGCCCAGGGCGTGAATCTGGCGCAATAGGTATTCCTGAATAGCGTCCCAGTGGGGGATGGTGCCGCCAATGCCGGTGCCCAGAGACAACTTACCGTGGAACGTGGGAATCACAACGTCTTGACCGGCGGTCAGTTTCGCGGCAAGGGCCTGGAAGATCGGGTCATTCTTGGGCAGGTCGGACTGGGCCATAGTAATGACGCCGACATAATGCGGATGGGCGCGGCCGCGCGTGGGGCCGGAATTGACGCTCGCCATCCCGTCCCCGTTAAGCGGTCCGCCAACAGGAATGCCGTCGTAATTGCCGGAGTTCGCGCCCCAAAGGTAGTAAGTATCGCGGTCCCAGGTTGTCCAGACATCGGCGGGATCGTTAGCAGGTAGAGACGTCCACCAGTTATCTACGAGTTTCTTGATTTCGCCGAATATAAGTGTGCCCATAGTGGTTGGTGACTAACAGGCGCGATGGTACCACAAGTCGGACTGGATAGAAGACGGCCACTTGAACCACCAAAGTCCTCCGCCCGAAGGAACACCATCCCCCAACCGTGTTGGTATAAGCTATACACCATGCGTATTGGGTCAATTCTCGCCTTGTTAGCGACACTGAGTTCGCTCGTCTTTGCTCAAACACAATCCCGCCTCACCGGCTCGGTCACCGACGACTCCGGTGCCATCGTCGCCGGCGCAAGAGTCATCACCCGCAATACGCTCACCGGCATCGTCACCGAAGCCGCGACGAACGAATCCGGGAACTACCAATTCCCCTCCCTCATTCCCGGCGAGTACGAAGTCACCGTGGAAAAGGCCGGCTTTAAGAAGGCCCTGCAAAGCGGCATCACGCTCGAGACCGGCATCACCCGCACCGTCAATCTCCGCCTCACACTCGGCGCGGTTTCAGAAACGGTGGAAGTCACGGCGCAAGCGGCGCTGCTCGAATCCGAAACATCTTCCGTTGGTCAGTTAATTGAGCGCACCACGGTATTAAACATGCCCCTCGAAAGCCGGCGCACAGCGGGCCTCGTGCGCCTCCTCGGCGCGGTAACATTCTCCAGCGAAACCGGCGGCGAACAGGTGCCCATGTTCTCCATGGCCGGTGGACGCAGCCAGAACCAGATGTGGCAGCTCGATGGCGCCGTGGTCCAGAACATGTCATTGGGAGTGGCCCAACTCCAGTTGAATCCCCCAGCCGAATCGCTCCAGGAATTCAAAGCGGAAATGAGCAATTTCTCAGCCGAATTCGGACGCGCCGGCGGCGGGTTGATCCTCATGACCACGCGCTCCGGCACCAATCAGTACCACGGCGCCGCCTACGAATTCCTCCGCAATCAAGTGCTCGACACCCGCACCTTCTTCGCCTCCCGCAAAGCGCCCCTGCGCTACAACATCTTCGGTGCCTCCTTTGGCGGCCCCATCCGCAAGGACCGCACCTTCTTCTTCGCCAACTATGAAGGAGCCCGGCGCCGCGACGGCGTCACCGTCTCCAATCTAATCGTCCCCCACGCGCCCGAACGCACCGGTGATTTTTCCAACCGCCGGGACGTCGCCGTGCTCGACCCCTCCAACGCCCAACCCTTCCCCGGCAACCTCATTCCCGCCGCCCGCCTCGACCCCATTGCCCGGCAAATTGCCGCCCTCTATCCCAATTCCAATGTGGCCTCCGATATCACCCGCGCCCCCAGTGCCAACTACGTCGTCAACCTCTCCGACAAGCTCACCCAGGACTCCTTAACCACCCGCGTCGATCACTCCTTCGGCAACAACGACCGCATCTTTGGCCGCTACAGCGTCATCGCCGCGCCCCAGGAAATCGCCAGCGCCTACCCGAACCCCATCGCCGATACCCGCGCCGGCATTCGCGAAAACAAGATCCACTCCATCCTCGGCTCCTGGATGCACAACTTCTCCCCCACCATCCTGAACGAGGCTCGCTACGGCTACTCCATCCGCATGCACATCAACCGCGCGGCCGGAACGGGTTCCGATTTCAACCAGACCATCGGCCTCAAAGGCGTGGACGCCAACTCCTTCCCCGTCATTGCCGTCACCGGCCAATCCGGCTTCAGCGTCGGTCCGAATGAGCGCATCCAAACCCCGATCCTCACGCACCATCTGGTCGACAACCTCACCATCATCAAGGGCAAGCACACCCTCAAAACCGGCTTTGAATTCCGCTATTCGCTCAATAAAGATGAGCTGTCTCAAACCGGCGGCGGAACGTTCTCCTTCAACGACCGCGCCACCCGCAGCGGCATGGCCTCCTTCCTCCTCGGCTGGACCACCAGCGCCGGCCAGAACCGGCCGGACCTGCTGGAGGCCCGCACCGACTACTACGGCGCCTACCTCCAGGACGATTGGAAAATCTCCAAGAACCTCACGTTGAACCTCGGCCTGCGCTGGGAACTCGATACGCCCCGCTGGGAACGCCTCGACAACCGGCAGAGCGGCTTCAACGGCACGGCCATCAATCCCATCTCCCGAACCCCGGGAATCGTCACCTATTCCGGGCGCGATGGACTCGGCAAATATGCGCACCCGATGGACAAGAACAACATCGCCCCGCGCATCGGCTTCGCCTGGAAACCCATGGCCCGCACCGTGGTCCGCGGCGGCTACGGCATTAACTACCTCGGCGCCTACTTTGGCGCCGTGGTCAACACGCTGTCCCAGGGCTTCGGCGCGAACTTCTCGTTCTCTTCTCCCGACGGCGGCTTGACGCCGGCCTTCCTCTTCCGCAACGGCTTGCCCACCGGAACCCGCGAAGCCATCGGGCCCGGCTGGGGCGCCGTACCCGTCGGAACCGCACCCCGCGCCGCACCCGACTTTATCTCGCAGGATCACGTCAACGGCTACTCCCAACAGCTGAATTTCACCGTCCAGCGTGAACTGGGCGCCAGCCTGCTCTTCGAAGCCGCCTACCTCGGCAATCTCGGAACGAAGTTGGGCGGCGCCGCCGTCAACATCAACTACATTCCCCTCGTTAACGGGCGCGGCCCCGCAACGCAGAGCCAAACCGCCCGCCTCTTCCCCCAGTACAACAACGTCAACCGTCTGACTCCGAACTGGGGCAACTCCAACTACCACGCGCTCAATCTGAAGGTCGAACGCCGCTACTTGAAGGGCCTCAACCTCCTCGCGAACTACACCTGGTCGAAGTTCCTCGATAACATCGAAGGCGGCAGCGAATTTGCCGGCGCCGAAGGCAACGGCTATACCCACCCCGAATTGCGAAACCTCGACAGATCCTATTCCGGCAACGATCTCCGCCACCGCATCATCGGCAGTTCCGTCTACGAACTGCCCGTCGGCAAGGGCCGCAGTCTGGATATCAAGAACCCGTTCCTCGACGCGGTCATCGGCGGCTGGAGCCTCGGCCTCATTGCCGAAGTCCACTCCGGCGCTCCCTGGGGCGCCATCGAACAAACCAATCTCTCCAACACCTTCTCCGGCAGCCCGCGCCCGAACCTGAGCTGCGATCCCGCCATCGACGGCGGCCGCGAACGCGCCGTGTACTTGAACCAGTGGTTCAACACCGCCTGCTTTGCCGCTCCCGGCACCGGCAACTTCGGCAACGCCGCCAGGAACGTCGGCTTCGGGCCGAAGCAAATGAACATCGACACGTCGGTGAACAAACGCTGGGAGTTCAACGACCGCTATCGCCTCGTCTTCCGCACCGATTTCTATAACCTCCCGAACCGTCCCAATTTCTCCACTCCCAACGCCGTGCGCGGCCGTGGCGACTTTGGCCGCATCACCAGCACCCGCGGGACCGGCCGGCAGATTCAGATGAGCCTCCGTTTCGAGTTCTAAGATGTTCCGTCGGCTAGCGGCTGTCACGTTCGGGCTGGCCTGTTCCATCACCGTCCACGGACAGCCCAGCTTTCCTGTCTCCCCGAAATCGCCCCGCGCCCCAGCCATTGACCGTGTGCTGGCGCGAACGGATGCCAATAAGGACGGCTGGATCGGCGAACAGGACTACGAGGCGCTCAACGCCTGGATCCAACAGAACAAGGCCACCCTCCCCTGGCCCCCGGGCACGCTGGACCGGTTCCGGAATACGCAACTCCTGGAGCTGAAAATCATCGCCAGCAATCGCGCGCTGGCGTCGGTGGCAACCACCCCCCTGCGCCTGCGCGTCGAAATGGGCGGCGTCGCCAAGAATGGCCAACGACTGTCACTCCTGGGCCATGCCGAAGCAGTCTTCGAAAAATCCGCCGCGGCCTGGCAACTGAAGAGCTTCCGCGTCGAGCCACTTCGCGAAAACACCAACGCCGCCCCCCGCTTTCGCGATGTCTCCCAAACCGCCCTCGGCCACAACACTTCGTACAAACACCAACTGGCGCGCGGTCTCGACGCCTGGCGCACCGAGCTCGATGCCGCCACCGGGATCGACGTCTACGGCCACAACGGCATCGCGGTGGGCGATTACAATGGCGACGGCCGCGAAGACCTCTACGTCTGCCAGCCCGCCGGGCTGCCAAACCGCCTCTACCGCAACAATGGCGACGGAACGTTCGACGATGTCTCCCGCGCCGCCGGCGTCGACGTTCTCGACGCCTCCACCATGGCCCTGTTTGCGGACCTCGATAACGATGGCGACCAGGATCTCACCGTCATCGCCGGAACCCGCGTACTCATCTTCCGCAACGATGGCAAAGGAAAATTCGGCCAGCCCCTGCAAAACGGGATGAAGGAATCCGGCGCCACCCTCACCTCCGCCGCGCTCGCCGACTACGATCGCGACGGCGACCTCGATCTCTACGTCTGCGCCTACGACTTCTGGAACGCCGCCGCCACCTACGACGCCCCCACGCCCTACTACGACGCCACCAACGGCCCGCCCAACTTCCTCTACCGCAACCGCGGTGACGGCACCTTCGAAGACGTAACCGCCATAACCGGCATGAACCAGAACAACAACCGGTTCAGCTTCGCCGCCTCCTGGGCGGACTACGACCAGGACGGCTGGCCGGACCTTTATGTCGCCAATGATTTCGGGCGCAACAACCTCTATCACAACAACGGAGACGGCACCTTTTCCGACGTCGCCGCCAAGGCCGGCGTAGAGGATCTGGCCGCCGGCATGTCGGCCTCCTGGGGCGATTACAACGGCGACGGCCTCCTCGATCTCTATGTCAGCAACATGTGGTCAAGCGCCGGCCAGCGGCTGACCTTCAACCCGGCCTTCACCGAAGTCGCCGGCGATCAGGCGGTGCGCGCCGCCTTCCAACGCCAGGCCCGCGGCAATTCGCTCTTCAAAAACAACGGCGATGGGACTTTCCAAGACGTCACCATGGCGGCCGGCGTAGCCTTCGGGCGCTGGGCCTGGGGCAGCGGATTGTGGGACTACGACAACGACGGCCGCCTCGATATCTTCGTCACCAACGGCTACATCACCGGCCCAGAAACACACGACTTGTGAAGCTTCTTCTGGCGGCAGGTCGTGTCGCGAACTCCCCAACAAGCCAGCGGCTCCCGCGCCTACCGCGAGGCCTGGCGCGCCGTCAATCTGCTCATTCGTTCCGGCGGTTCCTGGAGCGGTCGCGAACGCGATGTCTGCTATCGCAACCTCGGCAACGGGAAGTTTGAGGACCAGTCGTTTCTCTCCGGTTTGGATTCGTCCGGCGATGGGCGCGCCTTCGCCACCCTCGATCTCGATGGCGATGGAGCCCTCGACCTCGCCCTCATGTCCCGCACCGCGCCGCGCCTGCAACTCTGGCGCAATCAGCCCGGCAACGGCGCGCTGTTGCTCGAACTGCAAGGCAACGGACAACAGTCGAATCGCGATGCCATCGGGGCCCTGGCCGAACTGGAGACCGATCGGGGCCGCAAGCTCACGCGCATCGTCCAGGCAGGCTCCGGCTATCTGTCGCAGTCCTCGCGGCTCTTGCATTTCGCCCTCGAAACCGGCGAACAGCCGAAAGCATTGCGTATCGTCTGGCCCAACGGCCAAAAGCAGGAACTGACAGCGGTCCCCTCGCGCGGCAGGATGCGCCTCAAGCAAGGGGAGTCCCGGTTCCAGCCAATCGTGCCAGCGCGAACCTGGCCGCGCGTCGCACAGGAGCCCGCCCCCGCCTCCGTCTGGCTGGCCGAACCGCTCCCTGCCCCGGCGCTATTGCCAACGCCATCCGCGCCAAGGACACTCATCAACTTCTGGGCCTCCTGGTGCCCGCCGTGCAAACAGGAAATGGCGGAATGGACCAACGCCGCCACGCAATTCCGGAATGCCGGCCTCACCGTAGTCGTGGCCTCCGTCGACGATGACAAGACCAGAAAGCCTCTCGCGCCATTCGCGCTAGTGCATCCCACAGAAAGCCAGATCGCGGCCTGGAATCTCTTCTACCGCCACCTGTTCGACCGCCGCCAGGATCTCGGCCTGCCCCTCAGCTTCCTGCTGGACGAAAAAGGACGCGTGCTGAAGGTATACCAGGGCGTCACCGCCAGCACCGTCATCCTCGCCGATCTCCGCGCCACCAATCGCCCCTCCCTCCCGTTCGCCGGGCAATGGTACGGCCCGGGCCCGCATCGCGACTATGTAGAGCTGGCCACGGCGCTCGCCGAACACGGCCTCAGCGCCGAAGGTACGGTCTATTTCGAGGAGGCAATTGCCCGCGGCAACCCCTCAGCGGAGGCCCTGAACAACTACGCCGGCCTGCTGCTGGAGCAAGGCGAACTCGACAAAACCGAAGCCCTGCTGATCCGCACCCTCAGCGCCTATCCCCGCCAGCTCGACGCGCTGGCGAACCTCGGGACCTTGCGCCTCAAACAGCGCCAACCGGGCGCGGCCCGCGAAGCCTTCCGGCAAGTGCTGGCCGCCCAACCGGATGACGCTTTCGCGCAGAACGGCCTCGGTTCGGCCCTGTTCGCCGCCAAAGACCTGCCAGCGGCTCTGACCGCCTTTCGCGCCGCCGTACGCCTGGAGCCGGACCATCCGGAATACCGGTTTAACTTAGGCTCCGTCCTCGCCGCCGCGGGTGAATACCGCGAGGCGATCCGCGAACTCGAAACCGCGCGAACCGGCCTGCCGGAATCCACCGCGCTGGCCAACAGCCTCGGAATCCTCTACGCAGAAACAGCGGACTCCGCAAAAGGCGAACAGGAATTCCGCCGCGCCATTCGCCAGTCCCCACGGGAAGAGAGCGCCTACATCAACCTGGCGATGTTGCTCGACCGTCTGGGCCGGAAGCCAGAAGCCGTGGCTGCCTGCCGTCAACTACTTGCCGTGCAGCCCCAAAACGCCCAGGCGCTGCAGATGATCGAGAAGCTCCGCTAGCCCCGAGGAGCCTTTCGCGAGACAACCCCAACAAACCAAACCACTTACCCCCTCCAAAACCGAATACCACCCAACCCGCCAAACCCAGTCACAAGCCTCCAAAAATAGCCCCTAAAGCGCTGAAAACAAGCCACATCCACCCCACCAACCGCCACCCCCAAAAGCCGAAAAACTGGACACGCTCGCTAGAATAAGAGGTGAGAGTGAGCGCGCCGCCCTCCTCTCAAAAACCGGAACGGAACCCCGGCTACCACCCTCTGCGGAAAGGAATCCGCCATGCCTGCATCACTTACCGGCCTCCAACAACAGGCCGTCGAAGACCTGCGTCCAGCCACGCCGCTCGAACGCATCTTCGCCAACGAAGTCGCCTACGCCACCTGGGAACTCGAACGCGTCCGCGAACTGGCCGCCAACAACCCGGACGCCGAAGCCACCCTCAACGCCACCTACACCCGAGCCTCGCGCAACTGGACCCGCGCCCGCCGCGAACTCCAGCGCCTCCAAACCGCCCGCACCGCCCTCTTCCTCCACGTCGAAGAGGAAATCCGCCCGCACACATCGCTCTTTCCCATGGCCGACCCCGCTCGGGTCCCGGTCGCCAAACCCGTCAGCAACCGGGTCGAATTCCTCGGGATCCCCCGCCAGCCGCGGGAGAAAGAATAGCCATGGCTACCGCTGCCCAGACTCTTGCCAATCAGGCCAACGCGCTCCACTCTACCGGCCCCAAATCGCCGGAAGGCAAGGCCCGCGCCGCCCGCAACAACACCCGCCACGGGCTCACCCTGGGCGTCCTCGTCATTGAGGACCACGAAAAGGACGCCCACGCCGCCCTCGCCACTGAGCTCCGCGAACAGGTGTGCCCCGGCTCCAACCTCGAAGAGGAGGCTTTCCGCCAACTCCTCGACGGCGCCTGGCGGCTGCTGAAGGTGCAATTGATTCCGCTACTCTGAATTGGCCCACTGTGATGGCCTGAAATGGCCCACCCTGGCAACCAACCGCGTACCCTGATATCGGCGCAAGCCGAAGGAAGAAGCGGTTGAACAGGAGAACGAAAGTGG